>CAZIJO010000037.1:0-35056 GCA_964539515.1 uncultured Bifidobacterium sp. | reverse complement strand
TGCGGATGATCCACGGCGCACTCTGTCCGGGCGCGGGGCGGCGCAAGGGATGTTCGTCCGGCAACAGCTCCTCCAGCGGCTTGTCATTCTCGCCGAGTTTTTGCGCCCGTTCACCACGCCCTTGCCGTGGCGCCGTGGCCGCTGCGGCCCGACCGACGAAACGCTGGCGATAAGGAAAATCCTGCGGCAGTTCCGGGAGCCGGGGCTGCGACGGGTCCTGCTGGCGCAGCCAGGGAAATTCCTTCTCCGCCACCCACGGAATCGAATCAAGCGGCAAGCGCAAGCCCATCGGTGAATCGCCGGGGATAAGCCAGAGCGTGTCGTCATCGCGCAAGAACCACTTGCCGGACATCCAGCCGCCGGCAATGCGCTTGATGGGAAGCGTGTAACCCACAATTGAACCGAGGCCCTGCTGAAAAATCCGGGCAATGCGTTCGCGCTCCTGCCGGTCCTTCAGATTGGTGTTCTCCGGGGTGACATTCGACGGGAAGCGGCGCTCTTTCCAACTGTAATAAAACGCGTCTTCGTAGGCCGGAATCAAATGCGCGGGATCGCCCCCGACCAGCGTGGCAATGCGCGACAATAACTCCTTCGCTTCCTTCGCCCCGTGACCGTAATTCCTGGACTCATCCGCAATCAGCGAGTCGTCCTTCCAGATCGGCACGCCGTCCTTGCGCCAATAGGCCGCCAACGCCCAGCGCGGCAGCGGTTCGCCCGGATACCATTTGCCCTGCCCGTAATGCAACAGCGAACCGGGGGCAAACTTGTGGCGCAGCCGCTTGATGAGTTCGCCGGAGAGCAGCCGTTTCTTGTGCGAGACCGCCGTGAAATTCCATTCCGCACCGTCGGGGTCGTCGATCGAGACAAACGTCGGCTCCCCGCCCATCGTCAGGCGCACATCATGCTTTTTCAGATCAACGTCAATTGCCTGGCCGAGCCGGGCGATCTCCGCCCATTGCGCTTCGGTGTAGGGCTTGGTGACCCGCGGCGATTCGTGAACGCGGGTCACGCTCATGGCGAAGGCAAAGTCGCATTCGCACTCATCCACGCCGCCGCTGATGGGCGCGGCGCTCGACGGGTCCGGCGTGCAAGCCAGCGGAATGTGACCTTCCCCCGCCAGCAAGCCGGAAGTGGGGTCGAGCCCGATCCAACCGCCACCCGGCAGATACACTTCCGTCCACGCGTGCAGGTCGGTGAAGTCCTTTTCCGCGCCGCTCGGGCCATCGAGGGATTTCACGTCCGCCTTGAGTTGAATCAGGTATCCACTGACGAAACGCGCGGCGAGGCCGCAATGGCGCAACAACTGACACAGCAGCCAGGCGGAATCGCGGCACGAACCACTGGCGAGCGTGAGGGTTTCCTCCGGCGTTTGCACCCCGGGTTCGAGGCGGATGGCATATTTGATGTCCTGCCACAGGCGCTGGTTGATGGCCACCAGGAAATCGATGGTGCGCGGCTTCTCCTTTTCGGGGACGGCGAGGCGTTCCTGCTTCGTCCGCCGCTTGACTTCGCCGAGCACGGCCCGACGCAGGGCGGTCAGATATTTGGAGAACCGGGGCGTGAGCCAGCACTTGCGTTGGAACGGTGCGAGTTCGTGATCGAGCGCCGGATCGTACGCGAACGGAAACTTTTCTGACTGCGGTTCAAGGAAGAAATCGAACGGGTTGAACACCGCCATCTCCGCAACCAGATCCACCTCCACGAGCAATTCGCGGGTCGGTTTGTCAAAGACCAGTCGCGCCGCGTAGTTCGACTGCGGGTCCTGGATCCAGTTCAGGAAGTGCTTTTCGGGTTGCACGCGGAGCGAGTAGCTGAGGATCCGGGTGCGCGCGTGCGGGGCGGGGCGCAAGCGAATCACCTGCGGCCCCAGATTGACCAGCCGGTCATACTGGTAATGGGTCTTGTGGTGAAGCGCGACGTGGATGGACATGGCTCTTTGACTCCGCTCAAACCGTTGCCGGTCTGGCAGCCAAGTCAGGCGTGAGATACCGAATGCGTTTGTGAACGTCCGTGTTGATGGAGTGATACGGCTGGGCCAGATTGCCCGCCGCGAAGAGGGTTTGGCGCATGTGCTCCGCGTCATCCTCGCCGATGGCGTCCGTGAAAATCGGCATCAGGTACTCGATGCCCAGCTTCGAGGGCTTCATGAGTCTGGCATCATAAAGCACCGGATACATGGAGCGCGCATGAATAAGCCCCCAACGGTCACGAAAGCGATTCGCGTCGTAACCCTCGACGTGAAAGCCTTTCGCGGCGTTGTATTGGAGAACGGCTACCGCATTGTTGCGGCCCTCCACGAGCAGATCAACCGTTTCCGCGCCCAGTTGGGCGGCATAAAAACGATCGAAGAGAATGGGCCGCCCGCCGCGCTGGGTGTGACCCACTTTACGCGTGAAGATCGCTTCCTTGGCAGATTCGCCCCGCCGATACAGCTGGAAATACTTGTCGCCGATCATCTGAATCAATTTCGTGCGCAGCGCTTCCGCCGCGCCGCTCAAGACGATGTTCCCCGCCGGGTCGGTGGATTTGGTTTCCGCGCCCAGCTCACGCCCCTGTTCGTCCACGATGCCCTCACCGCAGACGATGACGACATTCTTCTGGAGATCGTAGATGTGTTTGACACGCTGAACGAGGAGTTCGAGATCGGGGGCGTGCTCGGGCACGAGAATGATGTCCGGCCGGCCATACGCCGTGCCCAGCGCGATGTAGCCGGAATGCCGCCCCATGACTTCAATAATGGCAATGCGCCGGTGGCTTTCCGCCGTCGTCCGAATCCGTTCGACGCCCTGGGCGGAAACGAACACCGCCGTCGCGTAACCCGGCGTCACGTAATTGACGATGTGATCGAGATCGAAGACGGCATTCGAAGGCGCACGCTTGTAGCGGAAACCGGCCTTGGCGCTGGCGTCATGGGCGCGGACCCATTCGTCGGGTTCGCTCGGATAGTTAAGGCCCAGATCGTTATCAATCGTCTTGGGCGCGAGCACCACCGGCAGTCGCTCGGCGAGGGGCTGGAGCCCGTTCAGCGTACCGTCACCGCCGATGCAGATGAGCCCTTCGATGCCCAATTGGTCCAAGCGGGATGCCACTAGATCCAGTTGCTCCTTCTTTTCCGGGTCGACAAAATCACGGGAGGACCCAATGAGCGTTCCGCCCTTGGTCGGATCGAGTTCGGGAATTTCCTGATAGAGCGGATTGAGATGAATGTGCGGAACACGCGGATTGAACAGGCAGTTAAAGCCCTTGATCAAACCGAAAATCTCCACTTTGAGCTGGTTGGCGCGCACGACGGCGCCATGGATCGTGGCGTTGAGAGCGGGGGTATCGCCGCCGGCGGTGAGAATGCCGATGCGTTTCATGCGGGTTGATCGCCTGGGATCCCTGACTGCTGCTGTTGCTCCTCCTGTTGCACCATGATTTCGTCCTCCAGGTTGTTGAATGATTGAAAGATGTAGGCATTGAACAAGGCCGAGCCGATGTCGTTGAGTTTGCCCTGCAAGGCATCCAGATAGCCATGGAGTCCGGTGGAAAAGATCTCGTCGATGGTGCTGAATTGCAGTTCCGCCTCGAGCCGGCCGGCGAGTTTTTCCGCGTCGTTGCTGAAGCGGCCCTCCGCCACGCCGGAGATGCGCCGTAGCGCATGGTTCATTTCACTGACACAAAAGCGCACCGAGCGCGGAAAATCCTCGTTGAGCAGGAGGAATTCAGCCACAAGCCGCGGATTGACCTCGGCCCCGTGGATGCTCTTGTAAGCATCCCAGGCGCTGCAGGAGCGCAGGATGGCAGACCATTCAAGGGCGTCCTCTTGACTGACTCTTCTGGGCACTCCTTTGGCCGGCAGCATTTCATAACGCAGGTCAAGAATGCGCGTGGTTTTGTCGGCGCGCTCAATGAACTTGCCGACCTGGGCAAACCACCAGCCTTCATTGTGAATGAGCGTGGCATCGGTCAAGCCGATGATGTGCAGCGAGCCCGCCTTGATCTGTTGGAAAAATTCGCTGGGGCTGTCTTTCCAAACCTGTCGCGCCACCGGAGTCTTGACGAACCAGTAAAGCCGGTTGAGCTCCTCCCACAACTCGATGGTGATCTGGTCCCGCACCATGCGCGCATTCTCGCGAGCCGAGCAAATGGAGGAGACGATGGAATTGGGATTCTCCAACTGGAAAACGAGAAACTCCGTGACGTTTCGCGCGGTGGCTTTTTTGTGCAAGGTGAAGAATTGTTCCTCGTCCCCGGTGGTTTGCACGATCGGCAGCCAATGTTCCGCCAGTCGTTGCTCGTTGAGATCCCGCAGGTCGAGCAGCAGCTGCAGGTTGACATCCACGATCCGGGCAATGTTCTCGGCGCGTTCGATGTAGCGAAACATCCAGTAGAGGGAATTGGCGACGCGACTTAACATTTTAGCGGTCTCCGTACAACACCCAGGTGTCCTTGCTGCCTCCGCCTTGCGATGAGTTCACGACGAGCGAGCCTTTGCGCAACGCCACGCGGGTCAGCCCGCCGGGAACGATTTCAATTTTCTCCCCGTAAATAATGTAGGGCCGCAAATCAATGTGCCGTCCCTCAAATTCGCCATCCGCGACATGGGTGGGGTGGCGGGAGAGCGAGATGGTTGGTTGTGCGATGTAACCGCGCGGCTCGGCGGCTACTTTCTGCCGGAAGTCCGCGATTTCCGCTTTCGTCGCCTTTGGCCCGATCAGCATCCCGTAGCCGCCCGACTCGTTCGCGGCTTTAACGACGAGCTGTTCGAGGTTCTCGAGAATATACTGTCGGTCGGCTTCTTCGTTGGCCAAGTAGGTTGGCACATTCGGCAGGATCGGGTCCTGGTCGAGGTAGTATTTGATCATGCGCGGCACGAAGTAATACATGACCTTGTCATCGGCGATGCCGGTGCCAATGGAGTTGGCCAGCGAAACATGGCCGGCCCGATAGGCGTTCACCAGCCCGGGCACGCCCAGCATGGAATCGCGGCGGAAAACGGTGGGGTCGAGGAAATCATCATCGATCCGGCGGTAGATCACATGCACCGGCTGCAAACCTTTCGTCGTGCGCATGAACACCCGGGCGTCCCGCACCACCAGATCGCGGCCCTCAACAATTTCAATTCCCATTTGCCGGGCAAGATAAGTGTGCTCGAAATACGCGGAGTTGTGGGCTCCCGGGGTAAGCAACACGACCGTCGGCTCCGCCCCCCCGGCGGGCGCGATGTGTTGCAGCATCCCCAGCAACTTGCCGGGATAGTCTTCCACCGGCCGGACGCCAATGCTCTCGAACATCCCCGGAAATGAGCGCTTCATTGCGCGGCGATTTTCCAAAACGTAGCTCACCCCGGACGGACAGCGTCCGTTGTCTTCCAGCACCAGGTATTGCCCCTGGTCATCGCGAATCAAATCCGTGCCACAGACATGGATGTAAATGTCCCGGGGCACATTGAAGTTTACAAACTCACGGCGGAAGTGCTTGCCCGAAAGCACATAGAACGGCGGGATTACGCCATCGTTGAGAATCTTTTGCTTGTGATAGATGTCGTGCAGAAACAGGTTCAAGGCCGTGATGCGCTGGACCAGACCTCGTTCCAGCATATCCCACTCGGTGGCGGGGATGATGCGGGGGAGCAGATCGAACGGGAAAATTTTCTCTGTCCCGGCCGAGTCGCCATAGACATTGAACGTGACGCCCTGGCGCAGGAACGCGAGGTCCACGGACTGGCGTTTCAGGTCAAACTCCGAAGGCGCAAGCGATTGGAAGAGCTGACGGAAGCGCTCGTAGTGCGGCCGCACCGAGCCATCGGTGGCCGCCATTTCGTCAAAAAAGTTTTCCGGCTCGTAGTTGGCCAGCAAGGGCGCGGCCGGTTGGGATTTAAGCGAGGTGGCCATTTTGCAACAACGCCTTCGGTTAGAGGTGACGGCGGGGACGGCGGAGCGAAATCAGCCAACGTGCTGAAAATGCAGGTTTCCGAAGGGTTTTGCGAGTCCCGTCGCCGGCTTAACAAGCACGCGCCCGCACGGCATGGTTTGGAGAGATCGTTGCATCATACAACTTAGCAACCCTCCTGCCAGCCCCGGGAAACCGCCAAGGCTCAAATCTCCACCTGCAAACCCAGCTCGACAACCCGGTTGGGTGGCAGACGGAAGTAGGCATTGGCGGGTTGCGCATTGCGGGCGAGCAAGGCAAAGAGGTGTTTGCGCCACCGGGCCAATCCCCGGCGCTCGCTGGCAATAATCGTCTCGCGGCTGAGGAAGAAGGTGGTCTCCATTTCCCGGAAATTAAGCCCGTGCGGTTTGCAGAGCTTCAAGATGTCCTCGGCATTCGGCTCCTCCATGAATCCGTAACGTCCGATGACCCGGTAGAATCCCTGGCCCAAGTCGGACACCGTGACGCGGCGCTCCATCTCCATGAACGGAATCTCCTCAACCTGGATGGTCAGCAGCACTACGCGTTTATGGATGATCTTATTGTGTTTGAAATTGTGCGTCAGGGCGGCCGGAGTGCCGTCGGGATTACCCGCGAGAAAAATGGCCGTTCCCGGGACCCGCGTGGGCTTGGATTCGGTCACATCCTTCAAGAAATCCTCAATGGGCAGCAGGCTCTTGATCAAGCGCTGCCGCAAGCGGCGGCGTCCCGTTTTCCAAGTGGACATCAGGGTGAAACCGATGGCCCCGACCACCAGCGGCACCCAGCCGCCGTGGGCCACTTTCGCCAGATTTGCACCGAGGAAACACAATTCAATGGTCAGAAAAAAGGCGCAAAGACCGCCCGCCCGCCACCGGCTCCAACCCCATAAACGGCGGGCCGCAAAGAAGAGCAGCATGGTGGTCATCATCATGGTCATCACCACGGCAATGCCATAGGCGGCCGCGAGATGGTCGGACGAACGAAAACCCAGCACCAGGCTGATGCAAGCGAGCATCAAGCCCCAGTTGATTCCCGGAATGTAAATCTGCCCGCGCGTGGCGGAGGAGGTATGTTCGATGGCGACCCGCGGCACGAAGCCGAGTTGCACCGCCTGCATCGTGAGCGAGAAGGAACCGGAAATCAAGGCCTGGGAGGCGATCACCGCCGCGGCGGTCGCCAAACCAATCAGGGGGTACAAGGCCCACGCGGGGGCCAGACCGAAGAAGGGATTTTCCGCCGCACCCGGGTCTTGCAACACCAACGCGCCCTGGCCGAGGTAATTCAAGAACAAAGCAGGCAGCACAAGGCCGAACCAGGCAAAGCGAATGGGTTTGCGTCCGAAGTGCCCCATGTCGGCATAGAGCGCCTCCGCGCCGGTCAACACCAAAAACACGGCCCCGAGCTGATGGAAACCAGTCAGGCCGTTCGCCGAGAAAAAGTGAATGGCGTAAATCGGGTTCACGGCCAACAAAACCTCGGGGGCACGGAGAACCTGATTGATCCCCAGCGCCGCCAAGGTGACGAACCACAGCAACATCACCCAGCCAAACATGCTGCCCACACGGCCGGTGCCGATACGCTGCACGCTAAACAACGCCGCGAGCACCAGAATGGTTAGTGGCACGACATAGGCCCTTAACCCCGGCGCCGCCATTTCCAGTCCTTCCACCGCGCTCAGAACGGTGATCGCCGGGGTGATCAGTCCCTCGCCATATAGCAGCGCCGCACCGAACACGGCGAGCGCGGTAAACACCCAGAACGTTCGTGTGCCCGAATCCGTGCCGCGCTCGGGAAAGGTCAAGGCGAGCAGGGAGAGGATTCCACCTTCGCCGCGATTGTCCGCCCGCATGACAAAAGCGAGGTATTTTACCGATACGATCAGAATGAGGGACCAGAAAATGAGCGAAAGCAGGCCCAGCACATTGTCATGGGTCGCCACGACGCCACCCAATGGCGAAAAGCAAGTCCGCAACGCGTAGAGCGGACTGGTGCCGATATCGCCATAGACCACCCCGAGCGCACCCAAGGTCAGATACAGCACCGGATTGGACGTCGAGCCGTTTGGCAACGGATGGCCTGGGCCGCCGTCCGGCCCAGATTTACAGCCCGCAGCAATTTCAGTTTGCATGTTATCAGGCGGGAAATCTGGGAAGCCGTGAGCGTTCCGGCAGATTGCCCTTTCACTTGCCGACGAGGTTAGCTGACGGGCTGGGTCTTGAAAGTGACCCCGGCAACTTACGTCGCCGTTCGCCCCGACCCGGTCCACCCGGGCTATGGTTCCCCCGCGTCCGGCGCCGACCACCAGACTTAGGCTGCGGTGGGAGACTCTCAAAACACCGGTGGATTGTCAAACCGGGGGCCTCCCAAGGGTTGCTGCGAGGGGCACGGCAAGTCCGTGGTAATATCCAAACCTGAAATTTGTTGTCTCCACCCATGGTTCCGCCCAAATTTGTCCGCCATGGCTGCCTTGAACATCAAACCCGCTGACACCTGCAAATACGACCTTCTGTCGCTGGGCGAAATCATGCTCCGACTCGATCCGGGCGAGGGCCGGATCCGCACCGCCCGCGAATTCAAAGTCTGGGAGGGCGGCGGCGAGTACAACGTCGCACGCGGATTGCGCCGCTGCTTTGGGTTGCGAACGGCCGTTGCGACTGCATTTGCGGACAACGATGTTGGGCGATTGCTGGAGGATTTCGTGCTGCAAGGCGGCGTGAGTCCCGAGTTCATCCAGTGGCGGCCGTTCGATGGCGTGGGCCGCGTAACACGTAATGGCCTCAATTTCACCGAGCGGGGCTTCGGCGTTCGCGGCGCGGTGGGAGTTTCCGATCGGGGCCAGACCGCCGCCAGCCAGCTCAAGGCCGGCGACTTCGACTGGGATCATATCTTCGGCGTGATCGGGGTGCGGTGGCTGCACACCGGTGGCATCTTTGCCGCGCTCTCGGACACCACTCCGCAAGTTGTCATCGAAGCCGTGACCGCCGCGCGGAAGCACGGCACGCTCGTCAGCTACGATCTCAACTACCGCCCATCGCTCTGGAAATCGATCGGTGGCCAGAGGCGCGCCCAGGAGGTGAACAAGGAAATCGCCCGGCATGTGGACGTAATGATCGGCAACGAAGAGGACTTCACGGCCTGCCTCGGATTCGAGGTCGAAGGGACGGATGCAGAACTTCACCAGATCGAGGTTTCCGCGTTCAAGAAGATGATCGGGACCGCAGTGCAGACCTTTCCCAACTTCCGGGCCACCGCCACCACCCTGCGGGCCGCAAAGACGGCAACCGTCAACGATTGGTCCGCCATCGCGTGGCTGGACGGCCAGTTCTACGAGAGTCGCCAGTATCCCAATCTAGAAATCCTCGATCGTGTCGGCGGCGGCGACAGTTTCGCCTCCGGTTTCATCTACGGGCTGATAACCACTGGCGACCCGCAAAAAGCGGTGGAATACGGCGCCGCTCATGGCGCCCTGGCCATGACCACCCCCGGCGACACTTCGATGGCGGACAAGGCCGAAGTGGAAAAACTCATGCGGGGCGGCAGCGCGCGGGTGCAGCGCTGAACCGGTCAAGCCGCCGGAGTCCCCGGCGCGATCAGCCTCGCCAGCCCGATCCGTCAACTTCTGTCAAACGCCCAACTCGCCCTCACTTCGCAGGCTGGTGCCGTGCCGGAGGTTAGTTTTCCATGGACAAAAGCCCCTACTCTCCCGTCTAGTAAGGCCGCCCCGTGGACTTTGAGGCTTGAATTCGAAGTCGGGGCCCCGGTTGAAATTCCAGCAGCGCAATATTGGCCTATTTGAGATCTATGGTGAAAGAAACCGACAATAGCGGGGAGATGATCAGCTTGAGTTTCTGGCAAAAGCTGAGGGCGAGGTTGCGCAGTCCGTTGAGCTCCATTCCCGAATGCCGCCACCTCACCAGCTTTTGGGAGAACGCGAAATATGGCTACAACGCCCTGGCCTGCCGCCCGGTCGCGGCGGCGTTGGTGGAGGGTGTCCAATACGTCGTTTGTGCGGCCGTGCCGGGAGACATCGCGGAGTTTGGATGTCACACGGGCCGGACCGCCAAGGTCATCGCGGCGGCGATGAAACTGATGCGCGCCCGGAAGCGGCTGCATCTCTTTGACAGCTTTGAAGGCCTGCCGGCCTCGGTGCATGCAGTGGATCGCGAGAATGTCCATGTGCAGACCGGGGTATGGGGTGCCGGCGCTTATAAAGGCCTGACCCCCGGACAGCTGCGGCGCGCATGCCAGCGGTATCTGCCTCCGAACACGGTGAACACGCACGCCGGGTGGTTCTCGGAAACCCTGCCCAAACTCGACTCCGACACCAAGTTCGCGATGCTCCACATTGATTGCGATTTGTATTTATCAACCTTGGATGTGCTCGATTTTGTCTTCAAATCCGGAATGCTCAGCGAAGGCGGCCTCGTGCTGTTTGATGATTGGAATTGCTGTCGGGCCTCCAACAACTTTGGCGAGCGGAAAGCCTGGCGCGAAGCGTGTGAAAGATACAAAGTTGTCGTCGAGGATGCGGGTGGATACGGCTGGGCGGGGCACAAGTTCATTGTGCACTCCTATTCACGCTGAGCTTTATCCAATACCTCCACGCGACGCCGCACTTACGCTGGGAATGAACAGTTTGCTTAGCTTCCTGGGAACAATCTTTCATTAGCCAAGAGGGCGCGCATTCCGGTGCGCCAAAGGCCAAAGTCGGTGGTCTGCTTGATGACATCGCCCCGTAATCCTTGAAGCCCATCGCCGGGAGGATGGCCACCAATCCGCGGGCCGTCGCTTCACCACCGATCTTCCCGTAAACTTTTTTATACAAATCCGCCCGGCTTGGTGTCTATGGGTTGACGAGTGAATATGGATTCAACCAAGGCGTGGTGCGAAAGGCTGTATCACACAAAGGCGACCGAATTAATCCTCTATGGTCGCGCCCTCGGCCTTTCCCACGCGGAAGCGGAGGACGTGGTGCAAGAAACTTTTCTCGCGTTGTGGCAAATGGAAGCCGCACCCCAAAATCCGGGTCACTACTGTGTTCGCAGCTTTCGCAATCGGGCGTTGAACTATCGACGGGGGTTCTGGCGGCGATTGACGCGGGAATTGGAATCGCAGCGGTGGTTCGAACGCACGCCGGAGGAATCGGCAACCGAACGGGCCGCCATGCAGTGCCTGGCGAAACTGCCCGTTCAGCAACGCGAGGTCATCGTGCTGAAACTCTGGCATGATTGCACTTATGAAGAAATTGGCGAGTTGCTCGAAGTCTCGCCAAACACCGCCGCCGGCCGCTATCGCTACGGAATGGAGACACTCCGAGCCGGCCTGAAAGGAAAAGATTATGAAAGAGATGAAGGAATGGGAGATACAGTTGCGTTCCTGGAAACCGCGGCGTCCCTCCCAAAAACTTGAACGTTTCTGGCGCGATCCTCAGCGATGGATAAACGCGCCGTTCCAGCGAAATCGCACGGCCATGAATCGATGTCCCGCGCCGGGCGCGGTAGCTTCGCCGCAAATCGCCTGGTCGCTGCTGGTCCGAGCCGCGGCCCCCACGCTCGCCTGCCTCGTTTTGACCGCCGCAATCCTGACGCAGCCAGGCCAGGGCTTGGTGATCCCCGCTCCAGACCAGCCAGCCATCACCCTGGCGTTGAGCAATCAGAATTTTGCGCCATACCTTCGCGCCAGCTTTCAACCCGCTGCCAACCGGCTCGACACGCTGGATACTTTTGGTTGGACAAACGAAGGCGGTTCCCCTTCTAGTATGCGTTCTCTGATGCCTTCCAAGGCGATTGATCTACAATGAGCACGGACAAAAAAAAGGCCGCCCCGGGCAAGACTCCGGCGGCCACTCCTCCCCCACCCAAAGCCCCCGAAATTCCCCTGTCAAATCCACCACCGCTCTTTCGCCGAATCGACTGGTTCACCTTCTTCGTCACGACGCTGCTGGTCTGGATCAGCTATTACTGGACGCTGGCGCCCGATCTTGGTTTGGAAGACTCTGGCGAACTCGCCGTCGGTTCCTTTTATGCGGGTATTCCTCATCCCCCGGGTTATCCGGTTTGGACGATTTATACCTGGCTTTGGGCGAACCTGCTCCCGGTGGGCAACATCGCGTGGCGCGTCGCCCTGGGTGAGGCCACCGCCGGTGCGCTCGCCTGCGGCCTGCTCGGGCTGCTCGTCTCGCGCGGGAGCAGCATGCTGATGGAAGGCATTGCCCAGCTGAAGGAGATCGCTGGCCGCTGGGAAAACGCCATTTGCGTGGTATCGGGCTTTGTCTCCGGGCTTTTACTCGGGTTTAACGGCTACATGTGGAGCCAGTCGGTGATCGTAGAGGTCTATTCGTTCAGCGTGCTGTCCTTGATGGGGGTGATGCTGTTTCTCCTGCGCTGGGTCTATGCTCCGCACCAGAACCGCTACCTCGTCCTCGCCTTCTTCATGTACGGCATTTGCGTGAACAACCACCAATCCCTGCTGCCGATCGCGATGGGCCTGGAAGTGTTGATTCTCGCCGTGAAACCCCGGCTGGGCCGGGAGTTTTTGTTCTGGAACGTGGTGATCTACCTCGCCCTGCTGGCCATGGGGCCGTCGTTGCTGGCCGGCAACAAGATGGTTTACATCTTCTTCAACATCGTCGGCCTGGCCTCGATTGCGGGTTGGACCTACATCTCGGTGCGCGAAAAGCGCGATGTGAGCGGTTACGTCGGGGGCGGCGCCGTGGTGCTGTCGGCCGTGATGTTTTTGCTGCTCAAGGCGCAAATCCGGGCGCCCGGCAGCAACGAGGACCCGGCCCGGGCCGCCGAAGCGTTGGCCAGCCTTTCCATTCTGCCATGGCTGGGTCTGGGTGCGCTCGTCGCCCTGCGGTTGTTCGCCGCTTACGACTCGCTGATGATCAACAAAACCCGGCGCTCCGGGTACTGGCTGGTCACCATCAGCTCCGGCCTGGCCTTCGCGTTTGGCATGTCGTTTTACCTCTACATGGCGGTCGCCGGCATGAGCAACCCGCCCATGCAGTGGGGCTATCCGCGAACCCTCGAAGGTTTCATTCATGCCTTCACCCGGGGGCAGTATGAGAAAATCAGCCCGACGAACGGCGTCGGCGAAGGCTTGGACTGGTTGGTCAGTCTCGTGACCACCTACAGCAAGCAACTGCTGATGTATCTCGATGGCCTGGACAACGAATTCAATCTCGTCTGCATCCTGATCGCTATCGGTGTCTTCCTTTACTATCGTCAGATGCAGAATCGCGAACGGGCCTGGATCATTGGCGCGGTCGGCATCTTCATCTGCCTCGGACCGATGCTCGTCTTTCTCCTGAACCCGCCGCCCGACCGCCAGGCCCGTGAACTGATCCGCGTATTTTTTACCGCTTCCCACGTCCTGGTTTCGTTGGCGGTCGGATACGGCATGGCCCTGCTTGCCGCGTCCCTGGCCACGCATTACCAGGCCTTCCGCCGGGCCGGGATTGTCCTGGGCATCGTCGCGGTGGACCTGGCCCTCTATGCCCTGGCGGTGGAAACCTATTCCCAATTCACCGACCCGGCCGTAGCTGGCAGCAATCTCTTCATGAACGGTCTCGTCAAGGTGGTTTTCGTGCTCCTCACCTCCGCCAGCCTTGGGTTGGCGGCCTTCCAATTATTTCGCACCTCGGAGTCCGGCGAAAGCAACCTCAAGCCCATTCTCGCGCTGACCGGAATTGGAATGGTCTGTTTGCTCATTTCCGTGGTCCTGTTTCGCAGCTCCACGCTGACCGCGGCCGAATCGGCCGCGACCGGATTCGCCCGGTTTGGCGCCATTATCAGTGCCAACGCCGAAATTGGCACCGATGCACCGGCCATGATTGCCTTCGCGAAAGTCATTACGGTCCTGGTCGCCGCGGCCTGCATCTTTTTCGCGAACCGCCACAAGCAAATGGGTGACTCGTTGATCTTCCGCACCATCGCCGCTGCTTTGATGCTGTGCTCGTTCGGCTTGACGCTGGTGATCGTCATGGGTGAAAAGATTTCCCCCGCCGGCCTGTTCACCTTTGTGACCACCTTGTTCAAGGCCTTCGAACCAGGACAATTCGCGCTGCCGGTGCTGGCCAACCTGCTGCTGCTCGGCCTGACCCTGCTCTTTCTGGCGGGGCTGTTGCTCTGGAAAAACCGGGCCCCCCTTGCCCTCACCCTGGCGATCTTTGCGACGGTCCCGTTGCAATCCTACATGGCCCACTGGGCCGACAACGAACAACGCGACCACTTGTTCGGGTATTGGTTTGGTCACGACATGTTCAGCCCGCCGTTCAAGGACAAGGACGGCCAACCGATTTATCCCGAAATGACGCGGGATGCGATCCTCTATGGCGGCACCGATCCGGGCCGCTTCTGTCCGACCTACATGGTGTTTTGCGAGAGCTTCACTCCGCCCGAGTGCAAACCTCTCGATCCCAAATTCGACCGCCGGGACGTTTATGTCATCACGCAGAACGCACTCGCCGACGGCACCTACTTGAATTACATCCGCGCCCACTACCATCGCAGTGCCCAGAAGGCGCGCGGACTTGATACCCCGTTCTTCCAGGAAATCCTGCGAAGTTCCGCCGAGCGCGAAAAGAACTGGACCACCAATTTCCTGGCCCGCGCTGCCTCCTCCCTCGACCGCTACTTCACGGGCGTCGGGGAGTCCATCGAGAAAAATCGTCGCGTCGGCAGTTCCTTTTTCACGACCGCAGACTTTCTGGACGTGAACGCCTTCGCCGCCAAACTGCGCCAACCCGCCAATGGCATAGCCAAACAGCTTGCCGACGCGCTTTCCTCCGAGACGCGAGGCATGCTCGCAGGAGGCGAACCAACGGCATTGAGTCGAGCGCTCGCCAAGGATTTGAACCAGCTCCTGGAAAAAGGGCTCTATGACGACCGGCCGATGGCCACCAACATCGCGAACCGCTGGACCACCGTTTTCGAACTGGAGGCCATCCAAACAGAAAAGCAGCGCGCCCAACAAGCCGGTCCGTTGGCCCTGCAACGGCTGGAGGCGGCGGAAGTGGCGGTCAAGCAACGCCTCGCCGCGATCGATGCCGAGCTGTCGAAGCAGGCCGAGCAGGTGCAGACCCAACTGCGGAATGCCGGGGTTCCGATAACGCCCCACCTGGCGGCATTCATTCTGGAGGCACCGCAGAGTTTCACCCGCGTGCGATTAAACCGCCAGCTCATCGAATCCGCTTTCCCCAAGGAAATCGCCGTCAGTCCCGGGGGCGTCTATCCCGATCGCGAAATGTACATCGCCTCCCCCCAAGACTCCCAGCAATGCTTCCAGGAATACCTGGCGGACGCCCAGCGCCGCTTGCAACATGACGCTCAATTCCCCAACGAACCGCGGCAGATTCGCCCCGGCGAAGACGTCAAGATCGTGGAGAACCGCGTGCAAGTTTCCGGTCAGGTCGCCGTGATGGCCATTAATGGTTTGCTCACCAAGGTCATGTTTGACCGGAATCCGACCAACGAGTTCTTCGTTGAGGAAAGTTTTCCGCTGGAGTGGATGTATCCCCACCTTACCCCGTTTGGCATCATCATGAAGATCAACCGTCAGCCGCTCCCGACGCTGCCGGAGGAGGTCTTTGCCAAGGATCACGACTTCTGGTCGCAATTCTCCGAACGGTTGATTGGCAACTGGATTACCTACGACACGCCGGTCAGCAACATCGTGGCCTTCGTGGAGAAGGTCTATCTCCGCCACGACTGGAGCGGGTTGAACGCCGGCCAGCGCAAATTTGCCCGTGATGACCAGGGTCAGAAGGCTTTCTCCAAACTCCGGAGCTCGATCGGGGGCATGTATGCCTGGCGCATCAACCCAGCCAGCCCGCCACCCCCACCTTATCGCCCGCGCAACGAGGCCGAGACACGCCGCATTTACAAGGAAGCGGACTTCACTTTTCGTCAAGCCTTCGCGTTTTGTCCTTACAGTCCGGAAGCCGTCTTCCGCTATATCAACTTGCTCATTCAACCCCCCGCCGGCATCGCGCCACGCGTCGACGATGCCTTGATGATCGCCGAAACCGCTTTGAAGTTGGATCCCTATAACGGACAAATCGCCGGGCTCATCGCCAACTTGAAGGACTGGAAGCAACGCACCCTTGACCTGAGCGGCATGCAAAAACTTGAGGCCGAGTTGCGTGCCAACCCGACAAACTTCCAGGCGGCGATCACGCTGGCGGTGAATTATCTTCAAACCCAGCAGTTCGACCGGGGAATCGCCATCCTCGACAGCATCATCGCCAATCCCCGGGTCGATACCAGTGCACTGATCGCCGTTGCCGACCTCTACAAACAGATGAACAACCTGCCGAAGCTCGAGGCGGCGATGGCGCGGATGGTACAATTACTCCCGGGCAACGCCGAAGCTTGGTATGACCTCGCCGTAATTCGAGGCGGCTTGAACCGGCCCGCTGACAGCCTCGCCGCAGTTTCAAATGCGCTTACCATCAGCAGCGCCCGGCGGGCGACCAATCCCGCCGCGATCGACCTGGTCGCCGAAGCTCGAAAAGATGGTCGGCTGAATCCGCTACGCAACATGCCAGAGTTCCAGAAGCTCATTGCGCCGTAAATCATCGAAGCACTACTCTGCTCGACCACGCGAAGGGCACTTGTGGGAGCGCGGTGCAAATTGTAGTTTTTTGCACGCCAACCCTTCCTGATTATCTCTTCCTCCACCTGCGGAGCCATCAAAAACGTTGGTAGAGCTTACGCTCCGGCAATCACTCAAGAGATGTGGCTATATTGCTTACTGACAACCTCTTAATCGCTTAATTCATCAATCATTAGTCGCACGGAAGTCATAATATGTCGGCAGACTTTACAAGTTGCCAGGATTCATCCAGCGCGGATGGATCTTTTTATATCATAGCATCTCGTTCGTAAACAATAGCTTGAACGCACTTTATCATTGGTTTTAATCGCTTGGCACGGAGGAAGCTAAAATGACGCTTAAGCAAGGTAGGTAGAATCAAGCAAAGCAGAATACTTAAAAAGATGGAAAGTCGTATGCGTATCAAAGGAAGTATCTTCAGGAACGTTACATTAGCTGTTATCGGGACATGCATGGTTTCAAACTCTTACGGAATCGATATCATCCTCGGTTACGGGTCGGTGCATGCGGGGAATGGTGGGGAGTTTGTCGTCAAGTCAGATGGCTCAGTCGCGAGCACAGCCTTTGTTAACTCGACTCTGGCGAATTATAGCCCGCTAGCCACATACCAAGGTGGTTTTGAGACCTTTTGCATCGAATACAACGAGCACTTCACTCCTGGCGGAACGTACAACGTTCAAGTCAACCCCAATGGGCAGGCCATAAAAGGGGGAACAACGACAGGTGACTACATTTCTGTCGGATCAGCTTACCTCTACAGTTTGTTCGCCCAAGGCACCCTGGCCGGCTACAACTATAACAGCTCCGTTTCAGCGGGTAATCTTCAGAATACAATCTGGTTTCTGGAGAGTGAACGAATGGGGCTGCCAAGTGGTCCGCTCATCGTAAACCCAGGGGTCTTTGACTCTTTGCTCATTGCCGAATTTGGCAGTCTCTCGGCAGCTTGGATTGCGGACAGCGCCACGAGTCTGAGTTTGGGATCGACGGTGACCGCCGCGTCGTACGGCGTAACGGCTTTGAACATGGGAAGCGCTCCCACGTATCCCAATCAGGATCAACTTGTCTATCTGGGCGGCGGCCGCCAGAACGTACCAGATGGCGGCGCCACCTTGGTGCTCTTGGGGGTGGCAATGGGTGGAGCTTCTCTGATCCGACGCAAACTAGCGTGACCGGCTCCATCGCGATTTAAGTCAGCTAAACCTCACAGGGCCAATTAATATTGGCCCTTTTTTCTTGATCGAGTCTGGAACTGTCATAGCCGGGGGAACCGTGGCTGGAGTTTGCGTTTGCTTTCGAGCTTGAGCCATGCCTGGGCTGGACGGATGATTTTGAAACCGGTATGGGCCGAAGCCCTTTGCAGCTAACCGCCGCCGTTGTCTGCGTGCTGATGGCGATGGGATTTTACTTCGCCAAACGAATCCTACCGCCTTGCTTCCAATCCAGCCCAACTGGGTATTTTCCTTCCGTCAACCCTGTCAGCGGAGTCCCGACGGATGCCGCATCGCAGAATGCCGTTGGGTTTGAAACCAGCAGGGGCGGACGGCCCGAACCCGCTCCCAAGCAGATTGCTCCGTCCACCAAATCAGCCGGTCGTGACCCAACGCCGCTAAACCTGTTTTCCGAATGGGTTCAGGATTACCTTCGGGCCGGGCAAGGATCGGAAGCCTCGGCCAAGCTCCTGGCAATCGGTGAGGAACTCGCACGCGACCGACGAGCGGTTCTGAAGGAGTTGATCCAAACTGATCCCAGAGCCGCACTGGCCATGACAGTTCCAAATGGCATTCGCCGCCAGCTGCCTGGCAGCGTCCGCCGCCATTTGGAGGAAATCGTCAGTGGGTACGCAGATTTTCGGGTGACGGTGGCAGACGACTTGGAGCTGACCACGAGCGAAGTGAACCGGGAAACAACGCTGGCCGGCACCACCTATGCCACCTTCGTTTATGGTCGTCGGCAGAGTGAGGTATCCCACTTGCACCTTCTCGTTCAAGGGATCGCAATCGACCGATCACTTGCCCTCCTCGATGCTGGTGATGAGTCTCCAGAACAAGGGATAACCGCAGCCACCGATCCTTGGTCGTTAGATTTCCCATGGGCTGGCGATGCCGGCGGGGGCAGCGGCTACGGGGAGACGGCCGAGAGCAGTTTCACCCAAGGGACGAAAACGCTGTTGTTCATGCCCGTGGCGTTTTCCGATGATCCGACGGCGCCAATGAGCCAGTCCGCCGCAAACCAATTGATGAACCAGGTCAACCAGTGGTTTACGGAGCAATCCTACAACTCGACCGCCATCCTTAGCGATGTGACACCCTTGCTGATCCTGCCGCAGACCAAGGCTTACTACGCCGCCAAGGGTGTCCTGGCTTTGCAGAGTGACGCGCGCGCGGCGGCCTTGGGTGCCGGGTTCGATACCAGCAACTACGACTTTGACATTGTGAACAACCAGATCCTGGGCGGGCCCAATTTCAATTTTGCGGGCTTTGCCACCGTGGGTGGGAAAGGCCTCGTCTTGCAGATACCCAGCCTCGACGTAACGGTCCACGAGCTGGGGCATAATTACGGATTGTGGCATGCCAATTTTTGGTCCGCCGCCGGCGAAAGCATCATCGGACCTGGCAGCACGGCTGAGTACGGCAATTCGTATGATACGATGGGTGCCCGCAACGCGAACCCTGCGCTTTACGATTTCAACGCGTGTTTCAAGAACCAGCTCGATTGGTTGCCGTCTGCTTTTGTTCAGACCGTCACCACCAATGGCCGCTACCGCATTTCCGCTTTTGACGTCCCCAGCCTGGCAGGGGGTCAAAAATATGCCCTGCTGGTTAAAAAGGATTACGCCCGAAGTTACTGGGCTGAATTTCGCCAGAAATTCTCCGCCAATCCCTGGTTGGAAAACGGCCTGCTGCTGAACTGGAATCCATGGCACAACCATGTCGGGAATAGTTTGGGTGGAACGGTGTTGTTGGATTCGACTCCAGGGAGCCCCGCTGGCAACAGCAGCAAGGACGACGCACCCGTCGTTATTGGCCGGACGTTTTCCGACGTGGCAGCCGGCGTGCATTTTACACCAGTCTCCAAAGGTTCGACCGGAGCAGATAAGTGGATTGAGGTCCAGGTAAACTTGGGCAATTTCCCCGGCAATATCGGCCCGACTCTCCAACTCACTGCCGATCAAACAAGCGTTGGAACGAATGTGGAGGTGCACTTCACCGCCGTGGCTGCGGACCCGGACGGTGATGCACTGGCATATTACTGGGATTTTGGGGATCTGACGTTTGGGGACAACTCGCCGCTTGCGAAAAAAAGCTGGAGTCGCACTGGCCAATTTGTCGCCCGATGCGTGGTCAGCGATATGAAAGGCGGGGTGTTCAGCCGCGATCTGATCGTGACCGTCGGATCTCCCAACACGTTTCAACTGAGCGGTCGATTGACGACTGCCGGCGGGCAACCGCTGGAAGGCGCACACATTAACAACAGCGAAGCAGGTTCGGCGTATCGTGGGGCGTACACCGATAGCGATGGTTATTACACTTTGGCGAATCTGGATGCGGGAACCTGCACGCTTCGAGCGCTCAAATACGGCTATGACGTCGTCGGCGTCGGTTGGAGCAATCCGGTCAATGTCGGCCCGAATGTAATCAACCGGGACTGGGTTGCCAGCCGGAACCCGGTTGTGAGCGTTTCCGCACCCGATCCCGCGGCGGCCGAATCCGGCGGCGATAGTGGCAGCTTCACTCTGACCCGATCCGGAGCACCCCTTTCCGCGGTGACCGTGAAATTCAATCTCTCCGGCACAGCGACCTTTGCCACAGATTACACCCTTGGTCCGGCACCGGCCATTGGATCTGCTTTTGAATTGACGATCCCCGCCGGCGTCACCGCCACCAACATTTTCCTGAATCCGTCGGGCGATTCGCTGGCGGAGGGGCCGGAAAGCGTCCTCTGGAGCATTCTGGAAGATCCGGCATATTCGTTGGGCTCCCTGGCTGAAGCCTTGGTGACTATCGCTGACAGTCAGTCGCCAGCGAAGCCAGTCGTGACCGTGGCCGTCGCCGACGACCTGGCTCCGGAATCCGCCACGGACGCCGGTGTGTTTAGTTTTCTGCGATCCGGCAGCACGGCTGAAGCCCTGGTGGTGAACTATTCGGTGAGCGGCACCGCCAGCAATGGCGTGGACTATACGACGCTGACCGGGGTGGCCAACTTTCAACCAGGCGCTACGAATGCGTTGGTGGCAATCGCTGCCATTGACGACGCTGAGGTGGAGGGCAACGAAACCGTCGCGGTTACGGTCACTCCCAACAGCAACTACCTGGTTGGGCCTGCCGCCTTCGGGACGATTACAATTGTCGATGACGACCCGGTAAACGTAACGGTTCGGGCAACCGAAAGCCCAGCCCTGGAAAACGGAAACCTTCCCGGAAGTTTCACTGTCACCAGAGTGGGGAACCTCGCAGCCAATTTGGTCGTTTACTACTCCTTGAGCGGGACCGCTTCGAATGGTGTCGACTTCGCCGCCTTGCCCGGCACGGTGACGATTCCCGGAGGCCAATCGAGCGCTACTTTCACCATCACTCCGCTGAACGACAGTCTGGTTGAAGGCGCGGAAACCGTGACCGCCACGCTGATGAACACTCCCGGCTACAACATTGTCAACCCGGGGACAGCCACGCTGCTCATCTCAGATGATGATACCCCGGGAGTCACACTGACGGCCGCGGACAACTCCGCCTCCGAAGCCAACTTGGACCCCGGTTCGTTTAACTTCACCCGTACGGGCAGCACCGCAGACCCGTTGACGGTTTACTTCACCGTATCGGGTACGGCGCGGAACGGCGCGGATTACACCCCGGTCAGCAGCAGCATTGTTATCCCTGCCGCTTCCACCAGCGCGGCTTTGAGCATCATCCCGCTGGACGACACTTTGAAGGAAGTCGATGAATCCGTGGTCATCACCCTCCAGCCAAGCCCCACTTCTGCCTATTCGATCGCTGACCCAAATCCGAAAACTGTGACCCTCCTGGACAACGACGGAGGCAGCCTGGTTGGAGTCGGTTTTGCAACCGCGGCTTCCAGCGGCCTCGAAAACCAGTTCATCGTGAATGCTAGCGTCACCCTCAGCGCTCCCTCGCCGGTCGCCATCCTCGTGGACTGTCATATCACTGGCGGGAGCGCCGTTAACGGAGTGGATTACGCCACCGACCTGCCGACGACACTTTTTTTCCCCGCCGGACTGGTTAGCCAGAGCGTCACCATTCTGGGAGCAAACGATAACGGCGCGGTTCAGGCAGATCGCACCGTAGTCGTTGCCTTGAGCAATCCGGTCAATGCCCAGCTGGATGTCCTCGTCAATCACACGTACACGATTCTGGATGATGATGGGTCGGGAGGCACCATTACGATCACGACCAACGGCGAATATGCCACCGAGGCTGGCCCGGTCGACGGTTCGTTCCGGGTGACCCGTTCCGGCGCCACCAGCCGGGATCTGTTGGTGAGCTTCCAGACAACCGGCACAGCCAGCAGCCCGGGCGACTATGCGCCGATCGGGGACGCCATCGTTATTCCTGCGGGCCAGAGTTTCGTCGACCTCCCCGTCCATCCAATCGATGACCCGACGCCGGAAGCTGGGGAATCCGTTACGGTCACGCTCACAAGCGCATCCGGCGCATCATTGGGCACGCCCAACCATGCTACGCTCTGGATCACGGACAATGACAGCACCTCCAATTCGCCGATTGTCAGCGTCGTCGCAACCGATCCGGTAGCTTCGGAGGCTGGACCAGATACCGGCACCTTCACCATCCGGCGGGATCGAAACACGAACGACGTCATGATGGTGGATTACACCGTATCCGGCACCGCGGCGGGTGGGGCCGACTACGTAAACATCAACCACCAGATCAGCATTCCGGCCGGTGCGTCCGAGGTCCTGATCCCCATCGCGGCGATACCGGATGCCATCGACGAGTCCCACGAGTCGGTCGTTCTAACACTGACCGTCGCCGGCACCTACAGGGCCGCGCCCGCCGCAAGCAGCGCCACCGTGATGATTCTCGAAAATCAGTCGCCGCCCGTGATCAACAGCCAGCCCCAAAGCCAGACTGTCGCCGCCGGCAGTAACGTAACGCTGACGGTGGTCGCCATTGCCAATCCGTTGCCGAATTATCAGTGGTACTTCAATTCGACCAGCCTTCCCGGGGCGATCTTCCCCTCGCTCACCCGCACCAATTTTCAGGCGGCGGATGAAGGGCGCTATTACCTGGTGGCGACGAACCCTGCCGGATCAGCCACCAGTCAGCCGGTGATGTTGTACCTGGACGCACCCCTGCGATTCGCCGACGCCATGATCGACAGCAATGGCTGCTTTCGCGCTCAACTCCTCGGGTTGGCCAATAGCAACCGTGTGATCCTGGCCTCGAGCGACCGGACCAACTGGACTTCCCTCACCACCAATAACCCTTCAAGTGGGATCATTAGTTTCATCGACACGAACAGTTCAGGCCGAAAGGAGCGGTATTATCGCGCCGTGACAATTCCATGAGCCAGGCGCTCCCACCGCAGCTTCCATCCCGGTGCGGAGAAGCCGGGGCATGACACGGGCAGTCCGCCGGGCATCTTGATCTGCGCTTTCAGGAAACTCGTTCAAGTCCAGCCAAAAATGCCGCTCCGGGTGAGGGTGACAAATGCAGTGAAAATCTCCGATCTCCGGCGAACTAATTCACGGGACTGATCAGGACTACGAACTCGCCCTTCAGTCCCCGTTGCTTGGCGGCAGCCAACAACTCCGCCGGGCTCCCGCGCAGGAATTCCTCGAATTTTTTGGTGAGTTCGCGGCCCAGGACAACGCTGCGTTCCGGGAACACTTCGGTCAGTTCGCCGAGCAGCTTTTCGATGCGATAAGGCGATTCGTACAGCACCAGCGTACCCGGAAGCGTCTTTAAGGATTCCAGCCGGTTGCGGCGCTGCCCGGATTTGTGCGGAAGGAACCCGATGAAATGAAACTCCTCCGTCGGCAATCCGCTCGCCGTCAGTCCGGCCACCAGCGCGCACGCGCCAGGCACCGCCTCGACCCGCAATCCGGCGGCAATGGCTGCTTTGACCACCCGCTCGCCCGGATCGCTGATGCCCGGACTGCCGGCGTCGGTCACGAGGGCTACTTTCTCGCCGCGGTGCAGCCGGGCGATGATTTCCTCGCTGCGGCGGGCTTCATTGAATTGAAAATAACTGAGCAACGGCTTGGATAAACCCAGATGCTTCAGCAGTTGCCCGGAGCGGCGGGTATCCTCCGCTGCCACCACATCGCACTCTTTCAACACCCGCAACGCCCGCAGGGTGATATCCTCCAAATTGCCAATCGGTGTGGCGACGAGATAGAGCGTGCCGGGACGGAGCGGCGGGAGGGAGCGTTCCGCTTCCATGGCGGGGTTCTACTTGCTGATCCCGCGTTCGCTGGCGCGAACGAACTGGACCAGATAGGCCAATTCCGGCAGCGGCGGCAATTCCTTTTCGATCTGCGCCAGTGCGTTGGGTATCGTCAGTCCGGCGCGAAATAAAATCTTGTAGGCTTGCCGCAACGCGGCTTGCGCTTCCTCGGCAACGCCATTCCGCTCCAGCCCCACCTTGTTCACCGTCACCGTCCGGGCGGCATTGCCGTCCGCGATCATGAACGGTGGCACGTCCTGCACCACTTTGGCGCAACCGCCGATCATCGCCATTTTTCCCACCCGGCAAAACTGGTGGATCGCGACCAGGCCCCCAATGACCGCGTGATCCTCCACGGTGACGTGCCCGGCCAGCGTGGCCACGTTGGACATGATGATACGGTCACCCAGCGTGACATTGTGCGCCAGATGGCAGTAGGCCAGGATATGATTGTCCGAACCCACGGTGGTGACTTCCCCATCGGCCGTGGCACTGTTGATGGTGACACATTCGCGGAAAGTGTTGCGGTCGCCGATTTCGGTGCGGGTGACCCCGCCTTTCCATTTGAGATCCTGTGTCTTGAGCCCGATGCTGGCAAACGGGAAGATCTCATTCGCCTGACCGAGCCGGGTGTGGCCGTCAATGACGACATGGGCGTGTAAATGACAGTCGTCGCCCAGCTGGACATGTTCCCCGATGATGCAATAAGGCCCAATCCGGCAACGTGCGCCAAGGCGGGCCTGTGGATGAATGATGGCCGTGGGATGAATCGTCTCCATGATGGTCGGCTAGTCCGCGCGTAATACAAAGGTCACTTCGGCTTCGCTCACAATTTCACCGTCGACCTTGCACACGCCCTTGGCCCGGCCAATCTTGCTTCTGATTTTGGTCAATTCCACTTCGATGACCAGCATATCCCCCGGGAAAACCGGCTTGCGCCATTTCACGTGCTCGGCCGCCATGAAATACGCCACCAGATTCGGCGTTTCCAGAATCTTCAATTGCAACACCCCCGCCACTTGGGCGATGGCCTCGAGCTGCAACACCCCGGGCATGATGGGATGTCCGGGAAAATGGCCCTGAAAGTAATACTCATTCATCGTGACGTTCTTCACACCCACGATGCGGTTGCCGTCAATTTTCAAGATGCGATCCACCATCAGGAACGGATAGCGGTGGGGCAACATCTTCATGACCTCTTCGATGCCCATGGCGCCGTCGGCGGCCGCCAAATCACGCGCCGGGCCATCGTTCCCCGCTCCGGTTCGGGCCGGCGGCGGGGCAAACGTCCGGGCCGCGCGCAACGGTTTGTTGATCTGGTTGGCGATCTGGCGCACCAGTTCGCAGTTCCCGCTGTGACTCGGCTTGACCGCGATCAGATGCCCGTGCAGCGGCCGACCCAGCAACGAAAGATCCCCCACAATGTCCAGAATCTTGTGGCGCACGAATTCCTCCGGGTAGCGCAGCGGCTCCGTCGTCAGCACCGCGTCATCACGGATGACCACCGCGTTCTCCAGGCTGCCTCCCTTGATCAACCCATTCTTGATGAGGAATTCGATCTCCTCGTAAAAACAAAAGGTCCGGGCGTGCGCCAGATCCGCTTCCCACGTCTTGGGCGTCACATCCGTGCTGTAAAACTGTGTAAATCGGCCATGTTTGTCCGCACTCGTGCACGAAATCTTGAAGCCTTCGTCGGGAAACAACGTCATCAAGGTCTCGCCCATCTCCAATTCGATCGGCTCGGTGACCGTGTACGGCTCGCGCTTTTCGCTTTGCGGCACGATGCCCGCCGCCTGGATCAACTTGCAAAACTCCCGCGCGCTGCCATCGGCAATGGGGGGTTCGTTGGCATCCAGCTCGATGACGGCATTGTCAATACCGTAGCCCGCAAAGGCGGCCAGGACGTGCTCCACCGTCTGCACCTTGGTATTGCCTTTGGCCAGCGTCGTCGAACGATTCGTTTCGGAAACATTCTCCACCCGGGCTTCAATCTCGGGTTTCCCTTCAAGGTCCGTCCGGCGGAACCGAATGCCGGTATTCGGGGCCGCCGGGAGCAGCGTCATGTGCACCCGGTTGCCGCTATGCAGGCCGGTGCCGGCAAAACTGGCGGAACGATTCAGGGTTTGCTGTTGTAGCACCGCGGCATTAGACCAAATCGCAAACGCGCTTGGCAAGCGGGAGATTGGCGCACCCTGTCACCGCCACGACTCGTCACCGTCCCGCTGTCCCAATCCGCCCCCCGCTCGCGCGCGCGGGGCGACCCGTCGCCTCCTTCAACTGAGTAGTTGGTTGGGCATGCAGCAAACAATAATCCGGATCACCCGGGCAGAATCGCTTCGTGCAGGAACAGGGAACACCATTCGCGCGCCGCGGCGCGGTCTTCCGGCGAGCCGCCGAGCAGCTTGATCCGGCCGTCGAGGCATTTCACGAGCCGGGCCTCGCCGAACCCGGCAATGAGTTCCCCATCGTTGCGTTGCAGGAATTCGAGCAGTCTGGTTGTTTTCATGCGCGCTCATTCTGACAGGGGGGGTAGGACAACGGCGGGGGTAGGGTAAAATTATTTTAGACCGGCTGCGTCCCAGGCCGCAGAAGCAAGAGCACGGGGCGGCCCCGCCCGGGGCCGGGCGGCATCGCCGGGCGGCTGCGTGAATTTCCTCGAATCCATTTCCGCGTGCCATTAGCTTCTCCGCGCCGCACCAACACATCTTTTTTTTATGAACAACGGACCGCTGACGACTGCGCTCGAACGGATTCAGTCGTTCATTCAGCAGGAGGTTTTACCGCTCGAAGCGGATTTTCTTCACCGCCCGTTTCGCGAGCTGTTGCCCCGGCTGCAGGAGAAGCGGAATCAGGTCAAGGCGCTGGGGCTCTGGGCGCCGCATTTGCCCCCGGAGCTGGGCGGCCAGGGATTCTCCCTGCCCGAGTTCGCCCGCATCAGTGAGGCCTTGGGGCGGACCCCGCTCGGTCACTATCTCTTCAACTGCCAGGCCCCGGACATCGGCAACATGGAGATCCTGATGGCGTACGGCACGCCGGAACAAAAAGAGATGTGGCTCGCGCCGCTAACCCGCGGGGAGATGCGCAGTTGCTTCTCAATGACCGAGCCGGACCTGGCCGGCTCGAATCCCGCCTGGCTGGACACCCAGGCCCGCAAGGACGGCAGCGACTACGTGATCGATGGGCGCAAATGGTTCACGTCCGCGGCCGATGGCGCCACGTTCGCCATCGTGATGGCGGTGACCAATCCGGAAGCGGAGAGTCCGTATGCTCGCGCCAGCCAGATCATTGTGCCGACCAACACGCCCGGCTTTCATCGGGTGCGGAACACCCCGATCATGGGCGGGGCCGGCGAGGATTACGTCAGCCATTCGGAGATCGTTTACCGGCACTGTCGCGTGCCGCAGAAGAATCTTTTGGGCCCGGAGGGCAAGGGGTTTGAAATCGCCCAACAACGCCTGGGCCCGGGACGGATTCATCATTGCATGCGCTGGATCGGCATTTGCGAGCGGGCGTTTGAAATGATGTGCCAGTATGCTGCGACGCGCCTGCTCGCGCCGGGCAAGCCGCTGGGCAGCCGGCAAATGGTCCAGGAATGGATTGCGGAGAGCCGGGCGGAAATCAACGCCGCCCGATTGCTGGTATTGCAGGCCGCCGAAAAGGTCGAGCAGGAAGGCAGCCGGGCCGCGCGCGAGGAAATCTCGATCATCAAATTCTACGTGGCCAACGTGCTGCAAAAAGTCCTGGATCGCGCGATCCAAACGCATGGCGCCTTGGGCCTCACCGACGACCTGGTATTGTCCTACTGGTATCGCCACGAGCGGGCCGCCCGGATCTACGATGGGCCGGATGAAGTGCACAAATCCGTCGTTGCCCGGATCCATCTCCAGCAGCATGGCCTCAAGATTTCGATTTGAACCGCCTTGCATCGGCCGGGGCGGCCTCTCACCCCGGCCCTATTCCCTTCCGCCGGGGAGAGGGAGAATCACCGCCAGTCTCCGCGCAAATCGAGCGCCGCTGGGAAGTCTTTCAGCGAATCCGGGAACGGAGAGATCTTTGCGAGACGTCCATTGCTGTCCCCTCGCCCTATCGGATGGGGAGAGGGTCAGGGTGATGGGTAAGTTCGACCAATCCACTACGCCCGGTCAATAGTCACATCATGTTGTCCGATTTAATCGACCAACCGCAGCCAACCCGGCCGGGTGAAGAGCTGGACGCAAGTAAACTGGAAGCCTACTTGCGGCAGGCGCTACCAGAACTGGTCGGCCCGCTGGCCATCAGCCAGTTTCCCAATGGCTATTCCAACCTCACGTATTTGGTCCGGGTCGGCGAACGCGAGCTGGTTTTGCGCCGCCCACCGTTCGGCGCAAAGATCAAAACCGCCCACGACATGGGACGCGAATACCGCATCCTCGCGCATCTCATTTCGGCCTACCCCAAGGTGCCGCGGCCGTTGGCCTACTGCGACGATGTCACGGTGTTGGGTGCGCCCTTTTATCTGATGGAACGAGTCCCGGGAATCATCCTCCGCACCAAACCGCCGGCCGGACTGGATCTGCCTCCGGCACAGATGCGTCGGATCGCCGAAAGCTTCATCGACAACCTAGCCGAGATTCATGCCGTCGATTACCTCGCTGCCGGCCTGGGGGAATTAGGCAGACCTGAGGGCTACGTGACCCGCCAGGTGGAAGGCTGGATCAAACGCTACCAAAATGCCCGCACCGATGACCTGCCGGAGCTGGACCGCACCGCCCGCTGGCTCGTCGAACACCAACCGGCGGGCGCCGGCGGATTGACTCCGCGGGGTGGCCACGCTGCGTCACCCGGCTGCCTGATCCACAACGATTACAAATACGACAACCTGGTCCTTGATCCGCAAGCCGTCTCTCAAATCAAAGCCGTCCTCGACTGGGAAATGGCTACGATCGGTGATCCGCTGATGGATCTGGGCTCGACGTTGGGCTACTGGGTGGATGCCGATGATCCGGAGGACTGGCAAAGGCAATCGTTCGGGTTGACGACCCGCCCCGGCAATTTGAATCGCGAAGAGTTGGTGGAGCGCTACAGCGCGAAATCCCGTCGCCCGGTGAGCGACCCCGTGTTCTACTACGCCTACGGGTTGTTCAAAATCGCCGTGATCGTCCAACAGATTTATGCGCGTTACCAACAAGGGATGACCCGGGACCCACGGTTCGCAGGGTTGATCCATCTGGTTCGCTCCGCCAGCCGGACCGCCAGCCTCGCCGTGGAGAAGAAACGCATCACCCGGCTGGACGTATAAACCGGGCTTGCGCTTGCCCGGCATTGCTGATGGCACGCCGCATTCCCTTTACCATCCCCCTTCGCGCCGCCACGCACCCCTTGACTTTCCATTGCCGTTTCAAACACTGAAGTCAATATGTCGTCCATACCCAAAGAAATCAGCGGCGTCACCGCCCACACCAAAGCCAACGTTTATTTCGACGGAAAAGTCGTCAGCCACACTTTGATGATGCCCGACGGCACGAAGAAAACCCTGGGGCTCATTTACCCTGGCGCCTACCACTTCAACACCGGCAAACCGGAAAAAATGGAAATCGTTGCCGGCGATTGTTCCGTCAAAGTTGATGGCGCCACCAGCGTCCAGCGCTACACCGCCGGCCAGGTCTTCGAACTGCCGGGCAACTCCGGATTTGACATCGAGGTCAAAGCGGGCCTCTGCGAATACATCTGTACTTTTCTGCCTTGAACCGGCCGGGGAGCTGCTTCTCCGCAGCCCGGCAGCACCCGGCCCGAAAAGTATCTACGCATCCCGTGCCGCCTAGTTTTTCAACCACGGCTCCGGGATCGCGGCGCCATCCTTTCGGGGGTCGGAGGCGCCATAATTGACACCCGTGGCGTCGTTCCGCATGACCGCCTGGCCGCCGCCAACCGTCTGGCTGAAGCTGCCTTTCACCTGAACCTGGTGACCTTTGTTTTCCAGCGCACTGATGGTTGCGGCCGGGATTCGTCCTTCCACGGCCACATCGCACCCGGCAAACGAGCCTTTGCTGAATCGCGGTGCCTCCAGGGCTGCCTGGAGGTTCAAGCCGTAGTCCACTACGTTCGCGACAAACTGCGCGTGCGCCTGCGATTGATTCCAGCCGCCCATGATGCCGAACGCGATCCGCACCTCCCCCCGGGTCATCAGCGCCGGGATGATTGTGTGCAACGGGCGTTTGCGGCCCGCCAGGTGATTCGGATGCTGCGGGTCGAGGGAGAACAAACCGCCCCGGTTTTGGAGCACGAACCCGCAGTGGTCCGGCACCAGGCCGGAGCCGAACGAGCCGTAATTGCTTTGGATCAATGAAACGATGTTGCCCTCGCGATCCACGGCGCACAGGTAGGTGGTGTCATTGCCCGGCGACGGCGGATCACCGGCCTCCACGTGGCAGTTCGCGTGTTCCAGGTTGATGAGTTTGGCGCGTTCCCGGGCATAGTCCTTGGCGAGAATGCCAGCGACCGGGACTTTGTTGAATTTCGGGTCGGCCACGTAGCGCAGCATGTCAGCATACGCCAGCTTCTTGGCTTCGATCATCACGTGCAGCGCGGAGGCGGAGTTGTGGCCATACTCGGCGAGGGGAAAATTCTCCATCAAATTCAGCATCGCGAGCGCCGCGATCCCCTGCCCGTTCGGCGGGATTTCGTAAACCGTCCAGCCGTGGTACGTCGTCGAAATCGGCGACACCCATTCACTCGAGAATTGGGCGAGGTCTGCGGCATTCATCGTCCCGCCCTGACGCTGCGCATGCGCCACCAACCGGCGGGCGGTTTCCCCCTCGTAAAAGCCATCCCGACCGCGCGCGGCGATTCGTCGGTAGGCGCCGGCCAAATCCGGGTTTCGAAAAAGTTCGCCCAGTTTCGGCACACGATCCTGCGGCAAAAAAGTCCGGGCGGCGTTTTCGTCTTTGCGCAACAGGTTTTCGCCGCCGGCCCAATATTCCGCGTCCAGCTCCGTGACCGGGAAGCCGCTTTCCGCAACGTGAATGGCGGGCGCGAGCACGAAGGCGAGTTTCTTTTTCCCAAAGCGCCGGCTCAGTTTCGACCACCCGTCCACCGCGCCGGGCACCGTCACCGAGTGGATGCCGCGCGAGGGCATGGTTTCCAGACGCTGACCCTTAAGGAAATCCAAGGTCAGCCCTGCCGGCGCCCAACCGCTGGCATTGAGCCCATAAATCTTCCCGCTCTTTGCCTCATAAACGATGGCGAACAGGTCGCCCCCGATCCCACACATCATCGGTGAGACGACGCCCATCATCGCATTGGCGGCAATGGCAGCATCGATGGCGTTGCCACCTTGGGCCAGGACCGTCGCCCCGGCTTGCGACGCCAGGGGATGCTCCGTGGCCACGATGCCACCTTTGGAAATCACCATGGAACGCGCCTGCGTCCGATCCTGCGCGGCGGCTGGTTGGAGGAGAACCGGTGGCGAGGCCAGCAGTACAGCCAGCATCAGAGATAATGCTTTTGCAGTGCTCACGAGGACACGATGGTCCATCGCCCGATCAAAAGCAGCAACAATTCGACGGCCCCAAGTCACCCGGTTAACGGTTGTGCTTGCCTGGTGAAGGACAAGTGGCGAGCAGCCGGTACGAGGAGACCGCCAATCCCAAGGACCGACTTTCCCCAGCCTGCTTCTCCGGCGGAGGGCGGTCGGCGCCGGAAGCCATTTATGCAATGGCACTTCGCCTCGGATTCCAATAGGCTTCGTGAGAATTCCGACATCATGACAAGACAGTTCTCCGGCAAAGTGGCGTTGGTGACCGGTGGCGCTTCCGGGTTGGGCCGGGCGTCGGCACTGGCGCTGGCCCACGAGGGCGCCCGAGTGGTGGTGGCCGATGTCGCGGTGGAGGAGGGCGAGGCAACCGTGCAATTGATCGCCGATGCGGGCGGCCAGGGCCTTTTTGTGAAAGCCGACGTGACCAAGTCGAACGAAGTCGAAGCCATGGTCCAGGCGACCCTCAAGGCTTTTGGCCGGCTCGACTTTGCCTTGAACAATGCCGGCATTGATGGCGTCCGCGCCCGCACAGCTCAATACCCGGAGGACGTCTGGCATCAGGTCATCAACCTCAACTTGACGGGAGTTTTTCTTTGTTTGAAGCACGAACTGCCGGTCATGGTGGCGCAAGGCAGCGGCGTGATTATCAACATGGCCTCGGTTGCGGGAGTCACAGGGTTCCCCGGTCACGCGGCCTACACGGCAAGCAAACATGGCGTCATAGGTTTGACCAAAACGGCGGCGCTGGACTACGCCCGGGCCGGTATTCGTGTCAATGCCATCTGCCCCGCGTACACGCAAACCCCGATGCTGGCCCGGATGGTGGAGCGAAAACCGGAGCTCGAAGCCAAGTTGGTCGCCCGTGTCCCACTCCGACGACTGGGAACGGCGGAGGAAATCGCGCAGGCGGCACTTTACCTTTTTTCGGACGCCGCCGCCTTCATCACCGGACACTCCCTGGTAATGGACGGCGGGATCGTGGCGGAGTAAACCCGGACAACCATGAGCTTGTTATATCTAGTCCGCCACGGCCAGGCCTCGTTTTATGCGGACGATTACGACCAACTGTCTCCGCGAGGCGTGGAACAGGCGCGCCAGTTGGGACTTCACTGGGCGGGACTCGGCCTGACCTTCGACCACGTTTATGTCGGACCACGCCGGCGTCACCGGCAAACCGAGGAGGCCGTGGCTGGTGCTTATCGCGAGCGCGGCCGGAGCTGGCCGGTCCCGGTGGAATTGCCCGAACTGGACGAACATTTTGGCTATGACGTGCTCACGCGCTCGCTGCCCGACCTGATGCAGCGCGATCCTGCCATCCGGGAAATGCGGGAGAAACTCCGCAAGGACTCCGACACCGTGCAGCGCGATTATTTGCGCCTCTTCCAAAAGGTTACGCGGCTGTGGGTTCGCCGGGAACTGAATCCACCGGACCTGGAAGCCTGGCATGAGTTTCGAAAGCGGGTCCAGCGGGGACTCGCGACCATCACCAACGCCACCGGCAGCCAGAAGCGCGTTGCCGCGTTCAGTTCGGGCGGACCGGTGGCGGCGGCGATGGGATTCGCCCTGAATCTCGAGGACGAAAAAACCCTGGAATTGAGCTGGGTGGTCCGCAATGCCGCGTACAATGAATTCCTGTTTTCCCGGGGTCGCTTTTCCCTGCTGACGTTTAATGCGGTGCCGCACCTCACCGACCCGAGTTTGTTGACTTTCATCTGACCCTCTGCCGTTCCAGTGCTGCATGACAAGCAGCGATGGTCAACTGTGGGAAGCCTGCCGGCGCGAGTCCGGGTATCCCCGCCCGACGCCGGTCAGGGTTCGCCCGCGACTTGGCCCGAAGCACTGGACAATCGGCGGCTTGTCCGTGTAAAACTACGTGCGTGATTTTTCCTGATTCCGTCCGCTCCGGCCGCTTCGTTGCGAGACGGTTCGGCAGCTTTTTGCCGATGGCGTGCGTCGCTTTGGCCGGGTACTTCGCGCCCGTTCCCGGGAGCTTTGCCCAATCGGGCGCAACCCCGAGGGAACAATTCGAGCCCCAGATCCGCCCGTTGCTTAGGGATTACTGCCTCAAGTGCCATTCAACTGAGAAGCACAAGGGTGAACTGGACCTCGAACGGTTCACCTCGTTTCCTGAAGTGTTGAAACATCCCAAGGTCTGGGAGCGGGTGATCGAACAAGTCTCGCTCGGCGAAATGCCGCCGAAGGACAAACCGCAGCCGACCAGGGAGCTTCGCGAGCGATTGCTGGGCTGGGTAAACCGGGCCTTGGACGAGGCGGCGCAGGCCACTGCCGGCGATCCGGGCCCGGTCGTGCTCCGCCGCTTGAACAATGCCGAATACACCTACACGGTCCGCGACCTCACCGGGGTCGAATCGCTCGATCCGGCAAAGGAGTTTCCTGTGGACAGCGCCGCGGGCGAGGGGTTCATGAACACCGGCAACGCGCTGGTGATGTCGCCCGCGTTGATCACCAAATATCTCGACGCCGGCAAGGACATCGCCAGCCATGTGGTGCTGCTGCCTGACGGACTGCGCTTCTCGGCCGGAACGACCCGGCGGGATTGGACGGAGGAAATCCTGACCGAGATCCGCCGGTTCTACCAGGCCTTCACCGAACCCGGCGGGGCGGAAACGGTGACCCAGCAGGGCATGGAGCTGGACAAGAACAAAGGCGGGCGGCTGCCGCTGGAAAAATATCTTGCCGCCACGCTGGAGTTGCGGTCCGACCCCCGCCGGCTTCCGACACTCGCCCGCCAAAATAATCTCAGTCCCAAATACCTCGCCGGGCTGTGGGCCTTGCTCAACCGCACCGAGCCCTCCCTGCTGCTCGACCCGGTACGGGCGCGTTGGCGCACCGCCACCCCCGCAGACGCCGCTTCGCTCGCTGGGGATATCGATCAATGGCAAAAGGTCCTGTGGAAATTCAGCAGCGTGGGTCACATCGGCAAGGTCGGTGGTCCCAAAGCATGGATGGAGCCGGTCAGTCCGCTCCGGTCGCGACACGAGGTGCGCTTCAAACTCGCCGCGCCGGCAAACGGCAACGAAGTCGTCATCTATCTGGTCGCCAGCGACGCAGGCGACGGCAACGCGAACGATTTTGTCATCTGGCAAGAGCCAAAACTCGTGGTCCCAGGACAACCCGATTTGCTTTTGCGCGACGTGCGGGATTTCACCCGTGAAATGACGGCGCGGCGTGAAAAGGTCTTCGCGGCCACTGCGAACTGCCTCGCCGCCGCGGCCGAGGCCAGCGCCAGCCCTAACCAAATCGATCTCGCGCAGCTCTCCCGGCGGCATGGCGTGGACGCGGACGCGCTCGCGGCCTGGCTCGATTACCTGGGGATTGGTTCGCGGACGGATTTGAACCTGGACCACTTCCGCCAGCAGATGCGCAAAGTGTCGGATTATGACTTCGTCAATGGGTGGGGTTCGAACGAAACGCCGTTGCTGGTCGCCAATTCATCCGATCAGCCGGTGCGCATCCCCGGCACCGCGCTGTACAAGTGCACGCAGGGGAGCGGCGTACAGGCGTTCTTCGACGTACCGGACGGGGCGGCGGAAAGCGCGCCCGCGGCCAAACCGTCGCCTGCTGCACGCCCGGCGACATCGCCGTCGC
>CAZIJO010000036.1:0-35378 GCA_964539515.1 uncultured Bifidobacterium sp. | reverse complement strand
GGGCGTTTTATGCGATCCGCAAACTAAACTCGCCGGCGGGCAAGCCGACGAATGCGATTTACGGGTTTATCAAGATGCTCGCAAAGATGCGAGCGACGGTGAAACCCACGCACACGATGGTGGTGTGGGACGGCGGGTTGAGCGCTGAGCGGCAGGCGGCGCTGCCGGGATATAAGGCGCAGCGGCCGGAAATGCCGGCGGAGCTGGCAGCGCAGCTGGACGAGATTCTGCGCTACCTCGCCGCGGCCAATGTGGCGTCCTATTGCCAGGACGGAATCGAGGCGGACGATTACATTGCCTGCCTGACGCGGGCGGCCGCGCAAGCAGGATGGCAAGTGGTTATAGCCAGTGCGGACAAAGATTTTATGCAACTGGTGGGGCCGGGGGTTGGGTTGCTAAATCCGAATGACAAGTCGGAGACGGTGTGGCAGGCGGCCGAGGTTCGGGCTAAGACCGGCGTATTGCCGGAGCAAGTAGTGGACTGGTTGAGTTTGCTGGGCGACAGTGTGGACAACATCCCAGGCGTCCCAGGGGTGGGGGCCAAAACGGCTGCGGATTTGATGCGGCAATTTGGTTCGGTGGCGGATATGTATCGGCGGCTGGATGAAGTCAAGTCGCTGCGAATTCGCGCCGCCCTGCACGCGGCGGAAGCGGATGTGCGGCGCAACCAGAAGCTGGTGCGGTTGCAGGATGATTTGGAATGCGATTTTTCGCCGGAGGCGATGGCGGAGCGACCGGTTGACACGGGTCGGCTTGCGGCCCTGTTCGGCGAGTGGGGTTTTCGCTCAATGAGGGCGGAACTCGAAGCGGGCGAAGCACGGCAGGAAAGCTTGCTCTAACGCGTGACGCAAAAGCGTGATTGAAAGAAGAGCGGAATCGCCGCGACCGAGCCTTCGCGGCATTGACGCGAATTGGCAAAGCCCGGAAGAGAACGGTAACGATGAGTGGTTGTTAGTAGGAAGCAGTAAGACAGTCGATATCAATTTCGTGCAGATCCGGAGATGCGGAGTGGCATGTTGGTTGGGATCATTCCTGCCTAGCCGGTCTGCCGCCCAAAGATCTGTGGACAAGAATAGATGGCATTGTTAATAACGAGTAATTTTATGTCACCACTGCTGTGCGCTGCCCGACGACTGGCCTTGATTGGCGGTTTGCTGGCCATTCCAATGCTGGTTCATGGACAGAATTCCTTTTCGCCCGGGGGGAGTGATTACCCGATTGCCGGCGCCCTCGCCGGGGATCAAACGGCGCCGCAGGCGGCGATCAGCACCGCGGGAGGTTTTGCCGTCTGGCAGGACAACTCGGCGACCACCAACGGGCTGAGGATACGTGCGCAACGGTTGACCAGCAGCTTGGGCGCGTCCGGGCCTTCGATTCTTGTCAGTTCGGTGGCAAACACCCCGAGTGCCGGGGATCAGGAAAAACCCCAAGTGACCTTGCTGTCGGACGGCGGGGCGGTGGTCGTCTGGCAGGGTGGAAAGTTTGGCTTTCAAGAGATTTACGCCCGCTTCCTTGACGTGAATGGGGCCTTTCTCACCAGCGACATTTTGGTGAACACTTACACCAACGGTTTTCAGGTTAGTCCGGGCGTGGCCACCTTGACGGATGGCAGCGTCGTGGTGGTTTGGGCCAGTGAAGGTCAGGATGGAAGCTTGCAGGGAATCTACGGGCAGCGATTCTCCGCTGCGGGGGTGAAGCTGGGATCCGAGTTCCAGATCAACCAATGGGTGGCCAGGAACCAACGCACCCCGGCCGTGGTCGGGTTGGCGGGGGGCAAATTCGTCGTGGTTTGGGTTTCTGAACTGCAGCGCGGTGCCGCGACCGTGGATATCTATGCGCGAATCTTCAACGCGGCTGGCAGTGCGGTGGGTAATGAGTTTCCGGTTAATCCCAGCCTGACGAATCTATGTGCCAACCCGTCCGTCGCTGCCTCGCCGCAAGGTGGCTTTGCGGTGGCGTGGAGTCAAAGGGACGGTTTGGTCCGGACCAGCGAGAGCCAGTCTTACCAGAATCTCCCCGCGACGTCCCGATCGCAGCGTAGCTGGGATGCTTACGGACGACTGTTCAACGGCAATGGAACAGCGGTCAGCGGGGCGATTTGCCTGAACACCGAAACTTACGGTGATCAGTACGGACCCAAGTTGAGTGCGTTTGGGAAGAATTTTCTGGCCGTCTGGATCAGCCTGGGTCAAGACCTTTCGCGCGAGGGGGTTTTCGGCCAGTTCCTGATGAGCGATGGGAGCTTGGCGGGCGTGGAGTTCCGCGTTAATACGACCAGCGTCAGCCGGCAAATCCACCCGACTATTGCAGCGGATGGCCTCAACCGGTTTCTTGTTGTTTGGTCGAGCTTTGGCGCCGGCACCAGTTTCGACCTGATTGCGCGGTCTTACGATCTGATTCAGGTCAACATGGTTGCCAGCCCGCAGGGCGTGACTCTGACTTGGAACACCCAGCCCGGCATGGTTTACCAGGTCCAAACCTCCACTGACAACACCGCGTGGGTGGATTCGGGTGCGCCCCGGCCGGCGGTTGGTCTAAGTGATTCTGTGACGATCAGCGCTACCAGTGGCAGCGCGTTTTACCGCGTCATTCGTCCCCAATAATTTTTATGCTGCGACAATTGCAAATCACGATGGTGGCCCTGGTGGTTGGGAGCGCAATTCATTCGGCCCAGGCCTTTTCGATGCTGGGACCGTATGAAGCCTATCAAGTACCCGAGATCGGCTATAACACGTTTGGTTTTGACATTGGCGGGCCCATGAATCTTGGGGAAGAGTATCGTTGGAACATTAAAACGATCACTTACGGCTTTGACGCCTCGTTCAAGAATTATTTCGGGCAGGAGGGCATCAATGCGGTCAACAAAGCCTTTGCCATAATGAACAGTCTGCCGGCCTTTTCCCAGATGAGTTCGAGTCTGGCCGAATTCCCCACCGACACCCGGCGGAGTAACTACCGGGCCAGCGCCTTGGGATTGATGGATTTGAAGTCGGCCACGCTCGGGCTCTTGATGGAGGAATTGGGCCTGGCCAGTCCCGATCGGTATGTCTGGGCGCTGCGTGACCGACGGGTAATTGATAATGTCCCGCAGTACCTCGTGATCAAACGGAATTTCGATCCGGTCACGTTTCAGCCTTCCAGTTATGTGAACGGGGTCTTATACACCTACGCAATCATGGTCATCGCCGAGCCTCCTGCTTGGGACGCTATCGAGATCCAGGTTGACCCCTTGGCTTTTGGTTACACGGCAGTCGCTTCATATATCGATAGCTTGGTTGGAAGGATCTCAGGCTCCGGGGCGTCCCCTGGTTTGGGATCTGGAGAATTCTATTCCGGCTTGACGCGCGACGACATCGGCGGGTTGCGCTACCTGTATCGACCGAATAATTACAACACCGAGGATCTGGTTCCGGGCACCACCCTATCCGCCACGGGCGGGTCACCATGGTGGCCCGTTGGCACCACCCCCACCAATGCGGCCGCCGTGGGTGTGGCTCTCCGCCCGGGTGTAGATCATATCACCTTTGTTCAAGCCCAGTATGATTCCACTTTTGGCAACTTCATCACCATCACCAATCAGTATCAGGACACTTACATCAGCAATAACGTTGCGTACACCCAAACCACCCAGCGAATCCTGACCCAGCCCGATATTCTTTTCACTGCCGAGGATTTAGGTTTGGATGCTGGCGGCAACCCCATAATTATGCGGCGCACGTTCGCGGGCGCTCCGGTGTGGATCAACAATAGCGCTATCAATGGCCAGGCCGCCTTGGCGGGGCCGGGGGTCATTAATGGCCAAATCGTACTGTCGTTTAGCAAGCTGGGCCCGTACATCTTCAACGCCGGCCCCTTTGAGGACGGCCAAGTTTTTCTGGATGAGTTTAATAGCTTTGGTAGCGGGTTTATTTGGGGTTCGTTCGACGGCACCACCAACGCCCCGATCGTCTATCCCAGCGGCACTTCCATTATGGAATTGGAACAGTACGTTTTGGGCGGAAACTAGTTTAGTGGAAATTTGGACAGGATTTATGAAGCGACTTTTACTTTCTGGTTTGATGGTTTTAGCCCTGTTTCCTTGTGCGGGGGTGGCGGCTATGGCCGCTTACACCAATACGGGGTCCGTCTTCAATCCGCAGATTGACGCGATCACGGTGGTAAACAAGGGACTGTTTCAAGCCGAGGGTTCGCTCCCATACGAAACCTGGAACACGCTGAATTATTTCAATCTGGTTGGCACTTACTCCGGTTCCGGGACCATGGAGGGTTCGCCTGGGTTTCGATTCGAGCGCACTTCCTCGGCGAACGGCATGCGGACGATGGCGGGTAGTTTTCTTACCCCTGCAACCTTGCGGCCGTCGGGCCCAGCCATTTGATTGTCTCGGCGACCAACATCACGGTCAAATCTGGGACTTCAGGCTCGCCAAAAGCATCGTTGATCGTGGGAGCGAATGGTGGGATGGAACTGACCGGCAAGAATGTCAACCTGGCTACCAGCGGCCTGGAGGTGCTGCCGGTTTGGAATGAAGCCCAAAGCAGCTTTAACGGGGACACCAATTTTTTCCCAGACATCGCCATTTCTGACCTTTACTGGGGTCGCACGAACTACTCCCCCGAATTTAGGCTGAATAGCGCGGCCCTCTGGAACGGTTCGACAGCCCGGGCACTAGGGTATCCTTTCCCGGGCGTGACACCGTTTGGGAACCCCTCGTTCACGTTGCCCAATCCGTGGGCCGATTCTTACACAAATAGTGTGGCAGGCGAGATGAGCCTGACCGTCACCAATCAGGATGGTGAACCCGTCGAATTGACGATTATTACAAATATGGCCAAGGGTGCGATTTTTGTCGGAGCGCCGAGTGATTTCGGGGTGCAGGTGGGTTTTACCGACGTCAACCCAGACACCGGGCTAATGACCGCGAATGTGGTGATGTGGCAGCAGTTCTCGAATGTTGTGACCGCCCGGCTCGAGCCCGCCTTCGTCTTCATCGAGGACCGGCTCGGATCTGGTGGTACCACCGGAGTGCTGTCGAGTGCCGTTGGGTGTCCGCCATACGCCACGTCCCGTCCCGCCAATTACATCGTGTCGCGCGATGGCTTTTACCCCGGCGATCCGGGAGGCGCGGGCTATCCGCCCGCCGACTTCTTTCTAGTTTCCGGGAATACCGACCCATTGATTACCGAAGACGGGGTGACCAATGCCACCGTTCAGGCCGGAGAATTAACCGCGTACTCGGCCTACGTTGACAACGTGGTGATTCGCCCGTTGCCAGTGGTGGGAGGCACCGTGACGAATCTTCCCGGCCGAATCCGCATTACGGGTGATAACTTGGATCTCTCCGGAACCCGAATGCGGGCGGAAGGGCAAATCATCATCAAAAGTTCGCATTTGATTTCCAGCAGCAACGCCGTGATTGATTGTGAAAATCTGAGTTTCAATCTGGCTTCGACGAATGGCACGTTGCAGGTGACCAATTTGAGCAAGGATACGGTCAACCGATTGACGGGCACCATTCGCGTTTGGAGCACGGTGTGGAGCAATACGGCCGAATTATTGATCGAGAACTATAGCATCGACACCAACAACACGCCCCCGGCCACCTTGTCGCCCGTATCGAATACGGTCAGCATGGTCTTTCACACGCTGATGGTGGACGCGCGGGCCCTTAGTTCGACGCTCCCGGTCACCGTCTTTGATTTTGCCACGCACAGCACGAATGTGGTCATTAATGACAACATGACCATGGGCGAAGCCTTTCTAGTGGACGGCAAGAGCCTGACGCTCAATGCAAACTTGACTATTCCTGGTGTGGTCCCGGTGGTGAATCCCGGAATCGGCGTGCCGCCCCCTGGTGAGCCCATGCGGGACTTTACCGCCGCGAATGCACCCAACCTCCTCTATTTTACGAATCGCGGCAGTTTCTTTATCAACAACGATGCCCATTTGGGCGACGACCGGCCTCAGCCGTATGCCCGGCTGATTAACAGTGGCACGATTAACGGCTGGAGTCTGCAGGCGAGAAGTGATTACCTCCAGAACAGCGGCTCGCTGATAGCGCTTAGCACACTTGGTTTGCAATGCGGTTCGGGTAACTTCGACGGGGGCGATAGTACTTCTGGTGGGGATTCCCACTTCATGGCGGGCAGTCTCAAATTCAACGACTACCAGATGACGGTCAATGGCGGGCTGTATTTTATGGCCACCAATGCCCTTTACGATGCAGGTGGCGGGGCCAGCAACGCCTTTACGGTGCAAAATGGTTTCCATTTGCAGATCAAACCACAGACGGGTGACTTGTTCGGGACGGCGCTCACCACGGCGGCACCCAATGTTCCCGCCACCACGATTGATCATACCTGGGCCGGATTGGACTTGGGGCCCAGTGCGGCGGGCTACACCAACAACACCGCGCTTGGTAAACTGGTGGTGACCTCCCAAAGCCGGAATCCGTTATTCTACTTTTCCGGCACGGGTTCCCAAAACGGTCTCTACGTGGACCTGCTCGATCTCTCGGCCCTGGGGACAAATTATCAGCGATGGATTGCGATTGATCCTAATCTGACGATTTACTTTGCGGCTGCCAAACTGGGTTTCACCCCACCGAAGTCGAACAATGTTCCCCAGCCGCAGGCCGAAGAATTCCTAGACGGCAAGTTTGGTGGGCGGTTGCGCTGGGTGAGGGATTTTGCCGGTCCAAACAGCGCCACTCCGGTCCTCATCAACGGCCAGACGGTCATGGTCAACCGGGCATTGCGGAACAGTCTGCTCATTGACTCGAACACAAACGGGATTCCTAACTTCAACGACCCGTACCCGTTCTCGGCCAGTGTGACGCTGACGGCCTCGTTGGTCGGGGCAAACCAACCGGTGCCGAATGCCGTGGCAATCTCATGGATGGCTGCTCCGCAAACCGTTTATCGTGTCGAGTATGCCACCAGTCCGGCCTTGAACAATTGGCAGCCATTGCTCACGTATACAAACACTGCGCTTACCAACAAGCTGGTGAGTGTCTCGGATACGAACCCGCCGGCGGGTAGTGGTCCCCGGTTTTATCGGGTCGGTTTCAATCCGTGACGCGTGGGTAAACGGCTGGAAATTGATTTGGAAACTGGTGATGTAGCCAGCAATCGCCACCACGGCACGTCAGCACGCTTTGGTGTCGGCGTCATTGGGACAATAAAATAATCATGAAGATTCGGTATTCACTTTCAACCAAGCCAGGACCGGCGCGGTTTGCGTCGCGCTGGGCCGGCTCCTATCTCGCGCTGCTCGTCGTCACCCAGTTGGGCGCCCTTCCGCTTGGGGCAGTGGATGCGCCGGTGACCATCAATGGCCACGCGGTGCATCCGACGCGCATTTTGGTGCAGTATCGGGAGGCCAACCAGGCGGCGGCAGTTGCTCCGGTTCTGGAGCAGGTGGAGATGTCGGTTTCCCGGCAATACAGCCTCGTGCCCCGAATGGTTGCCTTGGATGAGAGCAATCCGACGGCGTCGGCGACGGATACTGCCACCGTGTTGCAGAGCCGGCTGCTCTCGCGCATGGAGACGTTGCGAGCTTCTGGTCAGTTTGAATTCGTCGAACCCGATTATATTGTTTACGCGACCGCCGCGCCAACCGACGCTGCGTTTGTCGATGGCCGGCTCTGGGGATTGCGAAATTACGGCCAGAATGGAGGGACCGCGGGTGCCGATATTTCGGCGACCAACGCGTGGGACCTGACGAAGGGGTCCACCAACGTCATCGTCACGGTAATTGATAGCGGGATTCGCTATACGCACCGCGACTTGACCAAGCAGATGTGGAAAAACCCGGGTGAGTCCGGGGGCGGCAAGGAAACCAACGGCGTTGATGACGATGGCAACGGATTCGTGGATGACGTTTACGGCATAAACGCGCTCGCCGGAACGGGTAATCCAATGGACGATAACGACCACGGCTCGCATGTGGCCGGCACCATCGGCGCCGCCGCCAGCGACGGTAACCCGGCCGTCGGCGTCATGTGGAACGTCCGGCTGATGGCTTGCAAGTTCCTTGGGGCGAACGGGTCGGGCCCCATTTCCGACGCCATTACGTGTGTCAATTACGCCGTGAGCAAGGGGGCTCGGGTACTCAATAACAGCTGGGGCGGCGGTGGTTATTCCCAAGCCATGTTCAACGCGATCAATGCCGCCCGCTCGCAGGGCGTGCTGTTCATCGCGGCCGCCGGCAACGATGGCATGGACAATGATCAAGTTCCGCACTATCCCGCCAATTACGCCTTGGACAATGTCATCTCCGTTGCGGCCTTGGATCGGTCTGACAATCTCGCCGATTTTTCCGATTACGGAGCGACAACGGTCCATTTAGGAGCCCCCGGCGTGAGCATTTATTCATGCACCGCCGAGTCCGACTCCTCGTACGCATCGTTCGACGGAACGAGCATGGCATCCCCGCATGTGAGCGGGGTTGCGGGTCTGATCTGGAGCCATTATCCCTCCGCCGATTATACCGAAGTGCGGCAACGGTTGCTGTTGGGGACCGTGCCCATTCCGGCGCTGAATGGGCAGACCACAACTGGAGGACGATTGAACGCCTACAAAGCGTTGACGCTTGTCGGTACCGGGCAGTTGGTGACGACCGTGGATCCTCCATCCGGGTCGTTTTTGCTCACCTCATCGACGCAACCCGTTTTCGTGAAGGCTTCGGACACGTTTGGTGTCTATAATGCCACCGTGACGGCCACCATACCCGGCGTCACGAATCTCACCTTCAGGAATAACGGCACCGCACCCGATGCGGTTGCGAACGACAACATTTACAGTGCGGCCTTCCGCGTGCCGGCGGCCACCAATAGCTTGACGATGACCGTGGTGGCGACGGCCCCCGGGAAGGATTCGACTACGAATGTTGTCAGTTATTTGGTCCTACCACCTCCGCCCAACGACTATTTTACCAACGCAACCAAAGTTCCCGTTGGCGGTGGCGTCTATTTCGCCAATAACCGCTTTGCCACGATTGAACGCCCCAACGAGCCGGCGCATAACGGCAAGACGAACGCGGCTGCCTCGCTGTGGTGGAATTACACGCCAACCAGCAACACGAACCTATTCATTGACCTGACCGGAAGTCGGATCAACACCGAGCTAGCGGTTTATACCGGCAATTCTGTGAGCAATCTGGTGCCCGTGATTGCTACGAACAGCGACTTGGCGCAGCATCGGCCCGCTTACCTTAAACTCGACGCCCAAGCGGGGGTGGGCTATCGCATTGCTGTGGCCGCCGCCAGTTCGAATTCGTTGGGTTCCGTTCAAGCGCGGTTTGCGCCCGGTGGCGAGTTTGACGTCACCGCGCCGTCCGTTTTCGTGAGCAGCCCATTGAGCGGGCTCACGGTGTTCAACCGATCGTTGACTGTCACTGGAACCGCCGTGGACCCGGCTCCGAATGCCTCCGGGGTCACGGAAGTTCTGGTGGCTCTCAATGGAGGGATCGCCTCCTCCGCAAATGGGACGACCAATTGGACCGCACCGGCCTTTCTAACACCAGGGCTGAATTCGATCCAGGTTCGGTCGCTGGATGAGGCCGGGAATTATTCATCGAGCGTCACCGTTTTCGTGAATTACGTCGTCCTAGGGCCAACCAATGACTTCCTGGCGAACGCGCTTCCACTGACCGCTTCACCGGCGGTGGTATCGGGCACCACCACCAACGCCACCAAGGAGTTGGGTGAGCCGGCGCACGCCGGCAATAACGGTGCGAAATCGGTCTGGTGGTCGTTCCAACCGCCGGCGGACGGTGTCCTGTCGCTCAGCACAACCAATTCAACGTTTGACACCTTGCTGGGAGTGTACACGGGCAGCCAAGTCAACGCCCTGACACCCGTTGCCAGTAACGACGATGCCTACGCCGGCGCTCCGGGCGGCTTCAGCCGCCTGAGTGTCGCGCTGCGTTCCAATCAGGTCTATCGCATTGCGGTGGACGGATACGACGGCGTCTCGGGCACAGTCTTTCTGAATCACAATTTCACCCCGGGACCGGTGTTTCATTTGACGGTCACCGGTGCCGCCGGGGGCACGCTGCAACCGACTTCGGGTGATTATGCCAGCAACTCGGTGGTGACCCTTGAAGCGAGCCCGGCCGCCTATTACACCTTCAGTTCCTGGACTGGGGATGTCGTCTCGTTCGCCAATCCGTTCGTAGTGACAATTCAGAGCAATATGACGGTGAGCGCCGTCTTCAAGCCGGTGGTCTTTAGCGACGGTTTTGAGTCCGGGAACTTTTCGCAGCTGGCTTGGACCACCGGTGGCAATCAGCCTTGGGTCGTAACGACCAATTCGACCGCCGCCGGGCTGTGGGCGGCGCGCTCGGGGACGCTGACCGATAATCAAGTCAGCTCCCAAATCAGTTCCCTGATCCTTGCCACCAACTGTCAGGCCGGCAGCGGTTCCTTTGAGTATCGTGTCAGTTCGGAAGCGACCTATGATTATCTCAAATTCTCGTTGGACGGGGTTGAACTGCAACGGTGGTCCGGCGAAGTTGGTTGGGCCAAATACGTCTTCCCGCTGACCGCGGGATCGCACACTTTGCGCTGGGATTACGTCAAGGATCCCACCCTCAGCGCCGGGTTGGATGCTGCCTTCCTCGACAATGTGATCCTGCCGTTTGGGATTCCGATCAATGCCAGCACTCCGGCCACGCTCCAGATGGTGCGGCAGGGGAACGGCAGCCTGCTGGTCCAGGTGTTGGGCCAGACGAATCAACAATACGTGATTCAAGGCGCCACGAATCTCACGCCGCCGGTTTCCTGGCAGAATCTTTCAACAAATGTCGCCACCGACGGCGTCATTCAGTACGTGGATCCGAGCACCGGGACGAATCCATTCCGGTTCTACCGCGCCATTGTCCCGGTGCCGTAATTGGCCTGATGGATTTTTCAACCGCGGCCACCCCAGGTGACCGCGGTTTCGCTTTGGCATGAAGACTCTCGGCCTGACGGGCGGCATTGGCATGGGCAAATCCACCGCGGCGGCGATCCTGCGCGAGCAGGCGGTCGCAGTCGTGGACACTGACGAACTGGCGCGCCTGGTTGTTGCGCCCGGACAACCGGCGCGGGCAGAAGTCGAAGCGGTGTTCGGATCTGCTGTCGTCGGATCAGATGGCCAGCTGCGTCGGGAGGAACTGGCGCGGATCGTCTTCGCGGATGCCATCGCCCGCCAAAAGCTTGAAGCCATCCTGCACCCCCGCATCCAACAGCTCTGGCTCAGCCAATTGGCAACCTGGCGCAGCGAAGGCCGACCCGTGGCGTCGGTGGTGATTCCGTTGTTGTTCGAGACGCGGGCCGAGTCGTTGTTCGATGCGGTGATCTGCGTCGCGTGCACAGCGGCCACCCAGCGGGAGCGACTGGCAGCCCGCGGTTGGTCGCCGGAGCAGATGGAACAGCGCAATGCCGCACAACTACCAGTCGCAGAAAAAATGTTCCGGTCCAATTATGTGATCTGGACGGAAGGCAGCCTCGCCGCCCATGTGCAGCAATGGGCGCGGATTCTGGCGGTCGACTAACGCCCGCTGGCACCTTCGCGGTGGCAAAGTCGTGCTTGCCGGAAAGATTTCCCTTTCGCGCGCCCGTCCGGTAAGCTCGCGGCGTCATGATCCTTTCGCCCGAAGAACTGCGACGGTTGGTCGAACTCAGGCATCGTTCCCCGCACGCAGTCCTGGGCATGCATCCGTTGGCAGATGGTTCGGGATTGGTGGTCCGCGCCTTCCTGCCGCAAGCCAGCAAGGTTGAAGTGCATTCCCTCGCGGATAATGGCCTGCCGCCCTTTGAACTGCACCGTATCCATCACAAGGAAGGGGTCTTCGAGGGGGTGACCTTGGGCGCCCACCAGGTTTATGCCTACGAACTGGCGGTCACCGCGGGTCCGGGTCCGGCATCAAGGCAACGGGATCCGTATTCATTCTTGCCCACTTTGACCGAGGAGGATTTGTATCTGCTCGGCAAGGGCGACGAGCGGCGGCTCTATGAGAAGCTGGGCGCTCAACTCCGGACGTTGGCGGGCGTGGCCGGGACGGGATTCTCCGTGTGGGCGCCCAACGCCCAACGAGTCAGTGTGGTCGGCGATTTCAACGGCTGGGATGGCCGGCGGCATCAGATGCGCCAGCTGGGATCGTCCGGCATCTGGGAGATTTTCCTGCCGGGCGTGGGGGAGGGGGCGCATTACAAATTCGAGGTGCGCGATCATCACAACCGGATCCGGATGAAGACCGATCCGTGCGGTTTGTTTTATGAAGTCGCTCCGAAGAATGCCGCCATTGTCTGGGACAACCGCAAATTCAAATGGACGGATGACGCGTGGCTCCAGCAGCGGCGCGCGGGAGAGCCGTTGCGATCGCCGGTGAGCATTTACGAATTGCACCTGGGTTCCTGGCGCAAGAAATCCAAGAGTGAATCGCTGGGGTATCGCGGCATCGCCGAACCGCTGATTGCCTACCTGAAGCAAATGGGTTTCACGCATGTGGAGTTCATGCCGGTGGCGGAGCATGCGTATTATCCGTCGTGGGGTTATCAGGTCACCGGGTTTTACGCGCCCACGAGCCGTTATGGGTCGCCCGAGGATTTGCAGTATCTGGTCAACGAGCTGCACAACGCCGGTCTCGGGGTGATCGTGGACTGGGTGCCGGCGCATTTTCCGCGGGACGACTGGGCGCTGGCGCGATTCGACGGCACGGCCCTGTACGAACACGAAGACCCGCGCAAAGGCGCGCATCAGGACTGGGGCACGTTGATCTTCAATTTCGGCCGGCTGGAGGTGGAAAATTTTCTGATCGCCAATGCCTTGTTCTGGTGTGATCGCTTCCACATGGACGGCTTGCGGGTGGACGCGGTGGCTTCGATGTTGTACCTCGATTATTCGCGGAAAGCTGGGGAGTGGATTCCCAATCAATATGGTGGGCGCGAGAATCTGGAGGCCATCGCCTTCCTCAAGAAGTTCAACCACCTGGTCCATACCGCGTTTCCCGGGGTCATGACCATTGCCGAGGAGTCCACTGCCTGGCCCCAGGTGACCCGCCCGCCTTATCTCGGCGGCCTCGGTTTTTCGTTCAAGTGGAACATGGGTTGGATGCACGACACGCTCGAGTACTTCAATCGCGACCCGGTGCATCGCAAGTATCACCAGAACGACCTGACCTTCGCGATGATCTATCATCATCATGAGAATTTCATCCTGCCGCTCTCGCATGATGAGGTGGTGCATGGCAAGCGTTCGTTGCTCGGCCGCATGCCGGGCGATGACTGGCGGCGCTTCGCGAACCTGCGGGTGCTGCTGGGCTATCAATGGCTGTTTCCCGGCAAGAAGCTGCTGTTCATGGGGTGCGAAATTGGGCAGAGCGGCGAGTGGAATGCCAACGGGGAAGTGGAGTGGTGGTTGCTCCAGGCGGGGCCGTATCATGCGGGGGTGCAAAAATTCGTGGCGGATTTGAACCAGCTTTATCGGGCGGAACCAGGGTTGTGGCAGGCTGACTTTGATCTGGACGGGTTCTCCTGGATTGATGCCTCGGATAATCTGAACAGCGTCATCTCCTTTGTGCGGCGGGACGCCGAGCGAGTCAGCGAGGTGGTGGTGATTCTGAATCTCACGCCTGTGACCCGGCATCACTATCGCATCGGCCTGCCGCGTCCTGGTCAATGGCTCGAAGTGTTGAACAGCGATGCGGCCGTGTACGCCGGCAGCAACGTCGGCAACTTGGGAGGCGTGCTGTCTGAAGACCTGGACTGGCACAACCAATCCTACTCGGCAGAATTCACCCTGCCCCCCATGAGCATCATGGCCTTTCGGCCGAAACCGGTCGAGGCGGGGGCGGACGTGGGAACGGTCGAGAAGGCAAAAGTGCAACCGAAAACCGTGCCTGCCAGGAAGCAGAATCCAAAGCCAGCGTTGTGACATCGCCCTCCGCGGCGCTCTCGTTCTCCGCCTCGAACCGTCCCGGAGGTCGCGGACGATGACAAAGAGGAGAACGAGGATGATTTAGCGACCAACTTTATGCCTGAAGTCTTTCATGCCCTCGGCCTCCACATGCACCAACCGCTGGGCAATCTGGTGTCCCTGCATAACTCCGGCGAGCGCTGGGAGGCCAAACAAATCCTGTGGTGCTATGATCGCGTGACCCGGATGCTCGACCGCTACTGGGACGTGGCGCGGCTGCACATGAGTTTTTCCGGTACGCTGCTCAAACAGCTGGAAGACCCCGGTTTGCGTGAAACTTTCAGCGACGTGGTGGATATCGCCGATTTCATGCATCGGTATCGTTGTGCCAACATCGAGTTCGTCGGCAGCGGGCTCTATCATCCGGTCTACCCGCTCACGCCGCCTGCGGATTGGGACGCGCAGACGGCCTGGTGGAAAGGCCTGGGGCGACACTTGTTGGGCCGGGATACCTTCAACGGGTTTTGGCCGCCGGAGATGGGTTTCTGCATGGAGATGATACCGATGCTTGCGCGCCATGGTTTCAAATATGTCCTGGTGGATTCCATCTACATCAACCCAAAACGCGAAATGCGTTGGGAGGAATTGCGCTATCGACCTTATCGAGCGTGCTACGGCGGCGCAGAGATAATCGTTGTGCCCCGGGATCGTGATTTATCCAATGCCCAACTCTCGGGTCTGGACCCGGGCTGGTTTCAACACGAGGTCCGCGAGCGGACGAAGCATTGTGACTTTCCGGCGCTGGTGACTACCTGGACGGACGGTGAGAACGGCGGCTGGTTCCGCGCCGCGCAAGTGGAGGGCGGCTTTTGGGGCTTCTTCTACCAGCCGATCCTGGAGCGTTATCGCGCCGGGACGTTGGGCTTCACCCCCATTCACATCAGCGAGTATCTGCGTCGTTTTCCCCCGACCGAGGAGGTGGAGGTGCATCGGGGTGCCTGGAATACGGAACACCAGTGGGGCGGCGACTTCACCCAGTGGACAGGTTCACTTTTGCAGAAGAAAGGGTGGGACGAGGTTCGCCGCGCGAGCGATTACTACTGGCAGGTGAAACGAAACTTTGATCTGAAGGCGGACACCCTGGGCAACGCGGATGAGGTTCGTCAGTTGATGGTTCGCGCGTACGATCATCTGTTGACAGCGGAGACGAGCTGCAATTTTTACTGGGGCAGCCGCTGGGTGCATCGGTCTTTCGATGATCTGGAGCAGACCTATCATTTGCTCGATACCGCGGTGGCGAAAATGCCCGGTCCGACCGAGCCCCCCGGTCCGGCTCCCGCCAGTAGTTCGTAGTCCTTCCGGAAGGTCAAAATGGAATGGCGACGGGTCCGCGGTTCGCGGATTATTTCTTTTCCCCTCCAAACGGATTGGCGCTGGGATGCGCCAGACTGGCGATGCGGGGCACAAGCCACAAGCTGACGCCGAGATAGATCCAGCCCACGATCAGGTGGGCGACAAAGACAAAGCCCAGCCGCACCAGATCAAACGCGCCCAGGTCGTAAAAGGAGAGGCCCACGATCATCACGAAAGCGCCTGGCATTAGGGCGGCGCCCGCCAGCCGCCAGCTTGCCCGCCAACCCAGGTCGCGATTGGCATAAAAACCGACCAGCCACACCGGGGTGCAGTAGATCGTCGCCAGGACCCACCAGCTGGCCAGGAGCAAGGCAACCACCCCCCCAACGGTCGCGAGGAGCAGCCAGGGACGCCATGCTCCCCACAGCGGCGACAGCTCGGTGCGATTCATCGCAATGATCCAGCCTTTGGGATAATCCACTTGGGTATAGCCGAGCAGTGAATGGATCAGGAGATTGGTGCTGCCCAGTTCAATCAGGACATGGGCCGGTGAACGAATGGCTCCTGTGTGCTCCAGATCGACACTGAACGCGAGCACCTTTCCCTCCGCCAGCAGCCGCGGTGAATCCCCGCGCCACGCCATTTTGCCCGAGCGAATTTCCCCTTCCGCCGGCAATTGCGCGATCGCGGCGCTGATCACGGGAAAACCGGCATCGCGGAACACCCACGCCACGGTGCCGCCGACGAGCACCGCGACGATGAATTGTACCAGCAACAATCGCCGGAGACTTGCCTGCGCAAATGCCGCCACCCCGAGAGGCGTCAAGGGTTCCCAAGCCGTTGGCCGTGAGCCATCCATTGGCCTCCATGGAATGAAGCCGGACGGAGAAACTCAAGAACGGGTTTTGGCTAACTGGGCGGTGCGGCGGCGGGTGGTTTGGGATTTTGTCCGGCGGCTTGGGGTGGGGGCGTGACAATCACGGGCACCGCGTAGCGCAGCTTCATCACGTCGTCCACGAGCACCTCGACGTAATAGCTGCCCGCGGTTTTGAACTCCACCTGCCCGAAGAGCGTCACGTTGGTGGCATTAAAGCCGGCATCCGACAGGGCGAATTTCACTTCGCCTTTGCGCAGTACCGTGGTCTGGTCCGGGGCGATCAAACGGACGCACTCGGTGAACTGGCCGACGCCGGCGGTCCAGCGGTTGAAAATGCTGAGCTTGAAGGCCACCACGGGCAGTTGCGGCACGCGGATGAAATTGATCACCCCGATGAGGAAGGGATTTCCGTTGGCTTCCTGGCGGACTTCTTCGCACAAAAGCGAGCATTGCAGATCGGGAAGAATGCGGGTGGGGGTCATAGGTTTAGAGGGTGATCAATTTTGAGAGACATTTCAGCGGAGCGACAGCTCGGCCGCGCGCACGGTGTTTTGCATCAGCATCGCAATCGTCATCGGGCCGACGCCGCCAGGATTGGGCGTGATCCGGCCGGCGATCGGTTGCACGTTGGCGAAATCCACGTCGCCCACCAGTCGCGAGCCGGTTTTGGCGCTCGGATCATTCACCCGGTTCACCCCCACGTCCATCACGGCGGCCCCCGGCTTCACCATGTCGGCTTTTACGAATTCCGCCACGCCCATTGCGGCAATCAAGATGTCCGCGCGCCGGCAGTGTCCTTTGATGTCGCGGGTGGCCGAGTGGCAGATTGTTACCGTGGCATTCGCCCCGCGGCCTTTTTGACAAAGCATTGCGGCCATCGGTTTGCCCACGATATTGCCGCGCCCGAGGATGACAACCTCCGCGCCGTCAATGGTTACCCCGGCGCGCAGGAGCAACTCCCGAACGCCGGCCGGGGTGCAAGGTTGAAACCCCGACTCGTCCCCGAGCATCAACTTGCCGACGTTGACCGGATGAAACCCGTCCACGTCCTTGTCCGGTCGCACGCTGCCGTAAACCAGCTCCTGCCGGATGGGTTTGGGGAGCGGCGCCTGGACGAGAATGCCATGCACATGGGGGGCCGCATTGAGCCGGGCCAGCAGCGCGAGCAACTCGGTTTGACTCGTGGATTCGGGGAGGACGTGGGTTTCGGAGCGGATGCCGAGATCGGCACAGGCCTTTTCCTTGCGGCCGACATAAACTTTCGAGGCCGGGTCTTCGCCCACCCGAACAAATGCCAGGCCCGGCTGCACGCCGCGCGCCTTGAGCACGGTCAACCGATCCGTGAGTTCGCTCTGAATTTGCGCCGCGACGACGCGACCGTCGATGAGGTTCGCCGCCGGTGTCACTGCTTGATGACCTGGATGCGCTGGATCGTCAGCACGGGCGTGTTCTTCCAGCGTTCATCCAATCCTTCCTGGCCGCTCACGATGACGTGGAGATTGTAGTAGCGGCTCATTTCGAGCTTGGCCGTCGGCGAGTAGAGATAGTTGATCAGCTTGTTGTTTTCCAGGCTGTAGAGCCCGTACTTCGTCGGCGCCTGAATGCTGACGGTGCCGCGCACGATGCCTTCATGGGCCACGAAACGCGGCACTTCAATTTCCTCAATCACGGCCGGCGGGGCCGCGGCATTGGCCGCGTCCGGCGTGGGCACGGGCGCCGGTTCGGTGGCAGGTGTCGGGGCTGAAACTGGTGGCGTCGTGGCGGCGACCTCCGGCGGCGGAGGCACGGTGGTGGTCGTGGCTGGCGGGGTGGCCGGCTCGGGCGGAGCAATGGAAACCACCGGGGGCACGGAGGCGGCCGTCGGAGCCTGTTGCAAATAAGTGGCTGCGACATACGCCACGGCTGAGGCCGGGGCTTCAATTTCCAGCCAGTTACCCTTCGTGGAAACCTCCTTCACCGCCGTGCCGCGTTCGATCGTCCCGACAACGCTGTAGTTTTCGCCGGGCCCGGTGCGAACGTTGAGCTTTTTCGGCTTCACCGTTTTGTTGTCGTCCACATAAGAACTGTGCACCCAGACATGGGCGCCGGCGGGAAAAGCGATTTTGGCCCATTGGGAAGGCTCGCCCGGCTTGGGCTTCTCTACAATGACCTGTTCGATGACGGTGACGGCATCGCCGGAGTTCAGCTTGGCGAATACTTCCCCGCTAAAACTGGCTTTGCCACGCACATTGACCTTGTTGCCAGAAACGGTCGCCGGCCCGGGCGTCAGGACAATGGGTTTCTCAACGAAGGGCTTGGCGGCCGTCTTTTTCTTTCCGGATTTGGCGGCGGCGGGCGGGGATGCTTTCGCCTTTTCCGGCGTCGGTTGTTCATCCGCCTGCACCAGTAGTCCGCTGGTCATCAGCGCCACCCCGATTAACCGCCAAAGGTTCTTTTTCATAGCTCAGGAAAGTAGAGTTTTAATCTCACCCGGTGTCAATGTCCGCCATCGTCCCGGTTTCAGTTCACCCAGTTTTATTTTTCCAATCTGCGTCCGTATCAACCGACGGACCATTAAGCCCTGCGATTCAAACAGCCGCCGCACTTCGCGGTTCTTGCCCTCGGCCAGCTCCAGTTCCACGACGCTCTGCGCCTTGGTGGCGGTTACCAACCAGGCCCGTTCCGCCTTGAGCTTCTCGCCCGCCGCAAAGATTCCGGTCGTGAAAGTGCGGAGCATTTCGTCCGTGACCTTGCCCTCCACGGTGGCAACATAACGCTTACGAACGCCGTACCGCGGATGGGTCAGCCGCAGGGCAAATTCTCCATCATTGGTCAGGAAAAGCAATCCTTCACTGCCGTAATCCAGTCGGCCAACCGAGTAAACGCCCGCCCATTCCTTGGGCAGCAAATCATACACGGTCGGGCGGTTATGCTCATCCTTCCGCGAACAGACGCAGCCCTTGGGTTTGTGCAGGACCAGATAGAGTTTCCGTTGCGTCCGGACCGGCTTGCCATCCACCGCCACCTGATCGTGGCCCGCATCCACCTTGGTGCCGAGCAGCTTTGCAGGCTGGCCGTTTACCGTTACCCGGCCCTCCAAGATGATCTGTTCGCACGCCCGGCGTGACGCCACCCCGGCGTCCGCCAGGAATTTTTGGAGCCGAACGTTCAATGACGGGGCACTGGAACCGCCACGGAAACGCCAGCCAGCGGACGCTCGCGTTCCGAACGGGAGAATTCAGGACGAAAATCAGGCGTCGGGTTTGGTCTTGCGCAGGCCGGTGATGCGGTCGCCTGCCTTCCACTGACCCCGCTTCTTGAGGATTTCGACGCGCTCGAAGCGCTTCATGACATTTCGCTTGCCACCCAAGGTGGAAGCCGCGCGCAGACTGCGATGCTGTGACATATTTTTTGTTTGATTAAAGCCGGTTACGCTTCGACAAAAGCGGACAGGGTTTATAGCAGGGCCATGGTCGTCTGCCAATGGCTATTTTGGCCAGGTTACGACTCCCGGGGATTGAGTCAGCCAGTGCCGTGCGGGGCGGTGCCAGGTTCGCGCCCCACCAGCCGGAGCGCAAAATGAAATCCGCTGCCCGCTTGACGGCGGCGGGGAGAGTTCGTTATGCAATTAGGCTCATGAGCAAACCGGAGTCGCATCATTTTCAGGCCGAGATTCAGCAGTTGCTGGATATCGTCATCCACTCGCTATACACGGACAAAGAGATTTTCGTGCGGGAATTGATTTCCAACGCGGCGGACGCGTGCGAAAAACTGCGGTTTAATCAGTCCTCGGGCAGCGCCGTTTACCAGTCGGAAGTCGCCCTCTCCATCGCGGTGACCACGGATGATCAGGCGGGCACCATCACCATCGCCGACACCGGCCTCGGCATGACGCACGGGGAACTGGTTGAAAACCTTGGGACCATCGCTCACTCGGGCACGAAGGCCTTCCTGAAGCAACTGGCGGAAGCGAAGCAGCCGGACGTGGGGTTGATTGGCCAGTTCGGGGTGGGCTTTTACTCGGCGTTCATGGTGGCAAAGCGCGTCACCGTCCTGAGCCGGTCGTTCCTGCCCGATGAACCGGGCTGGCGCTGGACGAGCGAAGGTGGTGGCGGTTACGAGCTCGCGCCGGCCCCGGACCTGCCGCGGGGGACGAAGATCACCTTGGAACTCAAGGACGATGCGAAGGAGTTCGCCCAGACGGTTACCATCGAGCGAATCATTCAGCGCTATTCCAGCTTTGTGCCGTTTCCAATCGAGTTGAACGCCAAGCGGCTCAACACGGTCCAGGCGATCTGGGCCCGGAATCGGAACGAGATCAAGGAGGAGGAATACAACGAGTTCTACACGTTCGTCGGCCACGACCATGACAAACCGCTGTTCCGGTTGCATTTCTCGGCTGACGCCCCGCTCGCGATCCAGGCGCTGCTGTTCGTTCCGCAACGGAATTTTGAATCCATGGGCATGGGGCGGATGGAGTCCGAGGTGAACCTGTACTGCCGCAAAGTGCTCATTCAGGCGAAGGCGAAGGGATTGTTCCCCGAGTGGCTGCGTTTTCTGAAAGGCGTGGTGGATAGCGAAGACCTGCCGCTGAACATCTCGCGGGAGACGATGCAGGACACGGCCCTGATGCAGAAGTTGAACAAAGTGCTGACGGGCCGGTTCCTGAAGTTCCTCGACGAACAATCCGAGAAGGAGGCGGAAGCCTACGAAAAGTTCCATCACGAGTATCAGCGCTTTCTCAAGGAAGGCGTGGTGACGGATTTTACGCACAAGGACGCCCTCGGCAAGCTGCTCCGCTTTGAATCTTCGGCCCTCGACAAAGGCAAGCTCACCTCGCTGACGGATTACGTTAAGCGCATGCCGTCCGAGCAGAAGGAGATTTATTGCCTGCTCGCGCCGAATCGGGAGGCGGCCGAGAGCAGCCCCTATTTCGAGGTATTCCGTGAACGCAAATGGGAAGTTCTCTTCCTCTACGATCCGTGGGACGAGTTCGTGATGGATCACCTGCATACCTTTGACGGCAAGTCTTTGAAACTGGCCGAAAAGGCGGACCTCAACCTCAGCGAACCGAAGCCGGCTGGCGCCTTACCTGAGGCGGCGGCAAAATCCCTGGCGCAATGGCTCAAGGAAACGCTGGGCGACAAGGTCGGCGAAGTGCGCGTCTCGCAGCGGTTGGTGGCCAGCCCGGCGGTGGTGGTGGATGCCGACAAGTTCATGACCGCCAACATGCGGCGGATTATGAAGGCCATGAAACAGGATGCCGAGGCCCCAGCCCCCGCAAAACACGACCTGGAGATCAATCCGGCGCATCCCATCATGGCGCGGTTGGAAGCAATGCGGCAGCAGGATGGTGCGTTGGCTGCCAGTGTCGCGGAGCAAATCCTCGACAACGCCCGCGTCGCCGCCGGTTTGTTGGAAGACCCGCGCACCATGCTGAACCGGCTCAATCAGCTGCTCGAAAAGGTGCTGACCAAGGCATAGGACATTTCCCGGCGCCACTGGCGGGAGAAAAAAAACGCGGGATGGGGAATGGCCCGCCGTCCCGATCTGGCTCAAACAATGGATTCGGCGTCGGTCATGAAATCGCCGCTCATGCTCGGGCTCACTGCGCCACGGGCACGACCAGCAGGTCCCGTTTCTGATTCTTCCGCCCGGATTTCTCCCAGTACCGTGAAACGCTTGCCCGTTCACCTGGCCGGCCACTAGCGGTGCTTATCAGCCGCAATTTCATGATACAACCACGCCCGGGCGTAAGCCCACCAGCGTTTGGCGGTGGCTTTGGAGACGCCGAGGACCTCCGCCGCCTCTTCAATTTTCAGGCCGACGAAATACCGCAACTTTACCAACTCGGCTTGCTGCGGTTCGATTTTAGCGAAACGGTCCAGGGCCTCGTTGAGCGCAAGCAGTTGGTCATCGGGCGCGGGACTGGCGATCTCAAGTTCATCGACATCAAGGTGGGCCGCGCCTCCGCCCCGACGTTGACGCTTCTTGTGGCGGGCGCGAGCGATGAGGATGCGGCGCATGGCCTCGGCCGCCGCCCCGAAAAAGTGCGCTCGATTCTGCCAGGATTGATTCGGTGAATCCACCAGTTGCAACCATGCTTCATGGACGAGCGCGGTCGGTTGGAGCGTGTGGCCCGGTCGTTCACCGGACATTTTGTGCGCTGCCATCCGCCGCAGCTCATTGTAAACGAGTGGCAGCAATTCCTCGGAAGCGTGCGCGTCACCTCGTTCGATGGCGGTAAGGATGCGGGTGACGTCCCTCATGCTAAGGTTTGGGGGGAGCGATGTCCTTCGCAGCGGCTTGGTGAAAGGCGGCAAGTTGTTGCTTCCATTCCGCAAGCTGGGTGGGGCGATCCGTCTGTTCGTAGAGTTGCACGAGTCGCTGGACGGCGTCGATCAATCGCGGCTTGCCGACGTCAGGAATCTTTGCTTCGCGCTGCTTCATGCCCGCGTAACCGTCAAGCAACAACGGCTCGGCTTCCGCGTATTTCTTTTGCCCGAGCAAGCTGCCGCCGAGCAGGCTGCGGGCGTTGAAGGTCTGCCAGCCGTCCGCCATCTTCCGTTCGCGAATCGCCAGGCATTCGCGTGCCATCGGCTCGGCATCGGTGAATTTGTTCTGCGCCAGCAGCGTGGTCGTTAATTGAGCGAGCGCCGATCCGACATCCAAGTGCTCATTGCCGTAGAGTTTCCGTTTGTGGCTCAGGAGTTCGCGATAGCAAATCTCCACCCCGGCCAGCTTGCCTTGATCTTCAAGCGTGGTGGCCAGCCAGGCGAGGGCTAAGGCAATCGCCGCCGAATCGTCGGCTGCCAGTTTTCTGCGGAGGGCCAGCGCCTCTCGAAAGACCGCCTCCGCTTCAGCTGGCCTGCGTTGGCCGTAGAAGACGCGCCCCAATTCCAGAAGCGAGTTGGCGACAAATGGATGTGCATCGCCCGAAAGCCGTTTCTCCAGGGCCAGTTCTTCGCGGGCCACAACCTCGGCCTCGACCAGCTTGCCGCTGCGGCGGAGCACACGGCCCAAGGAAGCCAGCGTGCTGTCAACTTCGCGATGGACCTCGCCAAACTTCATCCGCGCGAGGGCCAGCTCGCGGCGACTCAGGGCCTCGGCCTGATCGAACTTGCCCTGCGTGCAGAAAATCTCCACTGACCTCCGCCGGGTGAAGGCGGCTTCTTGCGGATAGAAGGTCGAGGTCGGCACTTCGTTGGCCAGTTGCTCGTAGATGTCCCCAGCGCTTCGATTGTGCGCTTCGGCTTCGTCGAGGCGGCCGCTACGTTCCATGACGTTTGAGAGGTGTCGGTGGCTGAACGCCTGCTCTTGTCGGTAATACGCATTGGTTGGGAATTGAACCTGCAACTGCCTGAACTGTTGCAAGGCGCGGTCGTAGTTCCGCCCGGCATCCGCGAGTTGTTCGCGTTGAGAATAGGCATCGCCAATTTGCCACAGGCGATGGCCCAACTGCAGTTGCGCCTCTTCGGTGGCCGCGGTTTCCGCGCCCGGCCGGTCGCGCAACAAGGCCTCCAGTTCCGTCGCTTTACCTTGGGCGACGAGCAGTTCCCACAGGAGGTTCAAGGTGAGCACCAATTCAGGCGACTCGTTCGACCGCGATTTGCGGCGCACCGCCAGCGCTTCGCGACAGACCGTTTCGGCCTCGGCTGTTTTGCCCAGTTGCTGAAGATGCCTGGCAGAATCGTGGAGGGCCACGGCCAGCCTGGGAAGCGACATGTCGGATTCGTTCTGCAGCGCCTCCGCCGCCTGCTGTTTGCCCTGCGATTGCAGCACGCGGGCCAAATCGTAGCGCACTTGGGACAGATCCGGATGCCGTTGCCCCAACAACTTGTCGCAAAGTGCCATGGCGGTTCGAAGCATCGCTTCTGCCTCCGCCAGTTGACCTTGCCCTTCCAGGGCTCCGGCAAGATTCCGATACGAATAGACCAGTTCGGGATGCTGATCGCCGAAGAATTTTTTTCGAATGGCCAGCGCTTCATAGTGCATTGCGATCGCTTCGGCGGCCTTGCCTTGACGATTCAGCACATGCGCCAGATTGTCGAGCGACGTGCCCACGTCGCCGTGCTCGTTGCCGAGAACTTTTCGCCGGATCGCGATGGCCTCGCGCAGCAGTGTCTCAGGCTCGTTGTTTTTCAGTTCGATGCTGAGCAGGCTGGCCAGGTAGTTCAGCGATTGAGCGACGTCCGGATGCTCCTTGCCCAGCAGCTTCCGGCGGATCGCCAACGACTCGCGAAATGCCGCTTCGGCTTCCGCGTGTCTTAGTTGGTGTCGGAGCGCTTCGGCAAGGCCGTGGAGCGAAACGGCCACACTCCGATGCTCATTGCCGAACAACTTCCGCCGTATCGCCAGCGCCTGACTGTGCATCGCCGATGACTTTTCCCAATCGCCGAGTTCCCAATAGACGTTGCCGATCGTGCTCCGCAATTCAGCTTCAACGTCCGGCTGGGCTTGCAAGTCGTTCGCGATTCGTCCGGCGGTTTTGTCCAGAATGTCGCGCAACATGGCGGTGTCGCGTCCCAACGCAGCCGCGGGCCCGACGCCTTTGAGCATGTCCTGCATGAACTGCGCGGCTTGCCGACTCTTTGTTGCTTCGGTTTCGGATTCCTGGCGGAGTTTGATTTGCGCGCGCTCCGCCCGCGTGGCGCGCAGTGCCTGCCAACTGCTCGCCAACACACCCAGCCCGAGCACGAGGATCAGGGCCGTCGCCGCGGCGAATCCAAATTTGTGGCGCCGCACGGTTTTTTGGAACTCATACAGATGGCTGGGCGGCCGGGCGGTGACCGGCTCGTTGCTCAAATGACGCTGGATGTCCATTGCCAGGCCGTTGGCGGTTTCGTAACGCCGCGTGCGGTCTTTCTCCAACGCCTTCATGACGATCCAATCCAGATCGCCGCGCAACAGACTGCCAAGCTTGGCCGGGTCGGAATGCCGATGGCTGGCCACTGTGGTGAGATCGGCTTCGAGCATCGTGCTCAAGCGCGTGGATGGGCGCGCGGGCTCTTGTTCTCGAATAGTGCGGCGCATCCCATCCAAGCCGGCGGCCATCAATTCGCCCGCGTCAAAAGGCGTTGTGCCAGTAAGCAATTCGTAGAGCAGCACACCGAGCGCGTAGATGTCCGTGCGCGTGTCAATATCCAGGCTCGTCATCATCGCCTGCTCGGGACTCATGTAAGCCGGCGTACCAAGAAATTGCTCGAACGCGGTGAAGACGGTTTTGTCGGTCAGGCGCTGATCCGTCGTCGCCTTGGCGATGCCGAAATCAATGACCTTGGGCACCGCCACAGCCTCGTCGCGCGTCACCAGAATGTTCGAAGGCTTGATGTCGCGGTGAATGATGCCCTTCTGGTGTGCATGCTGGATCGCGTGACAAACCTGCGTGAAGAGTTTCAGCCGTTCGTCGGTGGCAAGGTTGTTCTGATCGCAGTAGTCCGTGATCTTGATGCCCCGCACCAACTCCATCACGAAGTAAGGCCGACCCGTTTCCGTTGCGCCGGCGTCGAGCACTTTCGCAATGTTCGGATGGTCCATCAACGCCAGCGCCTGGCGCTCCGCTTCGAAGCGGGCGATGACTGACTTGGTGTCCATGCCAAGCTTGATGACCTTGAGCGCGACCCGACGCCGGACGGGTTCAAGCTGCTCGGCCATGTAAACGACACCGCAACCGCCCTCGCCGATTTGCTGGAGCAATTTGTAGCGCCCGATATTGTCGCCAGGCTTTTCGCTGAACTCGGTGACCGACAGCGTTGAATCCGTTCCGCCGCTCAGGCCCGTGGGCGGCGCTTCCAGAAAATCTCCGGCTTGATCTGCGGCCTGGAGCAGTGCCTCCACGCGTTGTCGCAACGCCACGTCCGATCCGCAGGCCGCGGCGAGAAAGGCCGCGCGCGCCTCAGGGGTGGGGAGCAGGATCGCTTCAGCGAACACCGATTGTTCAGAGGGAGCGGGCGTCATGGAACTCGGTTCATCGCCCATGGATGCGCTATTCAACCACAAAAAGGCTCATGGCACCCACAGAATAAAAAATAAATCGCATGAGCCTTTTCGCCGGGTTTTGGCTCATGTCGGGGTGGAACACGATGAAACCGAGAAGCGAAGAATCAAATTATGAAAACGCCGACACGCATCGGTAATCAATCGATGCACAAGCAACGCTATAGCTGCCAGGCCGCGTTTTGGATCACCGTGTTGCTCGCGGGCCTCAGCTTGATGCCGGCTGGCCCGGTGACGGCGCAGACTTTCACGACACTACACAGTTTTACGAACGGAAGTGATGGGGCTCATCCGTCTGCCGAATTGGTTTTATCGGGTGGCACATTGTATGGAACGGCAGCGACTGGCGGTACTTCGAGCAATGGCACAGTGTTTGCCATAAACACCGATGGGACGGGCTTTGCAACCTTGCACAATTTCACCGGCGGCGGCGACGGAGGATTGCCGGTTGCCGCAATGATCTTATCAGGCAACACGCTGTATGGAACGGCGTACCAAGGGGGCAGTTCCACCAATGGCACGGTGTTCAAAATCAATACTGACGGCACAGGTTTTACGACCCTGCACAGCTTCACGGCAACTCCCTATAACGGTGTCGGCTTCGGCTACACGAACAGCGACGGAGCCAATCCGCAGGCCAAATTGCTTCTATCGGGCAACACCCTCTACGGGACTACCAAACATGGTGGCACTTCGGGGGCAGGCACAGTGTTCAAGGTCAACGCCGACGGCACGGGCTTTTCGACGTTGCACAGTCTCAGTTACGCCAGCGACGGAGCTTATCCGCAAGCGGGACTGGTTTTATCTGGCAGCACGCTTTACGGGACGGCGTTTCAAGGCGGCCCTTTGGGTCATGGCACAATATTCAAGGTCAACACCGATGGTTTGGGCTTTGCGACCCTGCATAGTTTTTCTTACGACAGCGACGGAGCTGATCCAGTCGCCGGCCTGGTTTTATCTGGCAACACGCTCTACGGGACGGCGTGGTATGGCGGCGGTTCGGAGAATGGCACGGTGTTCAAGATCAATACTGACGGCAACTATTTCACGCCGCTGTATAGTTTCCCTTTTGCTTTCTATACGCCTGTTCCCACCAACAGCGATGGAGTTTTTCCGGAGGCGGGTCTGATTCTATCCGGCAACACACTGTTCGGGACAGCTTCCAGTGGCGGCAGTGCCGGCAACGGCACAGTCTTCGCCCTCAACACTGATGGCACGGGTTTCATGAATCTGCATACTTTCACGGCAACCGCTGGATCTTCTCCTTTTACCAACAGCGACGGGGCCACTCCCTTTGCCGGATTGGTTCTGTCGGGCAACACCCTTTACGGAACGGCGTACCAAGGCGGCAGTACCGGCCATGGCACGGTCTTCCGCCTTTCGTTGCCGCTGCCACAACTGACCATCATTCGTTCCGGAGCGGCCGTCATCGTGAGTTGGCCAACCAATGGCGTTGGCGTTGGCTTCACTCTGCAATCCACGACCAACCTGGTTTCACCAGCGAGTTGGAGCGCTGTTTCTACAGAGACGGCCTTCGTCAACGGGCGGAGCACCGTGACCAATCCTGCGTCCGCGGCACAGCGATTCTTCCGGCTGAAGTCGCAATGATTCGGAACACCAAACGAGAACCGTTCGCAGCCATGGCTGGTTACGGCTGGTCTCGCAACAAAAACAAGAATGAAAAAGCAAAAGCATATCACCAAAACCGCCCTCTGCCTTGCGGCAGTCGTGCTAACTCTAACCACGCCCGCGGCCAGTGCCGCGCCAGACGACAAGTTCATTGCCGGCGATTCGGCGACCGTTGCCGGTGGATCGGTTTCGACCTGGGCGCGCGTGAACGGCGGCGGCAAGGTCATTTGGGTCGGCCTGACAATTCCGCTGTCCATGGTGGAGAACATGCCGGCGCCGGGAAGCGGGCCGGCCGGCGCCGTTGCGACGCTGAACTATCCGGCCATCGTGCAGCAGACCACTTATTTCAATCACGCGGAAGTTCAGGCGAACGAACACGGCCATCCGGCCAATCCCCGTTACGCCGATGTCCACCGCTACGAAGCCGCTCACTTTGATTTCCACTTCTTCAGCATTCCGGTGGCAGCGGTGCTGACGATTCCATTCGTGCCGCCGTCCCCGCTCCTGCCGAGCGTGCCGATGGAACGTTTGCCGGTGGGATACGCGCAGCCGGAGTTCTCCGTGCCGCAAATGGGCCGGCACAGTTCGCCCCTGAGCGAATTCACCGCCACCGACACCTGGCTCGCGACGATGGTCACCGGCTTTCTGCCGGACGCCACTGCCATGCACTTCATCGAGCCGATGATCACTCGCGAGTTCCTGCTTCGCCGGCAAAACTTCACGCTGCCCGTACCGCAACCGGCTGTCCTCGGAAAGGAAACCCAATATCCAACCGAGTGCGTTGTTGCCTACGACAAGGATGCGGACGCCTATCACATCGTGTTCAAAGGGTTTGAAGCCGTCGAATGAATCGGATGCGCGACCTCGCCGATGGAACTCCTGTGCGTGGTTCCTCGGCGAGGCGACGCCGCAAACGCCGTGACGCACGCACGCGTCGTCCCCTGACAAAATGAATGCCCATCGTCGTATGAAGAAATCGCGCTTGATCAGAACCGTCCTCCTTGCCGCCAGCGTCCTGCTGCAATTGACCACCACTCACCTCCGCGCGCACGCGGCGGCGGGCGATGTGGATCTGTCCTTTGATCCTGGCTCGGGCGTCAATGGGCCAGTCAACGCAGTCGCAGTGCAGCCGGATGGGAAGGTTCTCATTGGCGGCAAGTTCACGACCGTGAAGGGGCTTTCGCGCACGAACCTCGCCCGGCTCAACGCGGATGGCAGTGGCGATGCAAGCTTCAATGGGGGCACCGCATCCACAGCGTGGTACCATCTATTTGTCCTCGCGCTCCAGGCGGACGGCAAGATTCTGGCCGGCCATGACGCGGGTATTTCCAGATTTCATTCCGACGGAAGTCTCGATACCAATTTCAATACAAGCCTCAACCCGGTGTGCAGTGAGGAAAACGGCTGTTACCTCAACGTGCAATCCATCGCCCTCCAAGCGGATGGCAAGGCGCTGATCGCAGGGACATTCTTCGCTGGCACTGGCACTAACGCCGTCCGAAGTCTGGCGCGGCTAAATACCGATGGAAGTCTCGACGCCGGTTTTCATCCAACCGGCGTGGACTTCTGGGGGTCGCCCGTCGCGTTGCAACCGGACGGTCGAATCCTCGTCGGAGGTTGGTCGGTCACGAATGTCTGCGATGCGCACGGTTGCTACGATGACTATCGCTACTCCTTCGTCCGTCTGAATGCAAACGGGAGTCCCGATGGAACTTTCAACGCGGGCGCCGGATTGCCGTGGATTCAGAAAATCGCTTTGCAATCAGATGGCAAGGCGCTCGTCGTTGGTGATTTCACCAATGGAAACCTCACCCGGCTAATTGCCAATGGAAGTCTGGATGGCAGTTTCAGTCCGGTCACCGCAAATAGCATTCAGTCTGTCGCTGTGCAATCCGACGGCAACGTGCTCATCGGCGGCGGCTTTGACATCGTCAACGGTTCGGTCCGCCGCGGTATCGCCCGACTGAATGCGAACGGCAGTTTGGAAGGCGGCTTCAATCCCGGTACAGGATTTACGGTTCTCAACTATCCGATAGTCCAAGCTATCGCGGTGAATTCCAACGGTCGCATTGTCATCGGTGGCAATTTCACCTCCGTCAATTCCGCCAACCACAGCTACCTCGACCGCCTCAATTCCGATGGCAACCTCGACAGTAGTTTCAATCCGGGAAGGCAAGTGGACCGCTTTTCCGCGCTCGCGGTTCAATCCGACGGCAAGGTGCTGATCGGCGGGGCGTTCACCTTCATCAACGGCACGAACCGATACGGAAGCGCCCGGCTCAACGCGGATGGAAGTGCGGACAGCACTTTCGTTTCCAGCAGCTTCAATCCTGACCTGGCGTTTGTGATTCAGACCGGGGATTGCCGGGGTGGTCCTGACTTCGTATGTTCGCAGTCCTGGGTGGCCAGCACCATCCTGGTGAAGCCGGACGGCAAGGTGCTCGTCGGCGGCTACTCCGCTACCGTTGATCTCGACCTGACAGATAGTCATCCCTACGAGACCTACCGCTCCTTCCTTGCCCGGGTCCACGCGGATGGAAGTCGCGACACCAACTTTGCGCCGGTCATTGGAGGCCAGTCCGATGTGCCTTTGGGTGTGAGTGCGCTGGCGGTACAACCGGATGGCAAGGTGCTGGTCGGCGGCCAGCAGGTTTGGTTCACGCGGCGCAATGCGGATGGGACCTTGGACAACAGCTTCAATCCCGGCATAACTGGAAGAAGCTGGGTTGCTTCGATCAAGCTGCAAGCCGACGGCAAGGTGTTGATCGGGGGCGATTTCAACAGCATGCATGGCACGAACGTGAGCTATGGAATTGCCCGCCTCAATGCCAATGGGACTCTGGACGAGAGTTTCAATCCGGGCGCGGGAAGCTTTGGGGTTTCGTCGGTCGCGCTGCAACCGAGCGGCAAGGTGCTCATCGGTGGTTCATTCACCAGCTTCAGCGGCACGACCCGCAACCGCATTGCCCGGCTAAACGCCGATGGCAGTCTGGACACGAGTTTCAATCCTGTCACCGGCGCGAACGGCTCGGTTCGTACGATCACACTGCAACCCGATGGCAACATCCTCATCGGCGGCGAATTCAGCTCGATCAACGGTGTAGTCCGTCCGCACGTCGCGCGGCTTTACGGCGATTCCACCATGCCCGTGCTTAACCTCATTCGGTCGGGAAACAATCTGGTCCTCCTGTGGCCTGTGACCGCGCTGAACTTTCAGTTGTACGAAAGCACGAACCTCGCAGTTCCCGCTTTCTGGACGCCGGTGGCGCAACCTGGTGCAACGAACGGCAATCAAATCTCGGTTACCAGTCCGATGGTCGCTCCTCAAAAATATTTCCGCTTGAAGGCTCAATGACTCGGCCGACAAGGCGTAGCGCGAAAGTTGGTTTCGCGTGAGCCTTTTCGCCGGGATCTGGCTCATGTCGTCACGGAAAGCAAAAACCACTCAACTCATGAAAACAAAATTCCCACCTCGCCGGTTTACCGGCCGCACTCAAACCTTAACACTCACGCTCGGGCTCCTTTGCACCGCCTGGACGAGCAATCTCCAGGCGCAAGTACCGTGTCCGGGTATTGAGCCGTTCGCAGCCGGTCTTCAAGCTCCGAGCAAGATTATTCAAACGCCACGTGGCAACTTCATTGTGGCGGAGGGCGGACCGGAAGTGCCGAACAACGGACGCGTTTCGATCGTGGACCGGAAAGGGAATCGGCGCACTCTCATCGAAGGGCTTCCTTCGGCGCGGACATTCGTCGGTGACTTCAATGGGACCACGGGCGTTTACCTGGAAGGTCGGACCCTTTTTGTAGTGAACGGCCAGGGCGATGTCACTTTGGCTGGTCCAGTTCCCGGAACGGAACGCGCCAATCCCGCTCCCGCTTCGCCGCTGTTCAGTTCGGTGCTGGCAGTGACGTTCAGCGCAGCGATGGAGGACACCACCACTGGCGTCGCGCTGACGTTGGCCGATCATCAATCGTTGAAAGCCGGTCAACGGTTGATTCGTGCGGATGCACGGGGACACCGCATGATCATTCAACTCATCGTGGACTTTCCTGATTACGCGCCTGAGCCGCGTCCCAATTTCGCGGATAATGTCCGGCATTCACATCCTTACGGAGTCGTCGGTTGGGGACGGTTTCTCTACATCGTGGATGCTGGATTCAACCGCGTCCGCAAGGTGGATGCTGTCCGCGGCACAGAGGAAACCCTGGCGAGCTTCCCGCCCACACCGAATCCGCGCCTGCCGATCGGCCCGCCCGTTCTCGAAAATGTTCCTACCAGCATTCGTTGGGACGGCCATCAACTCGCGGTGACCTTGTTGAGCGGTGGACCGTTCTTCATCCCGGGTTACTCGCAAGTTCAACACGTTGACCCGCGCACGGGCGCCGTCACGCCACTGCTCGCGGGCTTGTCCTCCGCCATCGATGTCACTCCGCTCCGTGGATGTGGTGATGATTATCTGACCTTGGAACACAACCTGACCTTTCCTGTGCCTGGTCCGGGTCGCCTCCAATACTTTTCATCGCCAGATGCGGGTCCGGTCGTGCTTGCCGATTGCCTCACCTCGCCCACGAGCATGGTCGTGGATCGCCGTGGTGACCGCGTGGTGATTGCCGAACTGGCCACGGGCCGACTGGTCACACTGGCATTGCCTTGAACGAGGCGCGTCCGCGTTAGACGCTCGCCGTCACGATCTTGTTATGAAATCCCAAAGTGGTTCGCCCACGCTTTGTGCGCCGGGCCACGTTCCAGAAAGCTGCAGCCTATGAAAAAACTATTCTCGCCTGGGACGATCATCCTCGCCGCAAGTCTGCTGGTGCAACTGACCGCCTGCTGCTCCCGGTCGCTCGCCGCGGCGGGCGATGTGGACCTGTCCTTCGATCCCGGCTCGGGCGTCAATGGCCGTGTGACCGACGTTCTCGTGCAGCCGGATGGGAAAGTTCTCATCGCCGGCTCCTTTACCACGGTCAAAGGTCTCGTGCGCACGAACCTCGCGCGGCTCAACGCGGACGGCAGCGGCGACGCGACGTTTAAGGCTCCTTCCATCAGCACGGTTACGACGCTCGCGCTGCAACCGGACGGCAAGCTGCTCGTCGGCGGCCTGTTTTATGAAACAATCTGCGATGAGTTCGATTGCTACGCCTACAACGTCGTGTCCGTGCTGCGGCTCAACGCCAACGGGAGTCTCGATGGCAGCTTCACTCCGGCCCGAGCGGAATACTCCGATCAATCACACGACTTCCGCGCCCTGCTTCCGCTCCCGGATGGCAGGATTCTGGTAGGGGGAAATTTTTACAGCATCAACGGCACGAACCGCTTGTTTATCGCCCGGCTCAACGCCAACGGAACGCTGGACCCCAGCTTCAACACCGGGGCCGGAGCGGATCGCGCCGTGTCGTTCATCGCTCTCCAACCGGATGGCAAGGTGCTCATCGCCGGAGAATTCGGCACGGTGGATGGAACGAATCGCAACAGCGTCGCGCGCCTAAATGCGAACGGAACATTGGACTCCACCTTCGACGCGGGTTTCGTCCCGGTTCAATATCCAGACTGCGGCCCGCTCTATTCCTGTTTCAAATCCACCAACATCACCGCCCTGGCTTTGCAGCCGGATGGCAAAGTGCTCGTCGGGGTCTGGTCACGTCAGGTGCAGCAATCCCTTGAAGACGGTCAGAGTCAGATCGCCGACCAATACTCGGTGAAGCGGCTCAACGCCGACGGCAGCAGCGACGCGAGTTTTGTCTCCACGAATACCGGACCGCTTGCTCTGGTCGGAAGCATCCTCGTGCAGCCGGATGGAAAACTGCTGGTGCGTCACGGGTTCAATTCGAGCCAGGTCAATCGCCTCCATAGCAACGGCTCTTGGGACCACACATTCAACGCCAGCACCGAATCGGGCGGTGTGGAGGCCGTCGCTCTGCAACCGGATGGCAAGGTTCTGGTTGGCGGCAACTTCGCCACCGTCAACGGCACGAATCGCAATCGCCTCGCCCGGCTGAATAGCGATGGCACTCTCGATCTGACTTTCGATCCCGGGCGCGGATTGGAACGAGCCGTTTCCCAACTCGCGTTGTCGCCGGATGGCAAGGTGCTGGTCGGCGGTCCGCTCGTGATGGGCGATCCCTGGTGGGGGCCACTCAGCGACGAGTTGGCCATGGTGAACGGCACCAACCAGCACGGGCGGTTGCGGCTGAACGGGAATGGGCGGTGGGATCACGGGTTCGTCTCGTCACCCTACAACCCGCCGCTGACGGCGTTCTATCATCTCGAAGATTGTCTGGGTGATCCGCGTTACGGTTGTTATCAGGGCGCCGTGACCACGGCGCATTTGGTGGAAACGGATGGCAAGGTTCTTGTCAGTGGTTACTCCGTATCCACGATTACCGGGGATGAGACGTTCGCTCAGTACGTTCATCCCTTCCTCGGCCGTTTTGCCGCGAATGGAGGTTTGGAAAGCGTATTCAATCTGCCTGACAGTTACGTCACAGCAATGGCGCAACAACCGGACGGCAAGATTGTGATTGCAGGCGGCCTGTTCTTGAACGGTACGAACGCCACCGTGGCCCGGCTCAATCCCAACGGCAGCCTGGACGCCAGCTTCCAACTGGGCCAGGAGCCGGCTTCGGTTGTCGCTCTTGCGTTGCAGCCTGATGGGAGGGTCGTTGTTGGCGGCGCAAACACGGTGGCCCGACTCAACAGCAACGGCAGTCGCGATTCTAGTTTTGGGCCGGTTACCATTTCGAATGGCGTGGGGACCTGCCTCGCGTTGCAATCAGACGGACGGACGCTCATCGCTGGCTCCTTCACTTCCGTCAACGGCACGAATCGCCAGCGCATCGCCCGGCTTAACAGCGATGGCACCTTGGACAACAACTTCGATCCCGGCGCAGGACCCGACGGGTTCGTTCGTTCCATCGCGTTGCAGCCGGATGGCAACATGCTGATCGGTGGCGATTTCAGAACCGTCAGCGGCGCATTGCGCCAGTATGTGGCCCGCCTGTATGGCGATGCCGCCCCACCTTCGCTGAGCATCGCGCGCTCGAATGCTTTTGTGATTGTCTCGTGGCCGATGACAGCCGTTACCTTTCAACTTCAGGAGACGGCAAATATGGCACTGCCGAATTCATGGTCACCGGTCGGATTGTTAGCCGTCACCAACGCCGGTCAAATATCTGCCAGCCTGCCCGTCGCGGCTGGGGAGAAATTCTTCCGACTCAAGTCGCCGTAGTTTTGAAGCCGAGATAAGTTCACTCCTCCACCGGGACGACGAGCTTGTCCATGATGTAGTCTTTGCGCTCGGGCGTGTTCTTGCCCATGTAGAAGTTGAAGATCGGCGCCGACTCGGCGCGCGGTGCGTATTCCACTTTGCTCAACCGCATTTCCTTGCCGATGAATTGCGCGAATTCCTTCGGGCTGATTTCGCCCAGGCCTTTGAAGCGCGTGATTTCCGGTTTGCCCCCGAGTTCAGTGACGGCTTTGTCGCGTTCGGCTTCGCTGTAGCAATAGATCGTTTTCTCCTTGTTGCGCACGCGGAACAGCGGCGTCTCCAGCACATAGACGTGGCCGGCTTGGACGAGTTGTTCGAAGAACTTGAAGAAGTAGGTGATCATCAAGTTGCGGATGTGCATGCCGTCCACGTCCGCGTCG
>CAZIJO010000035.1:0-35483 GCA_964539515.1 uncultured Bifidobacterium sp. | reverse complement strand
TGCCATCTGCAACGAGATTTATCAGGGTTGGAAACTGGAGGAAACATTGGCCCATGCGTCCCGGCTCGGCTACGACGGTCTGGAAATCGCCCCGTTCACGCTCGCCAACGCGGTCACCGAAATTTCCGCCACCGAACGCCAGCGTATCCGCGAACTGGCGGCGCGGCACCACATCGCCATCGTGGGTCTCCACTGGCTGCTGGTGAAACCGGAGGGCCTTTACCTGAACCACACGGATGCCGCCATCCGCTCCCGGACGGCGAAGTACTTCGTCGAACTGGTGGATTGCTGCGCCGATCTTGGCGGCACGATCATGGTCGTCGGCTCCCCAAAGCAGCGGAATTTGCTGCCCGGAGTCACGCCCGCCCAGGCCTGGGAATGGACTGCGACCACCTTCCGCGATGCCGTCAAACGGGCGGAGGACCGGGGTGTAACCATTTGTTTCGAGCCGCTCGCCCCCGCGGAAACCAATTTTATCAACACCGCGGCGGAAGCGATCGAATTTGTAAAACCGTTCCATTCGCCCGCGTTCAAGATCATCATCGATGTGAAGGCGATGTCCTCCGAGGCCAAACCCATTCCGCAGATCATCCGTGAATCCTGGCCGCACTTTGCGCATTTTCACGCAAACGACAAGAATCTGAAAGGCCCCGGGTTTGGCGACGTGGACTTCAAACCCATCGCCGCCACGCTGCGGGAGGTGGGCTATGATAGTTATGTCTCCGTTGAGGTATTCAAGTTCGAGGAAGGGCCGGAGATCATCGCGGGCCGCAGCCTCGATTACCTGCGGGCGAGCTTCGCCTGAGCGAGGCGAGGATTTGGCGGGACTTGGTTTCTGATTTGAAACCGGAACCCGAGCCGCCACCGTCAAGCAGCGGATCTGGCGGCCATCCGGCAAGACCCAACTCATTATCCTCGGCCGAGCAGGGTCCGCGACCGCCCATAACACCGGATGATCGCGGCCCGCTCAGCGCAAACGGAAGCCGCCTCGGAAGATCACCTCCGCCAGCACCACGATCAGAAAGATTGCGCTGACCAGGGCGTTGAGGCGAAAGAAGGCCACATTGATCCAGTTCAAACTGCGGCGGCGCGCAATCCAGTGTTCCAGCACAAGGCAGCCCACGATGAGAATCCAACCGATGCCGTAAACGAAACGGAACTTGCACAACAAACCGAAAGCGAACAGCAGTCCGCACATGATGAGGTGGGCGAGGAACGCGGCGGCGAGTGCGTTTTTGGGCCCCCAGGCCACAACGAGCGAATGCAGGCCCTGGCGCTTGTCGAACTCGTAATCCTGGAGGGCATAGATGATGTCGAAGCCGACCAGCCAGAGCACCACGGCCAGCGCCAGGACGACCGGCTGCAGACCGATCCGCGCCGCCGCCAGCCATTCCCGCATGGCTTCCGCAGAGGCAAACATGCCGGCGGGGGATGCAAAACCAAACTCGCTTCGGACCGCGAGCCAGGCCCCCACCGGGGCCAGCGCCAGCGCCAGGCCGAGAAAAACATGAGTGTAATCCGTGAAGCGTTTGGTCAACGAGTAGAAACAGATCACCACGAGCGCCACCGGGGAGAGCCAAAAGCAGACGGGATTGAGCAACCAGCTCGCGACCACCAGCCCCGCACCGGAGAGCACGCAGAGGGCGACTGCACTGCCCAGGGTGATTTGTCCGGCGGGCAGATGCCGGTTCGCGGTGCGCGGATTCAGTGCGTCAAATTTGCGATCCACGATCCGGTTGAAAGCCATCGCACAGGTGCGGGCACCGACCATCGCGACGAGAATCAAGCCGAAGGTGCGCCACCCGGGCCAGCCGCGATTTTCCCGCGCCGCCACCGCCATCGCGGCAAGCGCAAATGGCAGGGCAAACACCGTGTGCGAAAAGCGCACGAACGAGAGCCATTTGTTGATCAGAGAAAACATCGAACCTCCAACATCGAACCTCCAACATCCAAGGATCAGCCGGCTTCGCTGGTGGGATAGCGCATTCCTTGGGATGAATGACGTTTTTCGGCCAGGGCATTTTTCTTTGCGGTCTGGACACTGGCAAAGAAAATCCGGATCAACTCTTCCGATTCGCCTAAAACAAAAACCAACGCGGCCTCTGCCTTCACCCAGCCTTTGTGTTTGATGAGCCGCGCCCAGCGGCGGGTCTCGCGCAGTTCCTTGAGACAAATCTTTAGCTTATGGATGAAGTCTTCGCGCGACTCGGCGTCCTCGGCCTCACCGTGATTGGGATACGGCGAGGTGCCCGAGCGCAGAACTTGTCCGGCGATGTGGTTGCCGGCGCGGGTGGCGGGCAGCTTCTCTGACAGATCAATTATGGCCGAGGAAAATTCCAGAAGGCGCTCTTCCAGGTCATACTTGCGATTCTCCTTGTTGCCATCGCTCAACACCCAGACATCGTCGGCCGGATCTTTCGGCGTTGGATGTTGGATGTTGGATGTTGGATGTTTACCGCTTTTCATTTCATTCTTTCTCCTCGGCCCATCGTTCCACAAGCCGATGCGCCACACCGAGGTGATCCAGCACGCGGGCGACCACGGTATCCACCAGCTCGACGATGGTGCTCGCACCGGAATAAAAGCTGGGATTGGCCGGGACCAGGGTCGCTCCGGCCAGCAACAGGAATTCAAAGTTCTTGACGTGAACCAGGCTCAAGGGCGTTTCGCGCGGCACCAGGATGAGCTTCTTCTTCTCCTTCAGCACCACGTCGGCGGCCCGCAATAACACATCTTCGCTGTAACCGTGCGCTATGCGACCCAGCGTCCCCATCGTGCAGGGGATGACGACCATCGCGTCCGGCGGATTGGAGCCGCTGGCAAACGGGGCGTTCATGCTCTTCAGGCCGTGGGCCTTCACGCCCGCGGGCAGGCGCAGGCCGCCGGGTAATTCCTGCGCAATGACCTGTTGGGCGTAATTGCTGAGCACAACGTGAATTTCGTGCGTTTGGGGGTCAAGATTGTCGAGCAGGCGCTGGGCGTACAGCGTGCCGCTGGCTCCGGTAATGGCGACAAGGATTTTCAAACGTTGGGCAGTCTGGTTTGGTCTGCCGGCAAATGATGGCGTGGTTGCCGCGCTTCGCAACCTTGTTTTGGCTTTTGCGACCACGAGGTTTGGCTAGATTTCCCCGATGGAAACCGACACGCACCGCCGATCGCGCCTTTGGCTCGGGCTGATGCTGGCCATTGTGACGCTGGCAAGTTACTGGCGGGTTTCCCAGTTTGGCTTTGTCGAATTCGACGATCAGGAGTACGTCAAATACAACCCCCACGTTCACAGCGGCGTCAGCAGCGAGAATATCCGCTGGGCTTTCACGCGGGTGCATGCCTGCAACTGGCATCCGCTGACCTGGATCTCGCACATGCTGGATTGCCAGCTCTTTGGCTTGAATCCGGGCGCGCATCACTTGATCAACCTCGGCCTCCACATTGTCAATGCGCTCCTCTTGTTCGGTTGGTTGCGGCAGATGACGGGCGCGACCTGGCGGAGCGCCATGGTGGCCGCTTTGTTCGCGCTGCATCCGGCACATGTCGAGTCCGTGGCGTGGATTTCGGAACGCAAGGATGTCCTCAGCACCCTTTTCGCCCTGCTTGCGCTGCGGGTTTATTCCCGAAAGGTGTTGGGGGCAGGCTTGCCGGTTGACCCAACTTCCGGCGCCACCGCAAGCACTGCGTCGAAAGCCATCATCGGCCTCCGGGACATCTGGCCGGCGTTGCTGTTTTATGCGCTGAGCCTGTTGAGCAAGGGCATGTATGTCACGTTGCCGTTTCTGTTGTTGCTCCTGGATGGCTGGCCGCTGCGCCGATACCGGCCGGCCGCGCCGTGGAGCGAACAACTCCGACGGTTTGCCCAACTGGCACGGGAAAAGTGGCCATGGCTGACGCTGTCGCTGCTCATGAGCGCAGTGACTTTTTGGGTACAAAAACAGGGAGGTGCCGTGGTCGCGGTTTGGGAGCTTTCGTTTCCGGCGCGGCTGGCCAACGCATTGATCGCCTACGTCCGCTATGTCGGCAAAATGTTCTGGCCGGCGGACCTGATCGCGATTTATCCACTCCCTGATGCGTGGGCGGGATGGCAGATTGCCGCGGCTGCAGTCACTATGGTCCTGGTGTCGGTCGTCGTACTCCTCTCGGCGCGAAAACGCCCTTTCGTCTTCGTTGGTTGGGCATGGTTTGTAGGCACTTTGGTGCCGGTGATCGGCCTGGTGCAGGTCGGCAGCCAGGCGATGGCGGATCGTTACACATATTTCCCCTTCCTCGGACTGTTCATCATCATTGTCTGGATGGGTGCGGAGCTCTTCTCCCATGCGCGACGTATGCGCGTGGTCGGTGCGATCCTGTCGACGGCAATCCTGCTCACCTGTGCGGCACTTACACGCCAGCAGGTTGAGCACTGGTCTAGCAGCCGCGCGCTCTTCGAGTGGGCCGTGGCAGTCACACCCGAAAACGCCAAGGCGCAATGCAATCTGGGCATCCTGCTCGAGGCGGAGAATCGCTTGAGCGAAGCAGTGAAACATTATGCCGAGGCAGTACGGATTCAGCCTGTCGATCCAGACCTCCGCACTTACCTAGGCGTCGGACTCGCTCGCAGCGGCAACACCAACGCGGCGCGGGAACACCTGAACCTCGCGGTCGCCGGCTACCTCGACCTGGTTCGGAAGAAGCCCGCTTACGTGGTGGGTTTCAATGGCATCGGCATCGCCCTGAGCGCCCTGGCCGAGCATCGCGATGCCGCGGATGCCTACGCCAAGGCGGTGAGCCTGAAACCCGAGAGCGCGGTTTATCGCAACAACCTCGGGGTCGCCCTGGCACGAATTGGGGATCTGACCGGCGCCATCGCTGAACATCAGGAAGTGCTCCGCCTGTATCCCGGCCATCCCCAAGCGGCGTGCAATCTGGGTGCGGAACTGGTGTCCGCCGGGAAGTTGGCGGAGGCCATTCCCTATCTGGAAGCGGCGGTCCGCTGGGATCCGAAATATGCGGAAGCCCACAGCAATCTTGGCGGCGCCCGGGCCCGAATGGGGGATCATCTGGCGGCCATCAGCCATTATGAAGACGCCCTGCAACTTGACCCACGCCTGGCCCGGACGCATTTGAACCTGGGCATCTCGCTCGGCAAGCTGGGCCGCCTCGACGAAGCGAACACCCACTTCGCCGAAGCCCTCCGGCTCGAACCTGCCAATCTCGACGCGCAATACAATCTGGGCCGGAATCTCTATCTCCGGGGAAACACCCAGGAAGCCGTGCCCCAGCTGGAAGCCGTGGTGAACGCCGCTCCGGACAACCCGGCCGCGCATTTTTATCTGGGCCAGGCCCGCGCCCGCTTGCACCAACCGGATCCGGCTCTCAACCACCTGCGCACGGCGGTCCGTTTGCGGCCCGACTGGCCGGATGCTTTGGGCGCGCTCGCGTGGCTGCTCGCCACGACGCCCGACGCCCGGCACCGGAACGGGACCGAGGCCATCACCCTGGTCGAACCGGCATCGAAAGTGACCGATCCAAAACAGCCGACGCTGCTGGATACGCTGGCCGCCGCCTACGCGGAGGTTGGCCGGTTCGACGACGCATTGCGGACGGCCCAAACCGCCCTGGATCGGGCGCGATCTTTTGGTAACACGAACCTGGCCACTGAGATTGAGGCCCGGCTCCAATTGTATCAAAAGCAGCAGCCGTATCGAACGGGGAAACCGCCGGAATAGACCTCCAATCAAAACGTGGGCTTGAGTCGGCCCGGTCCATTCGCACAATGGTAGCGTGTCGAAACTCGCAATTCTCCTGGCCGTTGCCCTGGTCCTGCTGACCGGTTGCAACACCGTGCCCCGACCCGCGAGCCAGGCACTCCCGCCGAATTGGGACGCGGAGCTGGGATCGGCGCGCGAACCCGAGCCGGCCCCGAGCTCCATCCCGCCCACCCATTTGCCCGTGGCCGAAGCCACGGTGGCCGCCAAACCCAAGGAAACTCCAACCCCGCCGCCGGCCCCAACGACCCCCGCCGCCACCGACTGGGTTTCGCTCAATGCCTGGGCCGCATCCAATGGGCTGAACGCGATGCGGACGATCCCCCTTTTGCCGCAGGTCGTTTACGCCATCAAAACCTTGCACGGCGTCTTCGCGGTGCGGGTCGGCAGCCAAGCCGCCTTCTGGGATCAACTGGATGTCCGGCTTGGTTTTGCGCCGCAACAAATCGGGGACCAGGTTTATCTGCACCCGTTGGATGTGAAGAAGACCCTCGAACCGCTGGCGCGCGGTCTGGCCGTGACCACTTCGCCAGGCCGCGTAATCGTGCTTGACCCTGGCCATGGAGGCACGAGTCCGGGTACCCGCAGCATCGTGGACGGGCGGCATGAAAAGGAATTCACGCTCGACTGGGCAAGGCGCCTCGCCGCATTGCTGGTGCAACAAGGCTGGCAGGTTCATCTGACCCGCACAAACGATGTCGATGTCTCCCTCCCCGACCGGGTGGCCTTTGCGGAGCAATACCAGGCCGATCTCTTCCTCAGCTTGCATTTCAACTCGGCCGGCGAAAGCCGCGAGCAGGCCGGGCTCGAGGTTTACTGCCTGACCCCCACGGGGCTGCCGTCGAGCCTGACCCGGGGCTACGAGGACGATTTGCGCCTGGTTTTTCCGAACAATGCCCACGACGCGGACAACCTGCGCTATGCCGTGCGCCTCCAGCGGTGTCTGTTGCAGGTGAACGGTAATCAGGATCGGGGCGTGCGCCGCGCGCGTTTTCTCGGCGTGCTGCGCGGCCAGCAGCGCCCGGCCGTATTAATCGAGGGCGGCTACCTCTCGAACCCGGAGGAAGCCCGGCGGATCGCCGACCCGGCGTATCGTCAGAAACTGGCAGAAGCCGTGGCGAAAGCATTGGAATGAGCGGCGGAGGAAAACCCATCCTCGTCACGGGCGGTGCCGGCTTCATCGGCTCGCATCTCGTGGAACGACTGTTGCGCGCCGGGAAATCCGTGGTGGTCCTGGACGATCTGTCCACCGGCAACCGGGGAAATCTGCGGGCGCTGGAAGCCAATTCCCGGCTCCGCGTCATCGAAGCCAAAATCTCGACGTGCGCTGAATTGCCGGCCTTGGTCGCGCAGGCAGAGTCCATCTTTCATCTCGCGGCCGCGGTGGGCGTGGATCTGGTCGTTAAATCGCCGATCCATGTCCTGGAAACCAACCTGCACGAAACGGAGGTCTTGCTCGAAGTCGCCGCGCCCCACCGCGTGCCGCTCCTCATGGCCTCGACTTCGGAAGTGTACGGCAAAAGTCAGAAGGCGGCCTTCAGCGAGGAGGATGACCTGCTCATCGGCCCGCCGCATCAATCGCGCTGGAGCTACGCGTGCTCGAAATTGATGGATGAATTCCTGGCCTTGGCCTATGCGCGGGAGAAAGATCTGCCGGTGGTCATCGTCCGCCTGTTCAACACGGTCGGCCCCCGCCAGACCGGGCGTTACGGCATGGTTCTGCCCCGGTTCATCGCGGCCGCCCGCCGCGGGGAACCGCTCCGGGTCTTCGGCGACGGCCAACAAAGCCGCTGCTTCTGCTACGTGCTCGACACCGTGGAGGCGCTGGTGCGGTTGCAAAATACGCCCGCGGCGCGCGGTCAAGTTTTCAACATTGGCGGCACGGAGGAAATCAGCATCCGCGACCTCGCGCAACGCGTGATTGAAACCCTCGGTTCAAAATCCGCACTCGAGTTTGTGCCTTACGCGCAGGCTTATGCCCCCGGTTTCGATGACATGCGCCGTCGCAAGCCGGTGGTGGACAAACTGGAACGCATCACCGGCTTCCGCCCCCAAACTTCGCTCCGCGAAATCATCGAACGCACGGCGGCGGGTATTTGAGCTGGTGCGTCTTGCTTATCGAGAACCAGTGTTTGGTCTTTACGATTACGACGCGGGCATGGAAGCCGTCGGCGCATTTATCTCTTTGCGAGAGCACGCCCGACCTGCGCTGCCCGCGTTGGTGGCGTTGATGGACCACGATGATTCTGATGTCGCGCTACGCGCAATGCTCGCAACGCTGGGCACGGGCGCGGCTGCCGTGCCGTGTCTCATGAAGGGGATGACCAACCGATTTCCCGACGTGCGTAACGAGGCGGCCAATTACCTGACTGGCGAATGGAGCGTGCAATTTCCGGAAGAGCGGAAACCGGCGTTACCACTGCTTCGCCAACTTCGGGAGGACCCGGATCAAAGCGTTCGAGACAACGCAACGAATGGAATCAGGGAAATCTTCGGTGACACCCCAGGTAAGCTTCCAGGCCGAAAAAAAGTGAGCAGCGCGGAGTTCGTATCCAAGTATTCGCGGGGCCGTTGCCTGCAACTTTTGCTCCGCCACCGGCACGATAAGATTGAATCAGATCGCGATGGTCACAATTCCGGAACTCCTCGCGCGCCGTGCCAGTAGCGCAGAATGTCCACGCCGTTTTCCTCCAGCCGCGGGCGGTAGAAGATGATATAAGGCCGGGAAACGAGTTTGCGGACGCTGGGTCGTTTGGGATACGGCGAACCGACCAAGGGGAAATTCTCCAGAATCGAAACCCGATCAATCAGCGCGTTGCCCACGCGGACGGCCGCGGACGGGTTATCTTTGGCAATGAAACGAACGGCGGATTCCAAATCCGCGATGGCCTGCGGCGAGAAGATTATTTTGCAGCCCAGGAGCCGACGCGCTTGCGGACTTCATCCATCGAAACGCCTTTGCCGGCATCAACGTCGCGCATGGCCTCATCCAGTGAGCGGAGCAAGCGTTGCTCTTCCTGGGTCGTCATCTCTGGCTCGGCTTGGGAATTGAGCCAAAGCTGCAAGGCTTGTTTCTCGCTGCTCGGAAGCAGCGCAACGGCATTTTGGATTTCAACCAACGTGCTCATGGCAGTGAGAAACTAGCGCGCCGCCCCAATTTTGGCAAAGGGCAATTCAGTCCTCCACCGGACTGACGAGCTTGTCCATGATGTGATCCTTCACCGCATCGCTTTCACCAGCGCCGCGACCCGTTTGAAATCCACTGGATTCGCCAGTTTCCCGTCGCGTTTGAGGGCGGTACCTACGATGACTCCATCGGCGAACCGGAGATATTTGCCCACGTTTTTAACATCCACTCCGCTGCCGATGAGCAGTTTCGTCCGGGGACAGGCCCGGCGCACGCGTTCCACCTCCGCCACGTCCGCCGCCTGTCCGGTACCGACGCCGGAGACGATCAGCGCGTCGGCCAGACCGCGTGCGACCGTGTCGCGCGCCGAGTCTTCCAACGTCCATTCCCCGAGCGGCACCGCATGCTTGACATGGACGTCGGCCAGGATTTCGGCAGCGGGCCGAATGCGGGCGCGGTAGCGCAAAGTGTTGAACGCGTCGCCTTCTATCAGACCCTGGTCGGTAAGCATTGCGCCGGTATGAACATTGACCCGGATGAAAGCACCATCACAGGCCGCACAGAGGGCGAGCGCCGCTTGGGCGTCATTGCGCAGGACATTGAAGCCGAGCGGCAGGTTCACCGCAGCGCGAATTGCGCAACCGGCGGCGCTCATGGCGGCCACCGTTTCCGGACCAACACTGTGCTTCGTGAAAGGCACATCCCCAAAGTTCTCAATAATGATGGCGTGCGCGCCGCCGCGTTCGTAAGCCCGGGCATCGGCGACGGCGCAATCAATGACGGCGTTCAAATCCCCACCCCACCGCGGCGAGCCGGGCAGCGGCCGGAGGTGAACGACGCCGATGAGCGCTTTTTGATTTGGAGCAAGGAAGCTTTTCATTGTGAAAACTTGGCCAGCTGCCGCGGGAAGGGGAGCACGGGACAAAGTGGGAAAGTGAGCTGCGCGCGCTTTGGGCGGCTAACTTTTACCCTCTCTTATCCCCCACTTTCAATCCGGAGTTCCTCCGGCAACCGTGCAACCGACGGGCAGGTCCGGCGCCGCGCGCAATTTGTTCAGGGCGGCAAGCGCCGCCTCGCTCTCTGCCGCTTTCTTGCTTTTGCCCGTACCGCGCGCCAGCTCGACCCCGACATGATGCACCGTACACTCAAACACGCGGTCGTGATCCGGACCGGTGGTGGAAATGACCTGATATTGCGGCGCTTCCGGCGAGCGCGCCTGGAGCAGCTCCTGCAACTCGCCTTTCGGATTCTCCAGCATCGGGATCACGTCCAAGGTGCCGAACGCCGCGCCGAATTCGCGCAGAATGAACGCGCGCGCCACATCGTAGCCGCCATCCATGAAAATGGCGCCCACCAGCGCTTCGTAGGCGTCGGCCAGCGCGGAGGAGCGGTCACGGCCGCCATTGACTTCCTCGCCGCGACTCAGGATCAGATGTTCGCCCAGGCCCAACGCGCGACCGTGGACGGCGAGGGTCCGGCGATTAACGAGCTTGGCGCGGGCCTTGGTGAGCGGGCCTTCATCGACCACGGGAAATTTCTCGTACAGCTCGCGGGTCAGCGCCAGTTGCAACACGGCGTCACCGAGGAATTCCAGCCGCTGGTTGTGTTGCGCCGGCGCGCCTTGTTCGTATGCGATGGAAGGATGGGTCAGCGCCAGCCGCAGGAGTCCCACGTCCTGAAAGGTGTAGCCCAGTCGGGTTTGCAATGCAGCGAAGTCGGACACGGGCGGCAAGTTAGCTTCAAGCGACCGGGGTCATCGGCCCCGGCGTCAACGCCGTCGAGATTTCAGTCGCGGCTAATGGGACCGGAACTTCCGCCGCCGGGGGCGGCGTCAACCCATGTTCCAGCAAGGCAGCCACGTCGCGTTGGACTTCTTCGAGTTGATCCAGATGCAGGTCCGGATCGGTGATGGTAAAAAGGTCGCCGGTCCGGGGCTGTTCATAAACAAACGTGCGTTTGCCATCGCGGAGGATCTGCTCCTTCACCTTCAGCACCCGTTTGCGTTCGAGCATGACGGCCAGAATGTAGCCGGCGGGCGCGTGCCGGGGATCGTCTTGCGCGATGAGCTTCCGTAATAATGTTTCGGCTGTTTCCTTTTGGATGGCCTCCACAACCGGCGGCGGGACTTCGTAAACTCCCTGCCAATGCGAAATGAAGCCCGCGGGGGCCGGGGCACCCTGCGCGGATTGCTGCTGCCAGCACGGCTCACAGATGTCGGTGCGGCGCAGGTCCGGCGGCACATCCCGGAGCAACGTGTGATAGGGCTGCCGGTCCGCGAATGGTTGCTGACACGCTTCGCAGGCGTGGGCGCGGGACTGAATGTTCCATTCGTTCATGAAAAACGCGAAATCGCTCGGGAGCAGATTATTCGCCGGGCCGGGGCCAGTTCAATCCCAATTACGGCCGGATCGCAAACCGGATCCGGGGCCGCGACCAGCGCGCGGGGCCACCGCGCGACCCCGCCGGGATGAATGCGGGCGCCGGGCACTGCGCGCGGCCCCCGGCTCGGTTTCCTGCTCGACGAACCGCGTGGGCAACCACTACGTTTTGGCCGCCTCCCTGAGGCGCTTATGGACGAACTACTAAAACTTTTGCAGGCCAATGCCCTCGAATCGCGGGCCAACCTCGGCAAACTGCTCAACCTCCCGGTCGCCGAGGTGGAACAGCGCATTGCGGAATACGAGAAGCGCGGGGTCATTCGCGGCTACCAGGCCGTGCTCAACGAAGACCAGCTCAATCTCGACAAGGTCACCGCCGTCATCGAAGTCAAGGTGACGCCCTCGCGCGAGGGCGGGTTCAATTCCATCGCCGAGCGCATCAGCCGGTTCCCGGAGGTTCGTTCGGCCTATCTCATGAGCGGCACTTACGATCTGCTGTTGTTCGTGGAAGGAGACAATCTCCGCCAGGTCGCGACGTTCGTGAGCGAACGATTGTCGCCGCTGGACGGCGTGCTCTCCACCTCGACCCATTTCATGTTGAAAACTTACAAGCGCCTTGGCGTTTTAATGCACCAGGACTCCTCTGATGAACGCCTGTCCGTCTCTCCGTAATCGCCTCAATACCGTCGTGCGCGACATCCCGCGCTCGGGCATCCGCGACTTCTTTGACATCGTCACGACGATGAAGGACGTGATCAGTCTCGGCATCGGCGAACCGGACTTCGACACCCCCTGGCATGTGCGGGAATCCACCGTGTTCGCCCTCGAACGCGGGGCCACGCATTACACGAGCAACCTCGGTTACCTCGAACTGCGCAAGGCGTTGTCCCGGTACGTCAGCAAGACCTTCGGCGCGGACTACAATCCCGAGAGCGAAGTGCTCGTGACCGTGGGCGTGAGCGAGGCGCTGGATCTTGCGTTGCGGGCGTTGATCAATCCCGGCGACGAAGTCCTTTATCACGAGCCGTGCTACGTCTCCTATCGCGCCACGATCCTGTTCGCGAATGGCGTCCCGCTGGCGGTAGAGACGAAGGCGGAGAACGGCTTCCGCCTCACCCGCGCCATGCTCGAAGCCAAGTGCACCCCCAAGACGAAGGTGCTGATGCTGAACTTTCCGAACAATCCCACCGGCGCGATCATGAGCCGGCAGGATTTGGAGGACATCGCGGCGTTTGCCCGCGAACGCGATTTGATTGTCATCACCGACGAGATCTACGCCGAACTGACGTATGACGCCCCGCACACGAGCATCGTGAGTCTGCCGGGTCTGCGCGACCGCACGATTTTTCTGCACGGCTTCTCGAAAGCGTGGGCCATGACCGGCTTCCGGCTCGGTTATGCCTGTGGGCCGGCGGAACTCATCGAAGCGATGATGAAGATCCACCAATACACCATGCTCTGCGCTTCCTCGCTTGCCCAAAAGGCCGCCATCGAAGCCCTCACGCGACCGGACCTCGATGTCGGCGAAATGGTCGGCGAATACCGTCGTCGCCGGAACTATGTCGCGAACGCCTTCGCGGAGATGGGCTTGGATTGCCACCGCCCGCTGGGTGCCTTCTACGCCTTCCCCAGCGTGGCGAAGTTCAAATTGCCGGCAAAGGAATTTGCGATGCGCTTCCTGCGCGAAGAGCGCGTGGCGGTAGTTCCCGGCACGGCTTTCGGCGATTGCGGCGAAGGTTTCGTCCGCTGCGCTTACGCGACGAGCCTGGACAATATCAAAGAAGCGATGCTCCGGTTGGGCCGGTTCATCGGCAAGCTCTGAGGGACATCGGAAGTTTTCAGCCGCAAAAGAGCGCACAAACCGCAAAGCGACTGACGATAATTCTCCCCCCGCCTTGGGGGAGATGGCCAGGGTGAAGGCGGGCGTTTCATCAAAACCCAGCCCCGTAAACCAGTATCGACACCCTCTCATCGCGCCGGTGGAGCGAGCGTCCTCGCGAGCCGGCTCGTCAGGAGCCTCGCCCCACCGTGCCTCCGGATCGCTAATCCGGCACAACCTTGTTCCCCGTGCGGTGTTGACCTAACCTGTCAGCGGTCATGCCCGCCAATCTCGATCCCGATACCGCCCTGATGCTGCGCGCTAAGGAGGGTGATGGCGGCGCTTTCACTGAGTTGGTCGAGAAATACAAACAACCGGTGATGAACCTCGCCTTCCGCACGCTTCGTGACCTGACCGAAGCCGAGGACCTGGCGCAGAACGTCTTTGCCCAGGTGTGGAAGGCCGCCCCGCGCTACGAACCCACGGCGAAATTTTCCACCTGGCTCTTCACCATCGCGCGTAATTTGTGCCTCAACGAAATCCGCCGCCGTACCCGCCACCCGGCCGACTCACTCGATCAAACCCACGGTGACGCGGACGATCAACCGCTTTATCAGGTCGAGGATCGGCGGGTCGCGCCCGCCACTGAAGAGTTGCTGCGGGGCGAACTGGTCGAAAAAGTGGAAGCCGCCATTGCAATTCTGCCCGAGAACCAGCGGACGGCGCTGTTGCTATGCCGCCAGGAGGAACTCAGCTATGAGGAAATTGCCGCCGTTCTGGGTTGCTCGCTGTCCGCGACCAAATCCCTGATTCATCGCGCCCGCGAAACGCTCAAACTGCGGCTCAAACCGTATCTGCAAACCGGGGTTTGGGAGGAGAAGAAATGACCGCAACTTTGCAAACGACACGGTTTTGAATGAAAGGGTTTGTTTATGATGCCTGATCCCACTTACCAACGATTGCGCGAGCTGGGCTGGCGGCGACCGCTCACCGCCGCCGAGGAGGCCGAACTCCGCGCGTGGCTTGTCGGCCATCCCGAAGCGCAGGCGGAAGCGGAAGCCGAGCTGGGGCTGAGCCAGGCGCTCGCACGCTTGCCGGAGGCACCCGTGCCGTCGAATTTCACCGCACGGGTGTGGCAGGCCATCGACCGGGACGCGGCGACCCCGCGGCCCGCCGGCGGGTTGCAACTGGCTCGCTGGTGGCGGAGTTGGGTGCCGCGCTTTGCGGTGTTGACGGTCGCAGTGGGCGCGGGTTGGCTCGCCTTCCGGCACCACGAATCCGTGCAACGGGCCGAGTTGGTAAAGAGCTTTCTGATCGTGGCCCCGGCGTCGCTGGCAGATCCCGGAGTGATTGCCGATTTTGAAGTGATCTGCCAGCTCAGTCCGCCCGCGGCGGCGGATGAAGAATTGCTCAAGTTGATGGAATGAAACCCTGCCCGCAAAAATTCATCCGCATCGTTGGGGCCGGGACTTTGAGCTGGCTGCTGGTGGGCGCGGTATCCGGTGCCGATCCCAACGGCGACAGCCCCCCCGCACCGGGGCCAACGCTCAAGTCGCCGGTGGATTCCTTTCGCACCCTGCTGGCGCTGCCGACGCCGGAGCGGAAACAGTATCTCGCCAATCGAACGGCGGACGTGCAGAAGCGGCTCGTGGAAAAAATCCGCGAGTATCAGGCGCTCACGCCCGAGGAGCGGGAGTTGCGGCTGACCGCCACGGAACTGCGTTGGTATCTGCTGCCGTTGATCAGCGCGCCGGCGACCAACCGTGCCGCGCAACTGGCACTGATTCCGCCCGGCCCACGCGAACTCGTCACGGCGCGGCTTCAGCTGTGGGACCAGCTTCCGCCGCTGGTGCAGCAGCGGTTGCTAACGAATCAGCAGACCGCCAACTACCTCGCCAGCGTGGAACCGGGCACGAATTCGCCGATGTCACCCGCCGATCAAATCCGCCGCAAGTTGCAGCGTCGGTTCAATCAGTTGCTGGAGTTGACCGCGGCGGAGAAAGCGAAAGTACTGCGCGCGCTGCCGGAGGGCGAGCGCCAGCAAATGGAGCAGACCTTGGCGGCCTACGAAAAACTTTCACCCGGACAACGCCAGCAGTGCATCGTCTCCTTCACCCGGTTCGCCACGATGAGCGCCCCCGAACGCCAGGAGTTTTTGAAGAACGCCGAACGCTGGTCGCAGATGTCGCCCGCCGAGCGGCAAGCGTGGCGGCAACTCGTTACCACCGCGCCGATCAAGCCGCCGCGGCCGGCCACGAGATTTCCGCCACTACCGCAGCCCCGTCCCCCTGAACCCCTCGGGCTGCCGTCGGTGACCAATGGCGGTTGAGCCGGAAGGCCGCCCTCCCCCATTGCGGAACGGGATCTTGGGGGCCGGCCTGGGTTCAGCATCAGACCGGCACGACGGCGGTCCAGCAGTTCTCACCGAATTTTGCTTTGAATTTTTCGACGACGGCTTCCGCCGCGGCCGGTTGCGGAAAAACTGCAAAGGTGGTGGAGCCACTACCGGACATGAGCGTGGCGGCCGCCCCCTGCGACCGGAGAAACTCCTGATACAGTTTCAGCACGGGATACTTGTCCAGTGCCGGCGCTTCGAGCGAGTTATAAAACTCCTGGCCGGCGGCGGCGAGATCGCCGGCCTCGAGGAGTTTAATCAAACGCCGCGCCCGGCCGGGCGTTCCATTTTGCGCGGCGGGAAAGCGGGCGAGGTTCTGATAGGCCCACGGCGTTGAGATGCCGAAGCCGGGGTGGATGAGAAAGAAGCTCGAACCGCGCAGGGCGGGAAACGGTTCGAGCGGCTCTATGATTTCGCCCCGGCCGGTGGCGAGCGCCGGTTTGTCTTGCAGAAAGAAATTCACGTCGGAGCCGAGCGCCGCGGCCAACTCCGCCAGTTTCACAACCGGGAGTGGCTGGCCAAACAACTCATTCAATCCCAACAACGTCATTGCGGCGTTGCCGCTGCCCCCGCCCAAACCGGCCGCCAACGGGATCTTCTTTTCCAGGTGGATCCGGACGCCGTCGGCGATCTCCGCGGCGCCGAGGAACGCCGTGGCCGCCCGGTGAACCAGATTGCCCGCGTCCGTCGGCAGGCTGGGATCGTTACAAGTGAGTTGAATCCCGGTGCCACGGCGGGCGAAGGCAAGGTGGTCGCAGAGATTGACCGGCTGAAAAACGGTTTCGAGGGCATGAAAGCCGTCCGGCCGCCGGCCGAGGATGTTCAGCAACAGATTAACTTTGCAGGGAGATCGTTTTTCGAGCGCGGTCATCAGGCTGATTTATTAATCTTGAAATCCGGGTGGCGCTACCAAAGAAAACGCGCCAACGACGGTTGGCGCGTAGGAAAAAACTGAGACTGGGTTGTGAAGTTGCCGGACCGGCGCGGCATCACGGCGCATCGAATATTCGGAACCGACTGCCCGGAATGTAGGGGGCGACGTCCCCGCCGCTGAAACCGATCGTGGTATCCGTCGCAAACACGGAGTCGTCGAACAGCCCCGGCTTGTAGCTGTCCGGGTACTTCGGAGCGGGGGTCAGGTAGTTGGTGAGCACAGGATCGTAAGGCGGGAAGGGCGAAGTGACGATTTCATAGAGCCCAACACCGAAGCGGGTGACCGTTTTGCCCAATCCACGAACAACCCCCGTCGAATAGCTGGAGTTCGGCCCGCCATACAAGGCCGTTTGCTCAATGCTGCGGGTCATATCCGCCAGCCGGACGGGCTCATAGAGATTGCTCATGCCGCGGCCCAGCTTTTTCTCCGTGTTGGCACAACCGGAAACCAGCACGGCAACCAACAGGGCCGCGCCCAGGAAAGAAGTGTTTTTTCGCATAGGTTGAGTAATTGCTGGCGTTGAGATTAGCTTCCGGCCAAACGATGTAAAGCGCGATTTCCGCTCATTGCCGTTCATATTCGCCTTTGCCCAACCGCTTGAGGACAGTGAAACCGGCCTTCTTCGCATCCGTGACCGAGAGCGGCTTGAGCTTTTGAGGCGAACTGAAGCTGGAGAAGACCTTGCGCACCGGCTTCTTGCAGGCGGGGCAGTGAGTGAGCGGCTTGGCGGAGAGTGGTCGGTTCAAGGTGAAATGCCCGCCACAGACCACACAGTCGCCTTCGCAGAGTTCGTATTCGTAGATCGGCATACCCTGCCATTCAAAGTCAGAAGTCTGAAGGCCAAAGTCAACCACGCGGAATCCCTTCCAGCCCGGAAGCCCTCAGGGTTTCTCCGCCGCCCCCGGCTTGAGAAACGGACTGAACAAGTCAATCGGCACCGGCAGAAAGGTGGTGGTGTTATGTTCGCTGGAGATTTCCCGCATGGTTTGCAGAAAGCGCAGTTGGAGGGCGATGGGTTGCCGGCTAATCAACGCGGCTGCCTGCACCATCTTTTCCGCCGCCTGGAACTCGCCCTCGGCATTCACGATCTTTGCCCGGCGTTCGCGTTCGGCTTCGGCCTGCTTGGCCATCGCCCGTTTCATGCTATCCGGCAAAGCCACGTCTTTGACCTCGACCGCCGTGACCTTGATCCCCCACGGCTCGGTTTGCCGGTCAATGATGCCCTGCAACTTTTGGTTGATCACGTCGCGTTGCGAGAGCAGATCATCGAGCGGGGCCTGCCCCAGCACACTGCGCAATGTGGTTTGCGCGATCAGGGAAGTGGCCTTCCAATAATCCTCCACCTTCACCACGGACGCGACCGGGTCAACCACCCGAAAATACACGACGGCATCCACCGTCACCGGCACGTTGTCACTGGTCATGACCTCCTGTTTGGCCACGTCGATGGTCACGACGCGCAGATCCATTTTCACCATGCGATCCACGAGTGGGATGAGCAGGATCAGTCCCGGGCCTTTGGCGCCCAAGCGGTGCAATTTGCCCAAACGGAAGATGACCCCGCGCTCGTATTCGCGCAGAATGCGCACGGCCTGCGGCAAAACCAGGCCCGCCAACACGAGGGCAACCATCGTCCAGGTGCCGACTCCAAGCAGGAAATTGATGAGTTCGTTCATAATTCGCTCCGTGGTTTATGGTTGATCGGTTTCACTTTTAAAGTCAGGCCGTCGAGTTCTACAACTTCCACCGGTTGGTCCTTTTCCACCGGCGCGTCGCTCACGGCGTTCCAAAGCTCGCCTTCAATGAACACCTGCCCGCCGGTCGCATCGATGTGCCCCAGCGCCGGGACGATCCGGCCGAGCATGGTCTCCCGACCGGCACGCACGGGAAGGAACTGGGCCCGCAGACCCGCGCTGACGATGAAGATGAAGAACAACGCCGTCAGGACCGTGGCCGGAATGATAACCGCAAGGGAAAGCCGAAAACCCGGACCGGCCTTGTTAAATAACATAAGGGCGCCCAGCAGAAAGGCCACAATGCCCCCACCGGTCAACACGCCATGCGTCGGGGCGTAGACATCAGCGATAAACAAAGCGATGGCCAGACCAATCAAGGCCAGCCCGGCAATGTTGATGGGCAACACCGCCCCCATGTAGAGCACGAGGATCAGCGCAATCGCGCCCACAACCCCGGGCAGAATCGCGCCCGGATTGCTCAATTCACCCAGGATACCGTAGATGGCCATGAGCATCAGGATGAACATCACTTCTGGTCGCCAGAGCCGTTGGAAAACCCGTTCGCGGGTGATCATGGGAATTTCAACGACTGCCGCCCCCGCGGTGAGGAGCTGCTTGCCGTTGACCGAGCGCTGGTCCAATTGCCCGAGCAAATCCGTCATGTCCTTGGCAATAATTTCGATCACCTTGAGTTCAAGGGCTTTCTCGGCGGTGATCGAGGCGCTTTCGCGAACGGACGATTTGGCCCATTCAACGTTGCGCCCGCGTTTCTGGGCAATGGCTTCGATGTAGCTCGTCGCGAAATTTGCCAGCTTCTCCTTCATCACATCGTCGGTCTTCTCCCCGCCCGCGCCCGTTGGATCCAGCGATACCGGGTGCGCGGCGCCGATGCTCGTATTGGGGGCCATCGCGGCGATGTCGGCGGCCAGGGTAATGAAGCAACCCGCGCTGCCGGCGTTGGCGCCCTCGGGGGCGACATACACCACGGTCGGCACTTTTGCGGCATAAAAGGTCTGGACAATTTGTTTGGTGGAATCGAGCAAGCCGCCCGGAGTGTCGAGCTGAACCACCAGACACGCCTCCTGGCGGCCGGAGGAAACCTCAAGGGCGCGGGCAATATAGCTGGCCGTGGCCGGGCCGATGGGCCCGTCAATCTTGATAAGCCCAACCTGGGCGGCGTCGGTGGAAAGCAGGGTCCCGCCGGCGAGCATGGCAATGACGATGGTGACCCAGCGTTTCATATGGCCTCGCTCCATTGCCAACGTAACAGAATTCCGGCGGCCTGCAATTGGGCTGGGGCAAGGAGCAGTCCGGCTGGGTGCGGGAAGAAAGTCACTTCTCCGCCTCTCTCACAATCGGTCGCCCTGCTGCTTTAAGGAATTCTCCCGCTCCGCAATCCTTGTGAGGTCGGTCAACCGACCGCAACGGCGCGGCGGGTTGTCGTCATTGCCGTTCGGATTTGAGCGATCAGCGTTGCCCTTAGCCGCCACATGCCTGGGCAGAGCATTTGGCGAACTTTTTCGTTGCCGATGCGGCAGATCAGGCGCAGCCTCGCGCAAATGAACCCGCGCGTCCCGGCCGCAGTTTGCAACCCTTTCGGGTGGAATGGTAACGCATGAACCGCAAAGAATATTTCCTGGTCGGCCTCGCCGTGGGGTTGGGCGGTCTCTATGCCTTCTATTTCTCGGATTGGTTCAAACCCAAAATCATTCGCATCGAACATACGGTCCGGGCGGTTCAGGGCGGTTGGGCGACGGTAGGTCGGCCGTCGGATCCCGCCGATAAGCCAGTCAACAATGTCACTTTCTCGCTGCACAAAGATTACCAGCTCACCTCGGTCAAGGTCTTGGTGGCCGACGATGCCCGGACGAACCAGCAGGCCCAGCCGCTGTGGCATCTGGTCTCGAAGCACGGCTCGCAACCCGCCAACTCCCTGGCCTATGCCGAACCGGTGAACGGCATGTCGCCCGCCAGTCCCGGCGCGGCAGCCGAGCCGCTCCACCCAGGCACCAAGTATCGTTTGGTGGTCGAGGCCCACCGCTGGAAGGGCGAACACGATTTCCAGATCCCAGCGCAAGGGCGATGAGACAATGAATGTTGCGTTCTCCCCGCCAGTCGAAACCCAAGTCCGAGGGGCACTGACCCAGCCATGGTATTGGCCCATGAAAACCAAATCGGCCTTCACCTTGATCGAACTGCTGGTGGTCATCGCCATTATCGGCATCCTGGCGGCGATGCTGTTGCCAAGTCTGAGCAAGGCCAAAGGCAAGGCCACCCGGGTTTCGTGCGTTAACAATCTCCACCAGCTCGGGCTGGCGGCGATAATCTACACGGATGAGTATCGCGGTCATTTTCCGCCGCGCACCAATGCCAATTTTTGGCCCAGTCAGTTTTATGCGAGCTACAAGGATTTGAAATTGCTCCTGTGCCCGAACGACAAACCGGACGCCCGGTCCAATCAAGGCTTCGCGCCCCCCGGCACCTATCCGGCGGACGGCAAACCCCGCAGCTACCTGCTCAATGGCTGGAATGATTTTATGTTCGCGAACTTGAGCCCCGCGGACTGGAAGCGGTACATCAGCGATGTCTTCGGCGGCACGATCCAGATTCACCAGATCCCACGGCCGAGCGACACCGTCATGCTGGGCGAAAAGCTGACGCAATCCCCGCATTATCACATGGACTTGTTGGAACCGGAGCCCAGCGGCGCGGTCGGCAACGATTTGTTCCAGCTCGACCGGAGCCGGCACGGCGGCACCGGCCCCAACACCAGCTCCGGCGGTTCAAACTACGCGTTCGTGGATGGCAGTGTGCGCTTCATCAAATTTGGCGCCATCCTGTTTCCGGAAAACCAGTGGGCCGTGACCGCGGCAGGCCGGACGAGCAACGCCGTGGCCCCATAAAACACGGTTGGGGCGGTGGAATTCCGGTAATCGGCTCCTGGTGTCTGGTGGAGCAAGCCCGAATCAGATCATGCAGCTGCAAAACCCCATCCCGGGGTAGATCGGACGGTTGGCAATATGTCCGGCTCTTTGTTTCGTTGATGAGCGACTTTGCCAGCCCTATGCTTCGCGCATGGCGTTGGTTCGCATCCTGATCGACGGTTACAGCCTGCTGCACAACTGGCCCGAGTTGGCGCCGGGTAAACCGCGCCATTCCGCCCAGTCACGCGCCGAACTCATCCACGTCCTGACGCGCTATCAGGACGCCACCGGCACGCCGCTCACCATTTTTTTTGACGGCGGCGGGGCGCCGCCCGGCGTGCCCAAGGAGGAATCACCCGGTTCGGTGGAGGTGCTGTTCTCCCCGCCGGGTCAGACGGCCGATGACCTGATTGAACGCGCCGCCCATCGCTTTCAACCTTACGGCGAAGTCCTCGTGGTCACGGACGACAACGCCGAACGCGACACCGTCATCGCCTTCGGCGCCATGGCATCCTCATGCCTGAGCTTCGTTGCCACGGTGGAATCTGTGCTGGCGGAATTCGCCAGCGGTTTGAAACATTACAACCGGTCCGAGCGGGATCGCTTCAATCAAAGAGGATGAACTCTGCTCACTCGCACCTGCGGCAGGCCGGTCGCCGAACCGGCGTGATGCTGCTGATCCTCGGGCTGACTTATTCCCTCAGCGCCCAGACCCCCGGGGGCCAAACCAACTCCCGGCCCAAACCGGTCGCCGAACGATTCCTCCTGATTGTGGAAACTTCCGCCGCGATGCAAAAACGCGCGGCGAATGTTGAGCAGGTGGTCGGCAAACTGTTCGGCAGCGGCTTGGGAAACCAGTTGCATGGCGGCGATACGATCGGCGTGTGGACGTATAATGAAAGCCTGCAGACAGGTCAGTTCCCCTTGCAACGGTGGACGCCCCAGACAGGTACCGCTGTCGCCAATGGCATCGTGTTTTTTCTGAAATCCAGGAAATACGAGAAAACCTCCCGGCTGGCGCCGGTAATGGCGCAACTCACGAATGTGGTGGCCGATTCGGTCAAGCTCACCGTGTTGCTCATTTCGGACGGCGAGGAGGCGCTCACTGGCACACCGTACGATGACCAGATTGCCGCGGCCTACCGGCTCAATGCGGCTGAACAGCGCAAACAGAATATGCCTTTCCTCACGATCCTGCGCACATGGAATGGCAAATTCACCGGATTCAGCGTCAACACACCACCCTGGCCGGTGGAGTTTCCCAAGTTTCCTGTCGAGCCGAAACCGGCCGCAACCGTGACGACCCTGCCGGAAGCGAAACCGGAGCCCCCGGCAGGACCGAAACCCGAAACGAAACTGGAGCTTCCGCCGAAACCGGAGCCGACGCCCGTAGTGACGGCAAAGCCGCTGCCCCAAATCGTGTCGCCACCCGTTTTGCCGGCCACGAGCGCCCCGCCGGAGGCAACCGTTACCGCCCCCGAAATTGCCCAGCCCGTCGTGCCGGGCCTGGCGTCCACGTCCACCCCGACCGCTCCATTGCTCGCGGTTGACACTCCACCGCCGGTGAGGACGCAAAAAACCAACGCGATCATCCAAACAGGTACGCTAGAGCCCACCAGTGAGAAAAAATCTTTGCCCCTCACCCTGCTGGTGGCGGGTGCGGGTCTGCTCTTCGGGATCGTCGTGGCGGGAGTCTGGCTGCTCCGCTCCCGCTCGAAACCGCGCGTCAGCCTGATTACTCGCTCGATTGACCGCGCCCCCAAATGAACCAGACGAAATTATGAACCGACGCACTTTTATCGGATCGCTTTCCACCATAGCCCTCGCGGAACTAACCCCGCTGGCTTTGCCCGCCGGGACGGATTCGGCGGCCCAGCCCACAGCCCGCCGGCTGCCACGCTGGCGGGGATTCAACCTGACGGAGAAATGCGTGGCGCGGCCGAACGGCTGTCCAGCGTTTGTCGAAAGGGATTTCGCGTTGCTCAACGAGTGGGGCTTCGACTTCGCGCGCCTGCCAGTCTCCTACCTCTGCTGGTCCTCCGCCGAGGACCCGCGCCAGGTTCGCGAAGCTGAGCTGGTCCATCTTGATCAGGCGGTCGAGTACGGGCGGAAACACCGCATCCATGTAAATCTCAACCTGCACCGTGCGCCGGGTTACTGCGTGAACCCGCCGAAGGAGCCCCTGGATTTATGGACGGATGAAGCGGCCCTCGACGCCGCGGCTTTTCAGTGGGAAATGCTGGCCCGGCGGTTCAAGGGCGTGCCGAATGCGGAGTTGAGTTTCGATTTGTTGAACGAACCGGCCAACGTGTCGGCGAATGCTTATGTGCGCGTGGTCAAGCGGCTGGTGCAAGCCATTCGCGCCGAGGACCCGCGAAGGCTGATCATTGCGGATGGTCTCCGCTGGGGGCGCGATCCCGTTCCTGGATTGGTGGATTTGGGGGTCGCCCAAAGCACCCGGGGTTATGATCCGATGGAAGTGAGCCACTACCAGGCAAATTGGGTTTCCGGCGCCGACAAATGGCCGCTGCCGACCTGGCCGCTCAAGCGCGGTGACAAAATCACTGATCAGGAAACGTTGCGCCGCGACCGAATTGTCCCCTGGCAGGAACTGGAGCGCAAAGGCGTGGGGATCCATGTCGGGGAATGGGGCGCATACAACCGCACCCCGCATCCGGTGGCGCTGGCGTGGATGCGCGACCAGCTGGGCCTCTGGCGGGAGGCGGGCTGGGGCTGGGCGTTGTGGAATCTGCGCGGCTCGTTCGGCGTACTCGACAGCGGGCGGACCGATGTGACGTATGAGGAGTTTCGCGGCGCCAAGCTCGATCGTGAAATGCTGAAGGTACTGCAGGCGGGCTGAGGGTGCGTCGTCTAACCAACGCGCAGCCAGATGGTCTTCAAGTAGGCCGGCTCCGCGCGGCTGATGGGAAAATCCGGTGGCTGGGGGACGAAATGTTGCTGCACGATCTTTCGCCGGGCCGTGCGGAGCGCCTCCTTGATCTGCTCGAGAAATTTCTCCGGTGGCAACCCGGCGGCATTGGTGGAAGCCAGCAAAACTCCGCCCGGCTTCAGCACCGGCAGCGCGGCGGCCACCAGCCGGCCGTAATCCTTCTCCGCCCGGAACACGCCACTTTCCTTGGATTGCGAAAACGTCGGCGGGTCGAGAATGATCGCATCAAACGCGCGGTCCTTCTTTGCCAGCCGGCGTAGCCAGTCGAAGGTATCGCCATAGATGAAATCATGCTGCGCCGGATCAATTCCGTTCAGGGTGAAGTTCCGTTTGCCCCACTCCAGATATTTTTTCGAAAGATCCAGACTGGTGGCGTGGGCTCCACCCAGGGCCGCGCAGACCGAAAACCCGCAAGTGTACGCAAACGTATTCAAAACCTCGAGCTTCTCGCCCGATGTCCGAAGGCCAAAGCCGGCGGCGATGTGGCCGGTCAGGAAACGGCGGCGGTTATCGCGTTGATCCAGAAACAGGCCCACCGAGTAACCCTCGGTGAAACTCAGCTCAAACTGCACCCCATTCTCCCGGATCAAGAATCGTTCCGGGGCCGCCTGGCCACGAACCAAAAGCGGGGAGGATTCGGCCGCACTCGTCCGGCGGACCTGACGCGACAGGGTCTTGTGGTACACACCGGCCGATGGATCGCTAGGGGCGAGTTGGGCGTCCAGCTCCGGGCCAGGGGAAACCTCGCTCTGGGCGAGCATGAAGTTGCCGAGACGTTCGACATATACCCCCGGCCAGCCGTCGCTGGCGCCATGAATCACGCGAAAGGCATTTGTCGCAGCCGGTTCCACGACCGCGTCCCGCAGTGCCTGGTGGGCATCCGCGGCAAAATCCGTTGGTGCGCGAAAACGCAAGGCTTCGCCGGTGGCCGGGTGTTGAAACGAGAGCTCCGCCGCGTGCAAACACAGGCGCGGGAACGGCGCGCCGCCATAAAGGGTATCCCCCAGAATAGGAAAGCCGTTCGCCGCGGCGTGAACGCGAATTTGATGGGTCCGGCCCGTCCGGGGTTGGGCAATCAACTCACAGCAACTGACGGAGGATTCCCCGCCAGTATAAGGGACTTTGGACTTGAGGTTCCGGACTTCAAAGTGGGTTTCCGCTTCTTCGCCGTGTGCGCCGCTGACGTAACGCTCGCCGGAACGGGTGATCCGGGACTTCGTGGTGAATGTCGCCTGCCGTGGGGCGCGCTCAGCGAGAAGCCGATACTGCTTTTCCACCGTGCGTCCGGCAAATTGTTCCGTGAGTGAGCAATTCGCGAGGGGCGTTTTGCCAAACACGAGTACCCCACTGGTTTCTTTATCGAGCCGGTGAATGATGGCAAGGCTGGACCACCGCGGTTCGCGATGCTTCAGCCAGTCGTATATTCCCTCTCCGGCGTACGGACTGGGCGCGTGCGTATTCCAGCCGGCGGGTTTGTTGACCACCAGCAGGTGCTCGTCTTCGTGGAGCACGCAGGGCGGAAGTGCGGTTGAAGGGTCGAACGGCATTCGCCTACGGATTCTCGGTTGAGGACCCAGGGTGCTGACAGATTGAGATTACGATCAAGCGCAAGATCAAGAGGGATAAACGCGCTCAGAAAAATTTCCACGCGTCGCCGCCCCGCCACACGACATAGACGCCGAGGAGAAAATTCGTGATCGCATGCGCGGTCATCGCGTCGCCGAGGCGGCCCTTGCGGATGACCAGCCACTGGTAGGCAACCCCGCAGATAATTCCCGCCAGCCATTCGTAATGCAGCAAGCCAAAGGTGGTGGCAACAATGGTGAGGGCCACGCCGTCAAAGTAACCAAGCGGCACTTTCTGAAAATCGTATTTGATGACATAGCGGTAGAACAGCGACCGGTAGAAAACCTCTTCCAACGGGGGCACGACGAAGGTCATCCCTATAATCCGGATCACGACCAGAATCCAGGCGGTCAGGGCGCCGTCGCCAAAACGATCAAAGGGATTCCAGATGCTTTCCTTCGTATCTTTGAAGAACAACTGGTTCATTGGGTAATAGGGATTGAGCCCGACCCAGACCACGAAAATCACCACACCCACAACGACCGCCTCCCAGCTAATCGCCCAGCGCATTTCCGTCACGAACGGACGCATCTCCCATATAATCCAGGCGCCGACAAGCACCTTGGCGGCATACAGCCAGAATTTCCAGTCCCCTTCCATCATCCCGCCCGCCGTGGTGATGGCACAGAAAATCAGGAAGGGAGCGAAGCGGGCGAACTCCGGTGACGCAGCCATGCGTTTGCGGAATTCCTTCATGCCAATCGAAGTGCGGAGCAATTCACTTCGCTCCAGAATGCCGGGTGGGAGCTACTCAGACAAACTCAAAACATTGGTCACCGTCGCATCCCCCAGCGTAACGGCGCTCCGTGAGATCGCCAGCACACGGAAACCGCCCACGCGATCACCGACCTCCACCGTCCGGCCGTTCACGACCGCGGTCGGCCGGTCCGGACGATATGCAATACCTTGGAGCTTCGGGGCCGGCGCCGGACTTGGCCCTGGCGCCGCAACGGCTGGCGTGTTCGTGTTCGTGTCCGGCCCCGCGAGCGCCGGCGCCGGCGCCAATGCCGGCGAAGTGGCCACCGGCACGGCCGCAACGGGGTCGGCAGCCGGCCGGGCCGCCGCGCGAAGTTCGCCGGCCGACTTCTGGGCGAAGAGCCAGATGACGAGTCCGCCGAGCGCCACGACCAGGACCAGGAGCAGGCCCAGACCGACCCACAATAACGGGGTGCGGCGGGGGTTGAGCGGCTCTGGTTCCGCCGGCTTCAATTGCAGCGGCGGGATCGGCGGCGGGTTTTCCTGCTGGGTTTGCCGGGCACGTTTGAGGGCGTCGTTGATAAGGCTCATGGCTTTGGGAGTTGTTGCCGATCGTCAGGTGACCAATGCCAGTTCGCGGTCCGCGCAGACGGGCGTAATCCTCCCGCCGCCGGCGGGAAACGCTGGTCAGACGCGCGTGGTTTCATCGCATCAGAGCCGGCCTTCAAGTTCACGAATGGCGAGGCCGACGAGGTTGTAGTTGATCCGGCCGGTCTGCTGCACGAAACCGGCCAGCAGTGCCTTGTCGCATAGGGCATTCACCAGGCGCGGAATGCCACCACTGTAACGATGCACACGCCACAGCGCCGGAGGTGTGAAATGTGGTTCCCCGTTGGCGCCGGAAACGTGCAGGCGATGCCGGACATATTGCGTCGTTTCGCAGCGCGAGAGGGGCGGCAAATGAAAACGCACCGTGATCCGCTGCCGCAGCTGGCGCAGTTTCGGATTGTTCAGCCGGTCGCGCAGCTCGGGCTGGCCCATCAAAACAATCTGCAACAGCTTGCGATCGTCGGTTTCAAGATTGGAAAGCAAACGGACCTGTTCGAGCAATTCATCCGTCAAATCCTGTGCCTCGTCGATGATCAGCACGGTGTCCTTTCCACGATCGACTTGTTGCAGCAGGAACTGATTAATGACCGCGAGGGTGCTCAGGCGATCGAGACCGGTTACCGGCAGGCCATATTCCAAAGCAATGGCCCGCATGAGTTCGTCCGCGCTCATGACGGGATTCAGAATCAGCGCGGTGGTGTAGTGTTGATCCAGTTGTTCGAGTGCGGCGCGGCAGAGGGTGGTCTTGCCGGCACCCACTTCGCCGGTGAGTTGAACGAAACCTTTCCGCTCGCGGATGCCGTAAAGCAGATGGTTAAACGCTTCGCGATGCTTCGCGCTGTAAAACAGGAACCGCGGGTTCGGCGTGATGTCGAACGGGGCGTCGGTCAGTCCGTAGAATTCCTGGTACACGCTGGCAATTCAGCAGAACCAGTGCCGCCGGGCCGGCAAGCCGGGGGCAGGTGCGGCTTCGTCAAGCAACCGGGCAATGTGCCTACTTACTTGACGCCGGCCGCCAGGATATTCCGGACCGCCTTGACCAAGGCGTCGGCTTCGGTCTGGGTCCCAATCGTGATTCGCAAATAGTCTCGTACTGCTGGAGCGGGAAACCACCGCACGAGAATTCTCTGGTCGCGCAGTTTCTGCAGCCAGACCTCGGCCGAAAATCTGGGTGGCCGGGTGAGCAGGAAATTGGTCTGGCTCGGCAGAACCTGGAAGCCGAGCTGCGTGAGTTTGCGATCCAGCCCCGCCCGCGTGGCAATAACCCGTCGGAAGTTTGCCCGGTAGTAAGCAAGATCGTCGAGCGTCGCTTCGGCGGCAATCTGCCCGAGCCCGTTGACGTTGTAGCTGTCCCGGATCCGATGCAGCGCCCCGATGAGTTCCGGGTGGCCCAGCAAATATCCGACGCGCTGGAAACAAAGGGAGTAGGCCTTGGAAAATGTCCGCGCCACGAGCACCTGCGGGTGCTGGAGCGCGAGCCGCAAGGCGTTCCCCCCGGCAAAATCCACATACGCCTCGTCCAGCACCACCACCCCACGTTGCACCCGGCAGAGCGCTGCCAGTTCCTTCGTTGAGTAGCCGCGACCGCTGGGTGCGTTCGGCGTGGTGATCAGCGTGAGCGCGGCGTTAAAATTCCACTGCCGGCCGCGCCGCAGCTCGGCCACGCCCGGTAAACCGAAATCAGCTTTCAACGGCACGGCATTGGTGGCGGCGCCGTGGATTTCGGCCAGCACCGGATAGAGCGAGTAGCTGGGCGTGAAATATTGCACCATCGACGGGGCGCGATTCGAGTCGGGAACCGTGGATTCTGATTTCGGCTCCACAAAGGCACGCACGGCCAGCGCCAAGAGTTCATCCGAGCCATTACCCACGACAATGTTCTCCGGCTGGCAACGGTGCCACTTCGCAAGTTTCCCGCGCAACCGCTCCGCCGTTGGATTCGGATACAGGCGCAACCGTCCGTCCACCGCCAGCTTGACCGCCCGCAAGACATGCGGCGACGGCGGATACGGATTCTCGTTCGTGTTGAGCTTGATCAAACCCTTGATCTTGGGTTGCTCGCCGGGCACGTACGGGTGCAGGGCCCGCACGAGGGGTCGCACCAGCCGCGAAACGCGAGTTGATCCAATCGATGATCCGGTTGTCGAACGCATGACCCGCCCATTGTTTGAGAGACGCGGGACCGAGTCAAATGCGGGTGATGGTGGGAGACGTGATTTTTCAATTTTTGCCAATGTTCCGGGGCCGTGATATGTCTGAGGGCGTGAAGGCGTCGCCGGCCACGTTTCCCTGCTCCCGGATTCAATCCGGGCGGGCGTTCTCCCTGATCGAGCTCTTGGTGGTCATCGCCATTATAGCAATCCTCGCGGCGCTGTTGTTGCCCTCGTTATCCAAGGCCAAAGCCAAAGCCCAGCGCATTCAATGCACGGGAAATTTGCGGCAACTCGCATTGACCTGGGAACTTTATGCCGGCGATTACAACGGCGCGTTGGTGCCAAATGGTTATGGCACCCCCGCCACCCTCGGCGATACGCGTCTGTGGGTGCAGGGGGCCACGCATAAGTTCATCGGCGATGAGATGCTCGCGTTCACCGACCCGAAGTATTTGATTGATCCGGGGTACGCGGCGTTTGCGAATTACCTCAAGACACCGGCCATTTACAAATGCCCGTCCGACCGCAGCGAATACGGCGGCAAGCCCAAGATCCGCACCTATGCGCTGAATGCTTACCTGAACTGGGAAAAGCCGGCGGGCGGTGGTGATTTCCCGCTGAGCGCCGCGCACGTCAACTTCCGCAAGACCGCGGATCTGTCCGGGGCCCGACCGTCGCAATTGCTGTCTTTCGTTGATACGGCGCCCATTTCCCTCTGCCATTCCGGTTTCGGTATCGCCATGTCGTCCCTGTATTACCACTTCCCTTCCACTGAACACGATCAAGGAGGGCTGGTTTCGTTCAGCGACGGTCATGTGGACTACAAACGCTGGCGCGATGCTTACACGCTGCAAATGGCGCGCACGCCGTTCGTGACGCATTTGAACTTCGCCACGGAGAATTACGCGGACTTGAACTGGTTGCGGGAACACGCCACCGTGCCCAGGTGAATCGCGCCCGTCCGCACCAACCGCCCGCCAGAAAGACGCTGCCCATTGCTCTGACCATTGCCGGCTCCGACAGCGGGGGAGGCGCCGGCGTGCAGGCAGATCTGAAGACCTTCGCTGCACTGGGAGTTCACGGCACGAGTGCCATCACTTGTATCACAGCCCAAAACCCACGCGCCGTCACCGGGATTCAGGCCATTCGCGCGGACTTGGTGCGGGGACAAATTGAAGCTGTCTTCGCCGAATTGCGGCCGGCGGCGGTGAAAACCGGCATGTTGTTTTCTGCCAGCCTCATTCGCGTGGTCGCTGAGTTTTTCGCGCATGGCGCGCGCCCGCCGCTGGTTGTGGATCCAGTCATGGTCGCCACGAGCGGGGCGGTGCTCTTGAAACCGGGCGCCATCCGCTTGATGACGGAGCACCTGCTGCCGCTGGCCACCCTTCTGACCCCGAATCTGGACGAAGCGGAGTTGCTGATCGGTTACAAACTGAAAAGTCTGGCTGACCTTGAAGCCGCGGCGCGGGAAATTCACCGGCGGTTCGGCTGTGCGGCGCTGGTTAAGGGTGGTCATCTGCGGCACACGCCCCTGGCGACGGATATTTTCTTCGACGGCCGAAACCTGCTCCGGCTCGAAGCGCCGTTCGTCCGTGGCGTTTCGACGCACGGCACGGGCTGCACCTACTCGGCGGCCATCACCGCCTTCCTGGCGCGCGGCGAATCCTTGCCCCGTGCGGTCGCGGCCGCCAAGCGATATATCACCCGGGCCATTCGGGCGAGCTATCGCGCCGCTGCGCACACGGTGTTGCAGCACAACCCGCCGCGCCACTGAGCCCGCGCAAGGCCTGCGCGAGGTGGTTTTTCCCAAGCTTGCTGTCCGGCAATCGGCGATTAGCCTCTTGGCGAATGCGTCTGCTGGATCGTTATCTATTACGGGAGTTGCTGGTGCCGTTCGGCTACTGTCTCGGCAGCATCCTGATTTTCTGGGTGACGTCGGAACTGTTCAAGGACCTGGGGGATTTTCAAAAGAACCAGATGCAAGTGGGTGACATCGCCGAGTATTATCTCGTCAAAATGCCTGACCTGCTGGGCTACGTGCTGCCGATTGCCCTGTTGCTGGCCGTGCTTTATGCGTTGACGCAGCACGCGCGACATCAGGAGATCACGGCGATGCGCGCGGCGGGAGTGAGTTTGTGGCGGATCGCGGCGCCTTATTTCGGCGTGGGTCTTCTGGCCAGCGGTTTATTGTTTGTGATCAACGAGATTTGGTCGCCGGACAGCGCCGAGCGCGCGGAGGCGATCAAACAACGGCGGAAAGCCGCGGTACCGGCAGGTGATCCGCCGTACCTGGTTCGCAATTTGGGCTTCAACAACGCGCGGGACGGGAGACTCTGGAAAATTGGCGTGTTTAACGAGCGCACCGCCGAAATGCTCAATCCGGAAGTCATCTGGACGCTACCGGATGGTTCGCGGCGCTGGTTTCGCGCAACTCGCGCCGCCCAGTCAAACGAGGTTTGGGTCTTTTACGGCGTAAGCGAGTTCCACAGCACAGGGCCAACCAACGGGGCACTGGTGCCGGGACTGCGCTCCGAGATGCTACCGCTGCCGGAATTCTCCGAGACCCCCGAGGAAATTCGCAGCGAAATCAAAATCAGCCGGCGGCTCAACCTGAAAAACCGGCACCGGGTCAGCCCGCCGCTCGTGGAGATTCTCGATTACCTGCGACTGCATCCCGGCGCGAGCCGCACCGATCAGCTGTGGCTCTACACCCAATTGCACAGCCGGTTGGCGGCACCGTGGAAATGCCTGGTGGTGGTTCTGATTGCCCTGCCGTTTGCCGCGGCCTCCGGCCGCCGCAACGTTTTCGTCGGCGTCGCCAGCAGCATCCTGATTGGCTTCAGTTATTTTCTATTGATGCAATTCGGACTGGCGGCGGGCACCGCCGGCTATCTGCCAGCCTGGCTGGCGGGCTGGTTTCCGAATATTTTCTTCACCGTGACCGGCTTGTGGTTGACCGCGCGCGTTCGGTGAAGGCCGCGCAGCCAGGGGTGCTAGCGAGCCAGACCGGAGCCTATGGACAACGAACTCAACGAGCTTAAAGCCCGCTACGAACGCCTGAAGACGCTCTACCAAGTGGGCAGCGTCATTCACTCCACTTTGGAGCCGCAGCCGGCGCTGTTGCTGATCGTGCGCGAGGCCGCCCGGCTCATGAACGCCTCGAGTTGCTCCGTGGTCCTGGTGAATCCGACGACCGGCTTCCTCGAAATCCAGGCGGCGCAGGGGTTGCCGGCAAAGGCCGGGGAGCTAAAATTACGCCCCGGCGAAGGGTTGACCGGCTGGGTGGCTCAGATGCGCAAGCCGGCCCGCGTGGGCGATGTGACCCAAGATCGTCGCTACATCATGCTACGGCCGGAGGTGCGGTCCGAGTTGGCAGTACCGCTGGAAGTCCACGGGGAAGTGCGCGGCGTGCTCAACGTGGATTCCGACCGGGTGGACGCGTTCAGCGCCGAAGATCAGGAGCTCTTGGAATCGTTTGCCGGGCAGGCGGCCCGGGTCATCCAAAACACCTGGCTGTATGAGCAGGTCCGGCTCAAGGCGCGCTTGCTGGAATCTCTCGCCCGGGTGAGTCGCACGATCAATTCCGCGCTTAATCTCGACGAAGTGTTGCAGACGATTACCCGCGAAGCGTGCGGACTTATGCGCGCCAAGCTCGGATCGCTGATGATGCTGGACGAATCGGGGGGGTGGCTGGATTTGCGCGCGAGTTTCGGCGCCGGCCGCGCCTACCTCCGCAAGCCGCGGCTTGGAGTCGAGGAAAGCCTGCTCGGCGTGGCAGTGCGCCGAAAGAAGCCGATTCAAGTCGAAAACGTGCAGACCTCCACGCGGTATCAAAACGTGGAAGTGGCACGGCAGGAGGGGCTCGTTTCCTTGCTGAGTGTGCCACTGGTATTTTCCGGGGAAGCCATCGGCGCATTGAGTGTTTACACCGAGCAACCGTACCTGTTTTCCGATGAGGAAATCCGAATCCTGTCCGCCTTCGCGGAGCTTTCCGCCATCGCCATCGAAAAAGCCAGGCTCTACGAACGGGTGGTGGACGTCGAGGAACAGTTGCGACAGAACGAACGGCTTTCCGCCCTGGGTTTGCTGGCGGCGGAAGTCGCGCATGAGATTCGCAATCCGCTCACCGTGATGAAAATGCTTTATCACTCACTGGATCTGAACTTTCCGACACACGATCCGCGCGCTGAGGACGCGCGTTTGATGGGGGAGAAGATCGAGCAACTGAACAAGATCGTGGAGCGGATTCTGGACTTCGCCCGCACCACCGAACCCAAGTTGCGGCCGGTGGACTTGAACGAAATCATTGAAGAACTCCGTTTGCTGGTCCGCCACAAGTTCGCCAACCAGGGCGTGAAACTGAATTGTGCGCTGCAACCGGGATTGCCGCACATCCTGGGTGATGCCATGCAGCTGGAACAGGCGTTTCTGAACGTGATGCTCAATGCGGCGGAGGCCATGCCCGGCGGCGGTTCGTTGACCATCACCACCCGCATGGCGCCGACAACATCCGGCCCGCCGGAAACTACCGGGTCCGTCATGGTCGAATTCGCCGACACGGGTGCCGGTATGAGCGAGGAGCAATGCCGGCGGGCGTTCAGCTCGGTGCTCAGCACGACCAAACCCAAAGGCACGGGTCTGGGCCTGGCAATCGTCGGTCGCACCGTCGAAACGCACCAAGGCACGATCCAGATTAAGTCACAGCCCGGCCACGGCACCGAAATTGTGATTATCTTTCCGCCGGCCCGGTAACGGCCACGGTGCGGTAGTGGCAAAAACCTGTCCCCACTTTGGTTTACCCATTTCGGCTGGCCCGATCATCAGAACCGCGGGCCGGGGCGGGTTATTTTGCCAGGCCGAAAGCGGGTTGCAGGGCTGATTTTATTGACGATTCCTGCCATGTGAATAAGTCGCGAATAAGAGTTAATATGTTGTCCTCGTAAGTGGAGGCGACATTTCCTAAAAATGCGGTTGGCGAAGCGAGAAGATTTCGCCGTTTTACCCGCCGAATTCCTGACGTTCAGCGGGTTGTTTTTTCGATATCCATAAATCGTTTGTATTCAGTGGTTTGTTTTTTTTGTGGGTGTCGGGATCAAGCCAGCCAAAATCGCGCTCGGAAGGATTTTGATGGTGTGGCATTTTCTGAATGTTAAGAATAGCGCTCCGGGACGTGCGCAAAACTTGACCTTTAGGTTAGGTGAATAAAACGCTCAAAAAATGGGCTGCCGGGGGAATTAAAATGCAAGTTTCGCCTGAAACAATTTGGAGTTCCGCGCAGGAACAATTGCGCTCAATGTTGAGCGCCGACACTTACAATCTCTGGTTCGCGCCGCTGCGCGCCACCGGGATCGAGGGGGACAACGTCCTCTTGGAAGTGGCCAATGACTTCTGCGAAGTCTGGCTCAAGGATAATTACTCCGGCCTGCTGCAAGACGTGTTGAGCGTGGCCGGGGCCAAACTACTCCGCGCCAAATTCGTCGTTCGGTCCAGCAGCCACGCCCCGGTAACGGTGCCTGTGCCGCCAAAAGAATCCGCGGCCAAGGCCAAGCCCACGGCCGGACACGCCGATCGCAACCATGGGGGCGCCGACTGGAGCTTCAATCCCAAGAACACATTCGAGACGTTCGTCGTCGGCAACAACAATAACTTTGCCTGTGCGGCCGCAAAGGCGGTCGCCGAGGCGCCCGGCAAGTCCTACAACCCCCTCTTCCTTTACGGCGGCGTGGGTTTGGGCAAGACGCATTTGCTCCATGCCATCGGCCAGCATGTGACGGCGAATCGCAAAGGGGCCCGCGTGAGCTACGTTTCCTCGGAGAAATTCACAAACGAATACATTGATGGCATCCAGAACAATCAGCTCGTCAAGTTTCGCAAGAAATATCGCCAGACGGATGTGCTCTTGATCGACGATATCCAGTTCCTCGCTGGCAAAGAGCGTATTCAGGAGGAATTCTTCCACACGTTTAATGCCCTGCACGAGGCCCACAAGCAGATCGTTCTGACGTGTGATCGCCCGGCCAGTGAAATACAAGGCCTGGAACATCGGCTGGTCTCCCGGTTTGAATGGGGTTTGGTCACCGACCTCCAGCCGCCGGATGTCGAAATGCGGCTGGCAATTCTCAAAAAGAAGACCCAGTCGATGGGCGTCACGTTGCCCGACGACGTCATAAATTTCCTCGCCCATCGCATCCGCACGAACATCCGCCGTCTCGAAGGCGCCTTGATCCGGGTGGCGTCCTACGCTTCCCTCACCGGCAAGAAACTAAACGTCGAGGTCGTCGAAGGGCTGCTCCGCGAAATCCTGCACGAAGAAGGCCGTTTTTCGGTCAACATGGAGGTGATACAAAAGCGCGTCGCCGAGCACTACGATATCCGGCTGGCGGACATGACCAGCAAAC
>CAZIJO010000034.1:0-35760 GCA_964539515.1 uncultured Bifidobacterium sp. | reverse complement strand
CTGAACCGTGGCCGCCGACTTAAGTCGGCTCTGACTTCTTTCGCTTTTGAATCGAGCGGACGTACGGCCGCTGCTACGAGTTTCAAGGGGAGGGCGGACGTCAAACCCCTTGGCTTTAAGCCATTTGCCAGCCCAGTCACTTCTCGGCCAAACGAGGTGCAAAAAACCAACGACATCCCCGCGCCACTTCGCTCCCATGACACCTCCCCAACATAAGCTCTGGGTTTATTGCCTGATTCCCGCTGTCGCCATGTCCCTAGGCTGGGGCTTGCGCGGTTTCATTGGCGGCGGACCGCTGGGCGCCATGATCCCGGGTGCGATGGTGGCATTGCTCTTCAGCCTGATCCTTGGCCTCGACAAAAATACGAGCGCCATGCTGGCCGCCTTCGGCGCCATCGGCGTCGGTTTCGGCGGCCAGATGACTTATGGGCAGACCATCGGTTTCATCGCCCGGCCCGAAACATTGCTCTGGGGTCTCTTGGGCTTGAGCGTCAAAGGCGGAGTCTGGGGCCTGATCGGTGGCACATTCATTGGCCTCGGCCTGGTTCAGCGGCAAGTTCAGCGGAAGGACCTCCTCATCGGCTTGGGCCTGCTGCTGATCGGAACGCTCCTTGGCTGGAAATTAATCAATGAGCCGCGGCTGATTTATTTTTCCAATCCCCACGATCAGCCGCGGGCGGAGATTTGGGCGGGGCTGTTGGTGGGGACATTGGCGCTGTTGGGATACCTTGCGCTCAAAGGTCACGCCAAAGTTCCGCTGAGCTTCGCGCTGTGGGGCGCCCTGGGCGGGGCCATCGGGTTTGGCGGCGGGGGACTTTGGATCGCGCTTGGCAAGGCCTTGCCGGCGGCGAAAACCTGGTTCAGCTGGTGGAAATTCATGGAGCTCACCTTCGGATTTTGTTTGGGGTTGACCTGGGGCTACGCCGCCCGATGGCAACGCGGAGCAATCGGGTCGGCGCAAACCAGCCCGCCGCCCCCAATGGTACGCCTTCCCGCAATTGGATGGTCCGTGGCCGCCACCGCAGTCATGGTGATGGTCGCATTGTGGTTGGATGCCAGCATCCCCATGGTCTGGGGCTATACGTTTGTGGGAGTGGGCCTGCTGATCATCGCGCTTTTCGCCGAGCAACTGGCCTGGCAGGTTGCGCTCATCGCCACCTACAGCGCCTTTGCCCTCGACCTTACGGATTATTTGAGCCAGCAACAGAAATTTACCGACCCGCTTATGCCGTGGGATCTGGTGGGAGCCACGACGTTGATCTTCAGTTTCCTGGTTGCGCGCCGGGAACAAAGTGGAAAGCCAATGGTGGGATGGGCGTTTCTCGGCCTGACCTGGTTGGCGGTTTTGGTTTCTTATCTCAAAAGCCTGCTGCACCCAAAGCTGACCTTTGCCCACGGAACGGTGGAACTGATTTTCACGCTGAGCGCGGTGGCACTGACGTGGTTCGTCGTTCAAGAAATCCGCCGAAACGAAGTCAACCGCGAAGCGCATCCGGGTTAGCCGATCGCACCCATTATTTTGCCCCTGAAATGGCAGTTGAGATGTACCGCGAACCTCGCGAAGCACGCGAAACCCGGCAGCTTGCCAGGGGTGGAAGGCGGAATGAATCCCTCACCCGCCGGGCGCCAAATGCCCTTTTCGAGAGCCTATCTCCGTTCGCGTATTTCGTGTGGTTCGCGGTTTCTAATCCTTGCTTTAGGTTTACCGGCTGCTGGTCGCGAGCGTCAGGCGAACAACCCGCACTTCACCGGGCGGGATGGTGACGTGGATGTTGGATGGATCGAGCCGCTCATCGCCTTCGGGCGTCCAGAGGCAAGCGCCGTTAACGCGGCCGGGGCCGGTGTAGCGGATCGCCGCCATTTGCGGCGGGCCGTCAATGCGCGGTGGCTCGTTGTAGGTTTTTGTAATGCCTTCGTTGTTCACCAGCGTGACGATCCAGCCGTCCGCAGTACGGTTGTAAAGTAATTCGAAGCGGCCGGAAACCTCCAGCGGCACAAGTTCGTCGCGTACCTGGGTCAGGAGCCTGGCCAGAACCCCGCCGCTGTTCGGTCCGTCTTCGGGATAAACGACCGTCGCACCGCGACCGAGCCGCACCCGGGCGTAGCCAGGTCCGTCCGCTCTCCGCATGTCCGGCTTCAACTTCAAGGCGCGGGCCATGGCGGTGCGTTTCGCATCGGCTTCGCTCAGCAACAGCGTTCCGCCCTGGCGCACATACTTGCGCAGGCGTTCGGCCAGGGGAACCTCCTCCGTCACCTCTCCCGCCAGGAGCAGCACGGGGTAGGCAGCGAGGATCGCGTCGGGCGCACTGTTGAGCAGCACATCGAGGATGTCCCCGTGAGGCGATGTGACGAGGTAGCCCTTTTCATTTCGCTTCACTTGCACGTCGAGGCTGTCGGGGAAAAAGGTTTCCCAGAGATTCAAGATGCGCTGGTCGCCGGGCGCATAGGGAAAAGCGTTCCAGGCGAGCTTTTCGCCGAAGCCGGGATAGATCCCGTGCAACGGATCGATCAACAACCCAACGGGCGTGTAGGGGATGCCCCGATCCGGGTAACGTTGCGTGAACGCGTAGAACCGCGCGCCTTCTTCCCCCAGCCGGGAAAGCGGCAGCGTGCCATCGGGGCCGGGCGACTGGCTGCGGAAGAAATTAAGCCAGCCGCCTTCCGCGACCACCACGTTGGCGCCCGCCATGTACGCGACGTAATACGTGCGCCGATGCAAACTCAAGGAATGCCCCCGCTCCGGACCGGAGTATTCGCCCCACGTTTTCCGGGGATCCTCGTCATACATGGAGGGACCGTACCACGACGAGAAATCGATGAGCCACGGCTTGCCGTATTGCCGGGCGGCGCCGCGGGTGAAAGCGATGTGCGCCTGCGTGCTGTTGATGTTCTCGCCAACCTCGCTACCCACGATGTCCGCGCCCCATTCGCAGGCGTAGTGCTGATAGCAGTAGTGGCCGTTGATCGAACTGAACAGCCGGAGTTCCTCCGGCTCGGCCTTGGCCCGGGCATCGGCGGCCAGCCGGTTGAAGTAGGCCTTGACCACTTCGGCCGCCTCGGCGCGCGTGCGCGGCGGTTGTGGATAGCCGCCGTAATGTTTGTAGCCGGCCCCGTCGAGCGCGCCGTTCTTGAGGTGATGAAACGAATAGCCCCACTCGGCCACGCCGTAACTGGCCAGACCCGCGTCCGCAATGGGCCGCTGCTTGAGCGTGGCGATGTGGGCCGGACTGCCGTCCCCGCCGCCCAGCGTAAACCAGAAAGGTTTTCCCTGAACCGGCCGGTGGCGCCAAGGGCCGGCGGCGAGTTTTTCGTAGGAAGGGGCGGAGGTGCTGGCGACGATGCGACCATTAGCCACAGCAGACCGAGCATCTGGAGAGAACGCCAGGCTGACGACGACGGCAAATAAGATCGTCCAAAGGTTTTTGCCGGTAACGCCTGCGATCCGGCAAATCCTGTTTTGATCGTCTCCACCCATTGAACTCAATAAGAACGATGCGGAGGATGAACTCATTTGGAGTGGTAGATTGCGGGTTGTATCCGGCAGAATTCAAGACGGAGAAATGCAAATCAGCCGAGCTCCGGCGCTGTTGAGGCAATGCCGCTGATGTGATGTCTCGAACCTGTGAGGTTCCTCGAGAGGATCATTGAATTGGCTGGAATCGAGAGGTATTTCGGATTGCTTACATCTCGGCTAGATTCTAGGACTATCAGCGAGTATCAGAAAATGAAGTTGTGAAGACTTACCTCAGCAGAGTGCTAAATGCATTGAAAACCAGCATCTTGCTGCTGATATCATTGGAGTTGGGTCTTTTGCATTCTTTGGGGACTCAGGACAGTAACTTCGAACCACTTTTTGATGAACCGGTTCCGGAACGACCATCTCCACCAGGGAACCTCCGCGTTTTCGAGATAGATGGTGCGGGTCCGGCAGCTTACTTCAACCAACTCCAAGATAGTAATCCTGAAATCAGATATTCCGCTACAAAGACGCTGAGGGACTTTGATCCGGCCTTGATACTGCCGCTCCTCCCGAGGTTGACGAGTGCCATTACGAATAACGATGTCGTGGTCAGACGCTTTGCAACTGGGATGGTTCTCAAACTAAAGCTAGGAGAAAAGGCTTACGATATAGCCCCCTTGCTCATTCAAAGCCTTCTGGATGAGGATGCGTATGTTCGCGCAAATTCAGCAGCCGGGCTGGGAAGCATTGGACCAGCAGCAGTCTTCGCCGTCCCTGCTTTGTTGACAGGCTTGTCAGATAAAGCTGATCTCGTCCGCACTTACTGCGCTCGGGCGCTTGGGTCCATTCGTGGAGAACCCGAGAAGGCTATACCAAAACTTACCCAATCCTTAAAGGATTCAAGCCCGGACGTGAGAATCGACGCGATACAATCTCTCGGGAAATTCGGGAGTGATACGAGGTTTCAAGTCAACATTCTCGCCTCTCATCTCTCCAAGACGACCAACATTGAAGAACAGCAAATGTCCGTTTGGTCGGTGGTTGCGATTTCGCAAGCAATTCAAGATCAAGACAATGTTGATGCACTAGATTCACTAAGAGATGCGCGTGCAATTCTCTCGGCGGTGAAAACCGTCGAGTTTCAAAGTTGTCTTTTGTCCGTTGAACGAACGATAAAATACCTTGAATTGCTTCAAGCGAAGAGCCGAAACACAAAAGATGACACTGCAAAGCGCCAGCGACTCGCATTTGCAGAAACCATCCCCGAGGAACTCAAAGACTTGAATTCGATGGCAATAAACGGACATTCCATAAGTTTGAGCGAGACGAAAAACGCGACGAATCTGTATTACTTAGGAAGTGAGAGTCTCTTGGAAGGCGGCTTAAATTGGCTAACAACCAAACGAGAGAAATTCCTTTTCTGGTTCGAGGAAAAACAGTTGAAGCGGTATGAACCACCTTATTCAAATAGTTGCGCGGTCATTGTTGCGATTGACGATTACGAGCGCAAACAAGACAAATCAAAGCGCGGCCCGACAGGGTATCGGCAACTGTCTGGCATGGTAGAACATGCGCAAGCGTTGGCCCTCACTCTGCAAGGACTAGGATTCAAAAAGGAAAACATACAAGAGCTATACAATCAGGACGCAACGTCCGATGCCATAAAAAGCATGCTGGAAAGATTTTGGCAGGGAGGGGAGTTTTCTAGCGCGGATAGGGTCTTCTTCTATTTTGGTGGTCACGGAGACCAGACCGAAAAATCTGCGTTTTTAGTGACGTACGATTTCATTCGGAGACAGCCGACGCTTTCTTCGTTGTTGATGAGGGACGTCACCGGACGTTACTTCGAGAATGTCACAGCGAGCCATTTCCTGGTTGCACTGGACTCATGTCACTCCGGTTTGGCAATGCCTCAATTGTTGAGTAGCGATCTTGACGAAGATCGTCTGAAGGCGTTCCGGACGTTGAGTGTCATCCTAGGCGAAACGGAAAAGCCGGCACGCAACATCATAGTATCCGGCACCGGAAATCAGAAGGCACTGTGGGAGAATGGAGGAATTTTCACAAAAGCCCTAGTAGGTGGTTTACAAGGAGAAGCGGATCTAAACAAAGATGGCGTGATCCAATTCGATGAACTCGCGTTGCACGTAAAAAATGAAGTGCGTGCAGAGGCGCGGAGAACCGGAGTTGAACAGGTGCCGGACCAATGGAAGGCAGACCGCTTCGGACGTGGCAGTGTCATTTTTTTGAGGGAACGGGGGAAAAAGTGAGTTTGTAAAAATATGATAACGACCTTAATTTTGGGAATTCCAGTTTGTGTGAGCGTCTTCATTCTTCAACGAGCTGGTTTTTCTGCGTCAAAAAGGGCAATTCTCTTATTGCTATGTTTGACACTCTTTTCACTTCTAGCATTCCTTTTCCGCGGCAGGGTGTTTCTTGATGGTGCGGATTGGTGGCAGCAAACACCATGGAAGCAAATCGTAATGTTTCTGCTCATGTTGTCTGGCATGTTTGCCAGCGTGCTAAATGTAGCAATCATACGGCGACGCGCAGAACTGGCCGATCAAAAGAAGCAGGGGAAGAATCGAAAGGTAAGACTCAGGTTCGATAGGTGGGATATGTTCCAGCCTGTATTGTTTTCTCTTGTTACATTCAGTGTTTTACATGCTCAAATCGGAAGCGGTTCGCTTAACGTGGCCAATGTGGCGTTGTCATTTGAAACCGGATTTTTGTGGCAGGCGGTCGTCGGCAAACAAATTAAAGAAGATACAATTTCTGCTTAGGCGACTTCGTAACTAAGCAAAAATTGCAGTCACCTCAACTGTCGCGCACGGGCAGTTTGTCGTACAGAATCTTCTAGTAATTGCCCATGATTCAAACCCATATAACCCACACTCCACAGACATTTCGAGCCGCGGAATCTGCCACGCCTTTTGCGAAACAAGCGCGCCGTGACGGACTCACGAACCTTCCAGCAGACGGAGAAAATCACGGTAGGCCGCAGGTAGCTCCACGTCCAGGCCCGATTGAGCGGAGTGCAACCACGCACCGAAGCGGAGACGAAAGGGTTCGCCGCGTTTGACGGTGACGGCGCTTTTTCCGCCCGGCGTCATCGCTTCGCGGCCGAACGGATTGGCCACAAACACACCGTGGTCGCGGTTGTGCCACCAGCTCGGACGGAAGCTCGCCGGGCCAGGGATGAGCATGATGCCGAGGCGGCGTCCGTCCACGACACCCGAATAATCGCACCACGCGGCGGACTGGCCCCACGTCGCCTTCGCCGTCTTCACGCAGTGGGCGTTGAGGATTTCGCCACCATTCCTCTCCGTCAACGCGGTGGCGACGCAGGCGCCGAAACCCATTTCCTCCTGGTCGCCGAAGGTAAACTCGCCGTCGTCAGAGCGGAAGGTCGCGTCCCAGACCAGCAGCCATCCGCCCGTTCGCGCAGCGAGCGTGATGCGATTTGTGAGCGAACATACCGGTTTGCCGTCCGTGGTGCGCAGGCAGCATTCAGTGGCGAAGCTGAGCCGCTCGTTTTTGACTGCCGGCGGTTCGGTAAAGCGAACGTGATCGATGCGGCCTTTGTTGCGCCAGAAGTCCACGCCGCTGATGTCGCCAAATGCGAGCCAGAGGCCCGGGTGCATCGTGTCGTGATCGGTGGCGTCCTGGCCAGCGACGGGCGGGTGATTACGAGTGACCTTTCCGCCCCCGGGCACGGAGGCGTTAGCGAAATATGGCCGCAGAATCTTGTCGTCGCGGAAGACAAAGTCGGCCACGGATTGCCCGGAGTGCGTGATGCGGAGGCGATCCTCATTCTGTTCAAAGGCAAAGCCGGTAGTCGCGCCTGTCGTGGCTGCGGGGACGGTTGCCGCGCCGGTGGTCTTTTGCTCCAACAGGAAGGCCGTGATGTCCGCAACCTGTTGCGGACTCAGCCCCTCCGCGAAGGACGGCATGGCCGACGTCTTCAAGGTCGTGTGGTGCTGGATGTTTCGTTTCTCGATGTTGACGCGCTGGCCGTTGGCGAGCGCCAGCGCCAGCACCACGCCGGTTTCCTCGAGCAACATGCCGGAATACTCCGCGTCCGCGGTCTCGACGGCATGCGCGTTGAAGCCTTCGGTGATGACGGCGTTCGGTTCGAGCATGGATTGGGCGATGTGCCGGGCTTCGGCGCGCGCGCCAAGGCCGGTCAGTTCGGGCCCGAAATTGTTGCCCCGGTGGCCGACCCGGTGGCAGTTGAAACAGCCCGCGCCGCCCCGATCAAAAAACAATTCCTCGCCTCGCCGGGCGTTGCCGGTCGGGAGGGCGGTCAAGGCCTGCGCCAGGGTCGTGGGGGTCGCCAGCGGTTTGAGTATCGACCCCACCGGGTTGGTCACCACGCCGATTTGATAAACCGCCTCGGCCACTCTGCCCACCGGCTCCTGGCGCATGAACAAGCGGGCTTTCACCGTGGTGGATTGCTGGATGCGGATGTTGCCGGCCCGGGGCGATGCCAGTGTTGGCTCGGAGCCATCGAGCGTGTAGCGGATCTCGGATGGCTTCAAGGTGGGGTTCAACTGGAGGCGGACTTCCGTCGCATACTGACCGGCGGGCGGTTCGAAGAGAATGACGGGATTGCCGTGGCGCGAGGAAAGCCATAAGCCGGCGAGCGCCGCGGTCTTGCCATCCTGGTCGTCAAGCAAGGGTCTTACTTCGGCTTCGGTGACGGCATCGAGATCGGTGAGCGCGAGCAGCGCGGCGCGCCGAACTCCGCCACGGGGATCCGCCAGCATGCCCTTGAGTTCGCCGGGCGTGGCGAGGTGGCGGAGGGCCTTCCAACCGGAATAAAAGGTGAGCCGGTCGGTTTCGCCGGCCACGAGCGCTTGGAGCGGTTCAATCACTTGCGGCAGTTTCATTTGTCCGATGGCTTGCACCGCCTCGAATCGAAGCCGGGGTTCGGGATGCTTGAATAATTCGATCACAACGGACGGCAGCGAGGCAGCGTTTCCCAATTCCCGGCTGCGTTGCGCCAGGATGCGCACCGACTGGATGCGGAGGTTGAGCGAGACACCGGGTTTCGCGAGCCACTCACGGAAGTGGCCATTGATTTCATCGTCTCCCGGCGCCAGGCGGCCGAGCGTCCACGCCACCCAGGTTTCCTGGCGTTGATTGAGTTGAGCGGTCATGAGGGCGGCAAGGAGCGGTGGCTGCACCGTACGGCCGCGGCGGATCAACTCATCCTGCGCGTTGATGCGCCACACGGGGAGAGGAGCGCCCAGATCCTCGATCAGTTCGGGCACACTCCACTGGGCGAGCGGCTGGGCACGCTTGAGACGGCGCCCGGCCAGCGGCGGCGCTGCTTTCCAGGCGATGCGGAAGACGCGGCCTTCGTTCGCCATCTGGCGGTCGGCGTCCCATTGCACGCCGTATTCGCGGCCCCAGCCGAGGCAATACAACGCGCCGTCCGGGCCCACTTCGATATCGGTTGGGCGAAAGAGGGCGTTCGCGCCGACAATAAAATCCTCGTAGCGCCCCCCTTCCGGCTGCCGGAGCGCCCCGTTCCAACGCGGACGATAGACCATGGTTTTCTTGAGCAGCCAATCGTTGATAAAGAACACGCCCCGGTACGGCTCGGGAAACTGCGGGGCGTCGTAATAAACGAGGCCGGTGCCAGAACCATTGAACACGGGTCCGCTCATGGGCACCGTCGGCAGATGGCCTTCGCCCGTCCAACTGGAACTCCAGGCGTGACTCCACCCGAAGTCGGCGCCGAGGAATGGCATGAAGATCCGGTCGCCGTCGCTTTGATCGTTGTCCGTGCCCAGCCAGTTGAAGCCGTCATCGAACGTGATGTCCCACGGATTCCGAAATCCGCGGGCAACCATTTCCAGATTGCGCCCGCCGTCGTCACAGCGCAGCACGCCGCCCGAACGGCCCCAATCATCCTCCGGATCCTGAAAGGTGTGTTTGTATTCGCTTTTCTTGAACGTGCGCGGTTCGGGCAGATCCTTGGCGCCGGGCGGCGCGTTCACGCCCCACAAATCGCGGAAGGCTTTCGGCGCGTAACGATCGGGGCGGTTGACGCCTTTGGAGTTGCCCTTGGACATGTAGAGTTTGCCGTCGGGCGCCCAGTTCAATCCGTGCAACGCATGTTCGAGATTGCCGAGGTCGGTATAGACCAGGACGTATTCGTCCGCCTCGTCGTCCCCATCGAGATCGCGCACGATAGTGAGGTCGGGCGAGTTGGCCACCCAAAGATCACGCCCGCGCCAGGCCAGGGCCTGGATGGCATTGAAGCCCGTCGCAAACACTTTGGTGGCATCGGCGGCGCCATCGCCGTCGGTGTCCAGGACGAGGACCACGCTGTCGCCCGGCGTATCCGGGGTGGGGTTCCGGTATTGCGGGCCCATGCCGACGCAGAGCCGGCCCTGGTTGTCGAAGGCCATGGAGCACGGGTTGCGCACGAGCGGCTCGCGCGCGAAGAGTTTCAATTCGAAACCGGGCGGCACCGTTGGCAGCGCATTCAAGTCCGCCGTGCGGTCATCAAAATCGGCGGCACGCAAGGCGCCCGTGATCACGCCGGCCAGGCCACACACGAAGGCAAAACGGGTTACGCGCTGGCGATGAGTTCTCATTTGGGATAAGGAAGCGGGATATTTGCCACGCCATCCGTGCCGGGTTCAAAGAGGTTGTCGAGAACGTGGATGTTCCTCGGATAATGCCCATCCGGCTCGCCCGACTTCGGCAAATCAATGTGAAAGGCGTGACGATAGCGTGGCTTGGGACTCGTTAGCTTGCCATCCACAAGCACCCCATCCTTGCCCGGATCGCTGACGATGTTGCCCTGCACCAAGACGTCGGTGATGGGCGGATTGGACGCCAGCTGTCCGCGATCAATGCGGATGGCGAAGCTGCTGCCTTCACCCACTTCGCCGCCCCAATTCCAATATTCGTTCCCGTAGCCGTAGTCGCTGATGATGTTGCCAACGAGCCGCACGGCGCCATCGGTGTTGGCGGGTCGCGCCGGCTTGCCCTCCGTGGCCGGTTCGGCGCGGTGCGAGGCGGCGCCCGGTCCGAGCATGATGCCCCAGAGGTCCACGCGATTGAGCATGTTCTCCGCGATGACGAGATGCCGGCTGCCGTGCATGGCCTTGATGCCGATCATGCCGCCGTTGACCGTGTTGTGCGTCACGATCGCGCGATCGCAATGCAGGTCGATGCCTTGGGCGCAATTCTCCAAATAATTGCCGGCGACGCGGGTGAAGTCGGTTTCCTCGGGGCCGGTCACAACGATGGCGGAGCCTTGATGCCAGTTCCGGGCGAAGCGCGACTTTTCCAGCGCGCGGCCCAGTTCGCCAAACCGGGTCGGTTGCCGGCCCTCGGTCAAATCGCCGAGCTGGTGGCGCGCCTTGATTTCGCGGGTCGGCAGCAGGCGATGCTCGAGAATGTGGTTGTCGAGAATCCAGTTGCCCCGTCCACCCTGAACGATGACTCCGTTGCCGTCCAGGCAGCGAAAGGCGTAGCCGTAGAGCGGGCTCGCCGTGCGATCGTCAACGGTCACCCGCTTGTAGTCTGCGATGATGCAGCGCTCCACGCGGGCGAAGCGGCAGTTTTGCAGCCGCACGCTCGCGCCACTGGAATGGTTGTCGTGAATGCGCAGGTTTTCGACCCGGAGAAATTCCACATCGGTTGCCAGCACCGCATCGCGGTCCGTGTCAGCTTGGTCTGGTGACCGAGTGAGGGTCAGGTCGCGAAGGCGCACCCGGTGAGCCCGGACCTCAATAATTGTCGCCGAGGGATTGGACTGCACCAGTGTGCCTGGGCCGTCCAGTTCAGTGCCGTCCGTCTTGATGACGAGGGCGTTGGTCAGCACGTAAGTACCCGAGGGAACGTAAAGGCGACGACCGGGATTCTGTGCCACGGCCTCGTGGATGGACGGGTAATCCGTAATCGAAATGAATGGCGCGCCGAGAGCCTTGAGAACGGCGGTCAGACACAGCATGGCGACTGCGAGGTGCGGAAGGAACAAGCGAGTTCGCTTCAAAATCCGGCGCGACTGATTCCTGCCCTTGAATCTGGTAGCAGCGGACGTGAGTCCGCTCGATCTGAGATTCTTGAAAATTAGTGCCGACTCAAGTCGGCTGCTACGGTTGAAGAAAATCCCCAACGATAAAGCTCCTGCGATCCCCTTTCCGCTCCGCCTGCGGATGGACGCGAGGGGGAAGCATCGGCGGCCATGCGGGATTTGAATCGTCTGGTCTTGCGCGTCTTTCATAACATGTCGCTCACGCGCAGCAGGGTTTCCTGAACGACCAGTTCCTCGTCCAGCGTCACGGATAACGCTTTTTCGCCCCGCACGGCCGCAGCCAGCGCGGCAAAGTCGCCCTCGTAGCGGCGGTACGCGGGCATGGGCACTTGCTGCAAACCCTTCTGATACGGCCCAGCCGCCTGGGCGAGTTCAAGGCTGAGCGCGGGTGGTTCGATGGGTTGCAATACCGCTGTGCCGTTGGTGCCAAGCACTTCAAAAGACCGCGGCGGCGTGCGACCCGGTTGCAGGGCGGTGTTGATCAGCACGGCGGTGGCCCGGTCGTATTCCAGCACCGTCACGTTGTTGTCCTTGAACGCATCGTTGAAGTTGCCGTGCCGGCGCAGGAACGGCGTGACAGCCTTCGGCCGGCCGAGCAAACGCACCGTGGCATCCACGAGATGCGAGCCCAGTTCGAACATCGCCCCGCCCGGGAACTCGCCCCATTCCGGTCGGCGCGCGGGCGCGAGATTGTTGCTGATAAACCCGCGCACCATGAACACCTCGCCCAACCATCCCTGTCGCACCGCCTCGATGATGGCCTGGAAACCCGGATGCGAGCGCCACATGTAACCCGTTTGCAGGAGCAACTTCTTCTCGCGGGCCACGGCAATGATTGCCTGCAGGTCGGCCAGACGGACCGTGGGCGGCTTCTCCAGGTGCAGATGCTTGCCAGCCTGGAGCACCAGCAACGCCTGCGATGCGTGATCGCGGACGTCGGATTCGACCGCCACGACCCGGGCGTGTTGGAAGAGTTCGCTCTGGGAGATGAGCTTCGCGCCCAGCTTCGAACACGCCGCCTTGCCGGCCTCGGAGGTTTCACAGACCCCAACGAACTCCCAGTCGGGCGACGCCATGGCGAGTTTGACTTTTTCGGGCCCATGCGAATGGGTTACGCCGAGAAAGCCGATGGGAATTCGTGGCCGGCCCGTACCGGCATCGGCGGCCCGAAGGGAAATCGGCGCGGCTGCGAGCGCAGCACCACTGAGACTGGCTTGGAGGAATGTTCGTCGGTTCATAAAATGTTCAGCATTTGGTTAATCTTCCAGCGATTTCTTGCCCGTATCCGGCGCCCACCAGATGACGACGGCGCCGAGCAGATAAATGAGTCCGCAGATCGCGCCGACCTTGGGATACGACCCGCCCAGCGCGGTAAACAGCAGGCCGGCCGCCAGCACGCCCACGGCGGTGGCAAAGCGTCCGACATTGTAGGCGGTGCCGCTGCCGGCGGCGCGGACGCGCGTGGGAAACAATTCCGGCAGATATAATGGCAGCCACCCGAAAAAGAGCGTAGCCACGAATCCCTGGGCAAAAACGACCGGCAGGAAGGACGCCTGCAACGGCGCCGTGCCGAGGAACAGGACCAGCGTGAGGGCCGTCGCCCCGGCACTGATGAGCGCGTATGCCCGGCGGCGACCGAGCCCGGCGGCGATTTGCGCCCCGAAGAAACTGCCCAGCACCGCGCCGAACGCCCACCACCCTTGCGTCACCGCCTTGTAGCCCGCCTCCGTCGCGCCCCCGACCTTGTCGGCCCAGGGAATCATCCATTTGCTGGCGGACCAGGCCCCGACCATGGGGATGGAACCCAGCAGGATGCCGATAAGTGTCAGCCGGAGCAGCGGCGGGCGGAAGAGTTCGCGCACCGGCGATGGTCGCCGCTGACGTGAGGAGGCGGAGGATTTGATCTTTGTGGCGTCCGCCTCGTCACCGCGGCGGCTACGAGCCGCCCGACTCGCCAGCCACAACGGTGATTCGGGCAAGGCTACGAGCACGAGCACGCCGAGAACGGCTGGCATCGCGGCGAGCTGAAAAATCCACCGCCACGACTCGGCGGTGATGTGCCAGGTGCGGGCGATTTGCGACAACAGGAGAATTCCGCCGTTGAGCGCCGCGCCCATCAGCCCGGCAACGATGGGACGCGATTTGTCCGGCCAGCATTCCGCCGCGAGCGCGACGGCATTGGGCCAGACCCCGCCAACGCCCAACCCAACGAGAAAGCGCAGCGTCAGCATTTGCTCCTGCGTGCGGACGTAAGCCCCGAGTCCGGCAAACAACGAGTAAAACAGAATGCTCATCCCCAGCGCCCGCGCCCGGCCGATGCGATCGCCCAGGCTGCCCAGCCCAATTCCACCCACGGCGGCGCCCAGCATCAGTGCCGCCGTGAAGCGGGCAAACCAATCGCCCCCTAGCGTCGGCGTGTAGGCCGCCCCCAACAAGGCCTTGGAAACGGACAGCGAGGCCACCGGCATCAGTCCCAGTTCCAGGCCGTCGAACAGCAATCCGCCGATGGCGGCGAACAGCACGACGGTGCGGGCGCGGGGAGAAAGCGCGGGCCCGCTCATGACGCCGCCGGGGATTGGGGTTGGCGGAGGATCTCGAGAATCGCGGAGTTGTCCAAGTCACCCAGACCCGCCGCCTCCGCCCGCTCCAGGAGCGCGCGATGCGTTTCCGTGAGCGGCAAGGACAAGCCCACTGCCGCCGCCGACTCCAGCATCATCCGCACATCCTTCAAATGTTGCGAGAGCCGCGCCTGCACCGTGAAATCGCGTTCGACCATTTTGCGACCTTTCACATCCATCGCCCGGGAGTAGGCCATGCTGCCGCTCAAGACCTCCAAAGCCGCCGCGGGGGCAACGCCGATGCGTTCGGCAAAGGCGAGCCCTTCCGCCAGGGCAACGCGGTTCAAACCCAGAACCAGGTTGCTGATCAATTTCATTTTTGCGGCGCTGCCGCACGGACCGACGTGAAAAACTCGCTGCCCCAACACGGGCCACAAATCAGCACAGCGGGCAAACGTCTCCGGGTCGCCCCCCACCATGACCGTCGCTTCGCCGCGGCGCGTCTGCTCGCTGGAGCCAGAGATTGGGGCGTCGAGATAACGAACACCTTGCCCCGCCAGACGGTCGCCCAAGGCGGTGGTCTGGGCAGGTTCCCCTGTCGTCGTGTCCAGGATGATCTGGCCGGCCCGCAAGCCCGCCTGCATTTCCTGAAGCACTTGTTCTACGACGTCGGTTGTATACAGACTCACGATCACGCGCTCGCACGCCACCAGGGGATTGTCGCTCCACTCGGCGCCGCGCGCGAGCAGCGGGTCGGCCTTCGTCCGCGTGCGATTCCACACCACCACACGATAGCCGTGCGCCAGCAACCGCTCGGTGAGCGCCGTGCCCATCAAACCCGCGCCGATCATTCCGATGGGTGCGCTATTCAGTTGGGTTTTCATTCCAAGTTTCGGTGGGTTCGGTTCAAATTTCCACGTCTCGCAACCTGTCTGGTTTTAGGGTTTGGATTTGCCCCGGGCTCACTTCCCCTCGGCCGCCCATTGCTTCATAAGCGCGATGTTTTTTTCCAGGACCGGGTTGCCTTTGCCCCGGTAAACCACCATGTCGCTGTCATACATGCGATCGGACTCGGGACCGTGGTCGTTGGTTTCCTTCCGCCACCGGTCCAGGCGGGCGCGCATTTCCGCCAGTGTCGTTTTGTAGTCAGGGTCGGCGGCCAGATTCCGGACTTGCCAGGGGTCCGCGGTCCATTCGTAGAGTTCCTCCGGCGGGCGCGTCGGGTTGAACAGCAGTTTTTCCGCAAGGGCGTCGAGCTGACCCTCGGCGTGGAGGGCACGGAGCGTTTGCACAATGGTTTTGCCGTCCTTGTAGGCGTTGGGTTGCAAGTGCGGGCGTTGGGGATGAAAATTCCGGATGTAGAGGAAGTGATCGGTGCGCACACTGCGGAGGCGCTCGACCGTCTCATCACAACGATCCCGGGCGGCGAACACGGCCGGGCGCGGCTGGTAGTTTTTTGCAAACACATCCCGGGCTTGCATTACCCCGGGGACAGGCAGACCGGCGGCGGCGAGCGAGATGGCCGCCATGTCGATGTGTTCGATCAGATCGGCGCGCACCTGGCCGGCCGGGATGCCCGGCCCGCGGACCACGAACGGAATGTGCGTGCCTTCGTTGTAGAGGAACTGCTTTCCGCGGGCATGGCTGATGCCGTGATCGGCCATGAAAATGACCAGCGTGTTCGTCAGGAGCCCTTCGCGTTCCAGCCGCGCGATGACCTTGCCGACGTGTTCGTCCGTGAAACGCACGGCATCGAGATACGCCGCCCAGTCGCGCCGCAGGACCGGGTCGCGCGGATAATACGGCGGCAGGGTGACCGCGGCGGGATCCGTCGCCTTACCCAGTTCCCGCGCTGCCCGGGCGGAAAGTTTCTTCGCACCGTCATCCTGACCGCCGCGCAATTTGCCGCCCGGCAGCTGCACCTGCATGAAAAATGGCTGACCCGGCGGGCGCCCGGCCCAGTCGCTGGCGTTGTACATTTTCGCGTCCCATTCGAAGTTGTAGTCCGTTTTGCCAAATCCGCCGCCGCCCGCACCCGCCGGCAGGCCATTGCCGATACAGGTGTAATAGCCTGCCTGTTGAAACAAGACCGGCAACGGAACGACCCCGGCGGGGAGATGAATCTTCTCCACCCCGCGCCCGCTGCGATGGTGGTGCGCGCCGATGCTGGTTTGATACATGCCGGTAATGAGCGCCGATCGGCAGGGCGAGCAGACCGGCGCCGTAACGAAAGCATGGGTGAACCTTGTCCCCTCGCGGGCGAGCCGGTCCACATGGGGTGTTTGGATGAGTCGCTCGCCATAGCACGAAAAATTGGCGGACATATCGTCCACCACGAACCAGAGAATGTTGGGGCGGCCCTGAGCGGGCGCAATTTGGCCGTCGAGGCCGAAAAGACAAAGTGCCGCGACCAGAAGCTTCAGCGGTTTCATGGCGGGGGAAGTGTAATCACGGATGGACCCTGATGAACACGGATTTTTGAAACCAGCCTGGCGCAGATACCGACCGGCTGACTCGAGTTCCCCAACGGCCGCGAAATCAACGATTCAGCAAAGCCGGCAAATCCATCCCGCCATAACGAAGTCGGAGTAGTACCAAGTCTTCGCCTTTGATCAGGTAGAATAGCAGATAGTTCCTAAAATCAGGCACGCAGAAATAGCTGATTCCAACCGGTATCAAATCTCTCCGCAACCGACCCAACTCCGGATGCCGCATCAACAATTCAATCAACTCGCAAATTTGGTTCTCAAAGCGCACAGACAGATCGCTTCCGGCGTTGTCCTGGAAATAGGCTACGAGTTCCGCGAAATCCGCTTCGAAGACTGAACTGAAGACGAGCTTCATGCCGCCAGCGCACGCGCTTTGCGGGCAATCGTCCGCAGCCGCTTCACGCTGCCGGGGCGCATCTCGCTGGACAAAGCCTCATCCACCCACTTTTGATGCGTCCGGGAGGCGAGCGCGTCTTCGATCTCAAAGCTGCGCTCTAGTCGGGCCAACGCTTCCTGGTCGACGGTGCGAAAGTTGACGCTCGCGCTGGCCGCCAGCCGGGCGCGCAATGTTTCAGAAGCGACTTTGACTTGCAGCGGCTTGCTCATGGCGAAAACCGTAGCGCATTCAACCAGCTTTTCAACGAAAACTCTGGCGCCCACCAATCCCGCCGGGCGACGCCCCGAATCGGCGATATGAGGCGCACTGGGGCAACCCCGGATCTCTGATCCCCATTCCTCCCGAGCCAGCCCCCACCCGCCGGCGCCGGCTGGAAGCGGTCACTCTCAGCGGGGCGCAACGCAATTGCCCCGTTCACTCGCCAATGATCTTGACGAGAACGCGCTTGCGGCGGCGGCCGTCGAATTCGCCGTAAAAGATTTGTTCCCACGGGCCGAGATCGAGTCTGCCCCTGGTAATGGCCACCACCACTTCGCGGCCCATGAGCTGGCGTTTCATGTGGGCGTCGGCATTGTCCTCGCCGGTGCGGTTGTGCTGGTACTGGGACGTCGGCGCGTGCGGCGCCAGCTTCTCCAGCCAGGCATCGTAATCGTGCAACAAACCATCCTCGGCGTCATTGATGTAAACGCTGGCGGTGATGTGCATGGCATTGACCAGACACAATCCCTCCTGCACGGCGCTCTGGCGGACGAGCTGCGCGATCGTGTCCGTGATGTTGAGATAATCCCGCCGGTGCGGGGTCTCGAACCAGAGGTGTTCGGTGAGGTGTTTCATGCCGCCCGATTCTAACCGCGGGCCGCACGGCGTAAAGCCGCCACCCGTTCAACCTGGGCCCCGCCGAGCAAACCGCCGCGTTGCGCCCAACGTGAACGCGGCGCGGTTCAGGCCCAATAGCCCACGTTTATTTCCGGGAAAAGATTGTCGCTGAGTTCGAGCTTGCTGAGCGCCGCCTCATCGATGTTGCCAATGGTGAGCTGGTGGTGGAGCGACGTAAAGCGCAGGAGGTGGCCTTTGACCCGCTTGCGGGCGTAATCAGGGCTGGTGTTGGTGCGCAGGATGAACGGCCAGTCGCTGGCCTGTGCGAGGAGGAGTTCGCGGGCGGCCTGTTTGAGCGCGCGACCTTCCCGCGCGGTGGGCTCGGCAAAGCGCTTCACCAATTCCGTCATGCGTTCCTGGGCGACCTGCAAATGCGGGTAAATCCACTCATTCTTTTCGTTCAGCCACACGCGCCAGTGGCCCTCCTCCCCCCAGCTCGACGGACTGGGCGCGACGATCTGGTTCGTCGGGTGGCGGCGGAGATACTGTTCGGGCGTGATCAGTTCAAAATCCTTCTGGTCGTAGCACGCCTTGCGGACGAAAAAATCCAGGAACTCCGGACCTTCATACCACCAATGCCCGAACAACTCCGCGTCGTACGGCGCGACCACCAGCGGCGGCCGGTCCAGGAGACCGGCGAGTTCCCGGATTTGCTCCATCCGCGCCTTGAGAAAATGCCCGGCGTGTTCGTCCGCCGCCCGTAGGGCAGCGCGGCGCTCATAAATCTGCTTCTCCCCGGTGCCCCCGGTGATGCGGTAGTATTTGAGGCCGGTGAAGCCGCGATGGTCCGGCGATGGCAGGTGCGGCCGGACGTAATCAAAATCCAGATCGAATCCGACGTCGCGGTAGAAATCGCGGTAGCGGGCGTCGCCGGGATAACCTTCCGTGCGGCTCCACACCTGGCGCGAGGATTCGAGATCGCGCCCAAAGGCGGCGATGCCGTTGGGCGTGAAGACCGGCGCGAACACGCCATAGCGCGGACGCGGTTTGGCGTGGAGCAGCCCATGCGCATCCACGGTGAACCAGCGGAGATTCGCTTCCAAAAGAATGGCCTCCACGCCTTCGAAGTAGGCGCATTCCGGCAGCCAGATGCCGCGCGGGTCGCAGCCGAAACATTCGCGGTAATGATCGCGGGCGATGAGAATTTGCGCGCGCACGGACGGCGGATGGCCGGCCAGGAGCGGCAGCAAGGCATGGGTGGCCGCCGTGGTGATGATCTCCAGCTGGCCGAGGTCCTGAAACCGACGGAAGGCCCCCACCACATCCCCGCCGATGGCGACGTAGGCCTCGCGCGTTGCCGTGAGCCGCTGGTGATAAAGCTTTGCCAGTTCCTGGAAGGCGGGTTCCCAGTGCGTCCGATGAAGTTCCTTTTCCGCCAGGTCAATCGCGCCTTGGAGATGGCGACGGTACCGATCTTGGAGCAGCGGATCGCGCAACATGGCGCAGAGGGTGGGCGAGAGGGTGAGCGCGAACCGCGCGGCCATGCCGTCGCGCTGCCAGCCGTTCATCAGGCCGAGGAGCGGCAGGTAGGTTTCGGTGATGGCCTCAAACAGCCAGCTTTCCTCCAGAAACCGCTCGTGTTCGGGATGCCGCACAAACGGCAGATGCGCGTGCAGAATAAGGGCGAGGTAACCGGGCATGGAGGATCGGCGAGTTAGAACCTGAGAATGAAAAACCCCGCCGGCAACGCAGGCGACCGGTTGGGTGGCGACGCGTCAACCATTTTGCGGAGGCGGCAGCAGGGCCGGGTCCGGAGGCGTCGCCCCCACGGGGCCGACCGACTCCGTCGTCCGCGTGAACTTCAACTCCGCCGCGCGGCCATCGGTGTCGTCGGCGGACACGGCAACGATGGGGAGCGTGTATTGACCATCCGGCAGGGCGTAGCGGAAGCCGAAGGATCCATCTGGCCGCAGCGCGATTTTCTTTCCCGCCAGCGTCACCTTCGCATCGGGTTGGGTGGCGCCGTAAATAATCAACTCGGCGTTCACATGGAGCCAGAATTCCTTTCCGGCGGATGGTTCGCCGCCGAACGGACTCGACAAGTCCGCCCCTCCAAAAAACGAGGACCCTTCTAACTCAGCCGTTGGAAGGCTGGCCAGGTCGCCACCCACTGCTTCGCCGCCGAGTTCGCTGACCTCGTGAGAACTGGGCGCGCTGGCTGTCGCCTGATACCGGGTGAGGAAGTCGGCGAGCGCCTGTTCCTGTCCCGGGGTCCACGCCGGAAGGGCCGTCGGCGGAATCGGCAATGTCGTCCGCCGCACGCGCACTTGGTCCATGGCGCGCGCCAGGGAGAGTTTTTCCGGCGCTCCCTCCTGCAGTTGTCGGAGCATGGTCTCGAACGGCACCTCGAGCGGGATCGTGGCGAACTCCACCGTGGCATCGGTGGATATCCGGTCGGCCGGGGTTTTCGTCGGGGCGGAAAGAGCAAGGCTTTTCCATTGGCGGCCGGATTGGTAATAGCCCAGCTCGGTGACATAAACGGTTTCGGCGCGTTCGACGTGGGCGAACCAATGCCGCGACTCGGGATGCACATGAATTTCCGCAACCGGCGGCTTGTCCCCTCCGTCCTCGCGGATTCGCAGGATCAAATGCCGGTCCACCGAGCGCGCGTTGTGACGAAACTGTTCCCGCGGCGCAATATCCCAGTGGGCGTAAAGCCAGTGCGGGTCGCGTGCGGTGACGTGCAGGCGACCGGTGCCATAAGCTTCGGGCAAATGGGCGGCTTCGGCGGCGAAATGCACGGCGGGCGACTCGGGGCCAAGGGCGAATTTTTCACCGGGACCGGCCACCGTGGTCGCTGCCGGCACGTCGCCTTCGAGCAGGTAGGCAGGAATTTTGACCCGGCGCCGCCGCCCGGAGGATGCTTTGACTGCGGTCCTTCGATTTGACGATGCGGTTTGTTTTGGTGGGGTAAGGCTTCGGCGGGCCTTGCGCTTGGCAACCGGTTTCCTTTGGGTGACGGGCTGGCGCTTTGTCCGCGTGGCCGGTTTGGCCGGCATCACTGTTTCCGCGGCCGGCTTGCGTTTGCGCTTGGTCGAGGCGGAGGGTGGTTTGGCAATCGCCGCGCGGCGCCGGTGCGGACGCTTGGCGCCCGGGACAGCGGACTTGGTTTTCCTGTCTGACGACGTGCGCTTCATGGAATGATCGCGCGGGGAGACTACGGCGCGACCAACGGGCACGCAACGGGAATTCGCCAGCGGACAATGGTCGCTTGACAGCTTGCGTTTTTTTACAAAGGCTCTTTCCGGCGTTTCGCAGCGTCAGCCATGAAATCGAAGTACTCGTTTCGCGATCTCTGCGGTCCCCGCCCGCGAGTACTGTTCGCGCTGGGGATGGTCGCCCTGCTCGCCAGTTGCACTTCCCGGCCGGCCCCGCTGATCCTCGCGTCGCCGCGACAAGCCGAAGTGCCCCCGCCGTCGCCTGCCAGTTCGCCCCGGCAGACGGACAATAGCCCCCCGCCCGCCGATGCCGCCCCGCGGGAGACGGGCTTCACCAGCTTGTTCGACGGACAAACGCTCAACGGCTGGACCCTCGTCGGCCGGCGGGGTGACGGCTTTGGCGTCACCAATGGCGTGATTTATTGCGCCCGCGGGGGCGGGGGAAATCTGTTCACCGAGCAGGAATTTGAAGACTTCATCCTGCGCTTTGAATTCAAACTGGAGGATGGGGCCAACAGCGGCATCGGCATTCGATCCCCGCTGGAGGGGGATCCGGCATCCCTCGGCATGGAAGTTCAGATCCTCGATGAGGTCGGGGCCGAACGCGGCCAGGCGGGCAGACTCCAGCCGGAGCAGTTTCACGGCTCAATCTACGACGTTCTCCCCGCCCGGAAAGGCGCGCTCCGGCCGCCCGGCGAGTGGAACACGGAAGAGATCACCGCCCGGGGCCGGCACCTCAAGGTGGTCGTGAACGACATCACGATTCTGGAGGCGAATCTCAACACTGTGTCCGATCCGTTCACGATCGCAAAGCATCCCGGCCTTTTCCGGGAGAGCGGCCACATTGGACTGCTGGGCCAAAATGACTACGTGGAGTTTCGGCAAATCCGCCTGAAGGCACTGCCGCGCCCCAAGAACGCCCACACGCGGCCCGAGGGTTTCACCCCGTTGTTCAACGGGGAGGATCTCACCGGTTGGAAAGGCCTGGTCGCCGATCCGAAACAGCGCGCCACCATGAAGCCGGCGGAACTCGCCGCCAAACAGGCCCAGGCGAACGAACTCATGCACGCCAACTGGCGGGTCGAGGACGGCGCCCTGGTTTATCGGGGGACGAACTTCGATAATCTGTGCACGGCGAAAGACTATGCCAATTTTGAACTGGTCGCGGACTGGAAGATCGCGCCGCACAGTGACAGCGGTTTTTATCTGCGCGGCACGCCCCAGGTGCAAATCTGGGATCCGTTCACGGCACCGGCCAAAGCCGGCACTGCCGTTGGCTCCGGCGGCCTGTTCAACAACCAGACCAATGCCGCCCGGCCGTTGCGCGTGGCAGACAAACCCGTCGGGGAGTGGAATCGCATGCGCATCATCCTGGTCGGCGACAGAGTCCATGTTTTTCTGAACGACGAACTCGTGGTCAACAATACCGTGCTCGAGAATTATTGGCAGCGCGACCTGGCGCTCTTTCCGATCGGCCCCATTGAACTCCAGGCGCACCAGACCCCGGTTTGGTTCAAAAACCTCCACGTGCGGGAATTGCCGGCGCGATAGCACAACTTGGCGCGGGTGACGATGGACCAACCGGTTGCATGCATATCCCTTGGGAACATTTGAACCAGCTCGCCCGGGCCGAGGTCGCGGCCACCCTGGCGGCTTTGCCCGAGCCATTGCGCGCCCGGGCGCAACCCCTGCCCGTCACCTGTGAACGCGTCCCGAATGCGGCCCTCCAAGCTGACGGCATCGAGGCGGATACCCTTGGACTCTTCACCGGCCCGGCCTTTGGCGAGGAGGAACTCAGCGCCTCGCCGCTTCCGCCCCAGATCATCCTTTTCCTTGAGAACCTCTGGGACTTCGCCGAAGGGGATGAGGAACTATTTCGGGACGAAGTCCGCACCACGTATCTCCACGAGCTCGGCCACTACCTCGGGTTGGACGAGGATGAACTGACCGAGCGGGGACTGGATTAGCCGCCGCTACATCCCCATGATCTGATAGCCTCCGTCCACGTAGATGACCTGGCCGGTGATGGCGGCCGCGCCATCGCTGGCGAGGAAGACGCCGGTGGCGCCGAGTTCGTCGGGCACCACGTTCCGTTTGAGCGGGGAATGGGCCTCGTAATGTTTCAGCATCTCGGTAAATCCGGCAATCCCCCGGGCGGCCAGGGTGTTGACCGGCCCGGCGCTGATGCAATTGACCCGGATTTTCTTCGGACCGAGATCGTAGGCGAGATAGCGCGTGCTGGCTTCGAGGGAGGCCTTGGCCACGCCCATGACATTGTAGTGCGGCACCACCTTCTCCGCGCCGTAATAACTCATGGCAATGATGCTGCCCCCTTCGGTCATCAAGGGCGCCGCCCCCCGGGCAAGCGCCACGAGGGAATACGCGCTGATGTCGTGCGCAATGCGATACGCCTCGCGGCTCGTGTTCACAAACTCGCCTTCGAGCGCCTCCTTGGGGGCGAAGGCCACCGAATGGAGCAGGAGATGCAGTTTGCCGAATTTCTCCCCGACGGTTTTGAAGACGCGGGCGATGTCTTCGTCCTTGGTGACGTCGCACGGCATCAGCAGCGTGTCACTCCCGAAGGTGCCCGCCAGTTCTTCCACATTCTCCTTGAGTCGTTCCCCTTGATAAGTGAAGGCGAGCCGGGCGCCTTGCTTGTGCCAGGCCTGCGCAATCGCCCAGGCGATGGACCGTTTATTCGCGACCCCAAAGATAATCCCGAGTTTGCCGGAGAGTAATGACATGGTTGTGCTTTTGGTTTTTAGCCCGGACAGCTTGCGGGAGACGGCGGCACGCAGGCAAGTCTGCAAAACCGCCGACAGAAAGCCCTGCCGCACCAAACGCCAGCCAGCGCAGCTGCCGGATTCAAGCCCCTGCTTGCGTGTCGCTCCGGGCGGACGCGTCCCGAACGGTGAAGGTGATCAACGGCGGGCCGGTTGGTGACCCGCGACCGCCGCGGCCAGCCATGGACCGGCATTAACGTTCTCCCGACCACCGCAACCACGCAATCGCGCCCAATCCGCCGAGCAACACCACGCTGACCGCCACCGCGCCACTGTTGGTGTATTGCGGAAGAAAATGCAGGGAGGCGGCCCCCACCGCGGGCCCGACGAAATTGCCCAGCCCGATCGCCGCCTCATGGATGCCACCGTGTTCGCCTTTGGTTTCGCCAACATCCATCGAGTAAAAGAGCGAGGAATAGTAGAGTAATCCAATGGCCATTCCAAAGAGCAGTTGTGCCAGGACGATGACGCTGAGGCTCGGCGCCGTGAGAATCACGACAAACGATACGATGAGGGCGAGATACGCCGACAGCAGCCATCGAAACTTGTAATGCCAGCCCGACCAGAACCACAGACCGAAGAACGCCCCCAGCCGGGCGAAACACCACAGGGAACAACAATAGCCGGCCGCGGTTGTGGAGAGGCCCAGCCGTTGAGCGATCCCGGGCATGACCGCCACGAGGGTATTGACGGCGATGTAGGCAAAGGGATTGGCCAGCCACGCCATCCGGAGGAACCCGCGGACGCGGGCGATCGGGCGCGGGTTCATTTCCACCGGCCCGGACGTTTCGGGGGCGGCAGGGCAGAGCGGCTGAGCCCGGGCTTGCGCGCCGAGCCAGAGGGTCAGGAGGAGCTGCAGAATCAACATGGCCAGCGGTACGCCGTGCAGACTCGCGAGGCCCAGGCGATCGAGCACCGCGCCGCCGACGAAATAAGCCAGGGCGCCGGTCCCGGACCAGACGATGTTGTAAATGCCAACCATCCGTTGCAATCCGGCGGGGGATTCGCCTTCGCACACGAGGGCTTCCAGCGTCGGCCAGGTGAAACACATGCCGATGGCGGTCACCAGCATCATGGCAATCTGGCCGGCGGCGGATGCCAAAAACAGCGCGGCGGTCAATGCTCCGATCATGATCGTAAACCCCAGCTTGAGCGCGGTGAAGTAACCGGCCCGCTGCGCAAACTTGCCGCCCCACCAGGCCGCGAACACGCAAACCAGACCATTACCCGCCGCGAGCGCCAGGTTGGTCTGGTTCCCGAAGCCAAACCGCGCCTGCATGAAAAAGTAAAAGTAGTAGAAATAAAATGTCGTGCTGAAGGAGTTGAGCCCTTCGAGCACGAAATAGCCGGTTTTGAGCGGGCGCTGGGTCATCGGGGGAGGGGCGGTGGCAACAAGACTCTGAACTCAGGGCTTTTGCTTCGAGACTTCCGAGATTGCCTGGCGGCAATACCACTTCACGGCGTCCGACATCGCGGGCTCGAGTTGGTCCAGTTCAGACGGCGAACACCAGCGGATGTCGTGATGCTCCTCGACGGCCAGCGTGGTTGCGCCGCTTTTCGGCCTTGCCCAGTAGATCATGCCGATGTGCTCGTGCGTGGCGGTGATGCGATGAATGTCGAGGAAGCGCGGAGCGATCAGCGCCCGGGTGCCGGGCTCGGTCGTGGGCGGTCGCTCGCCGAGCAACTCAACTTCCAGGCCGCTTTCCTCCTTTGCCTCGCGCAGGGCCGCCTGCTCCGGGTCCTCATCCAACTCGATGTGCCCGCCCAAAGGCAGCCATTTGTCGAGCTTGCGATGGTGAATCAATAGCACTTTTTCCTCGTGAACCACGAAGATCGCGACGGTAAAATCAATTTTTTCATGGATGTGAGCCATCGGCGGGACGCAGATTGCAAGTTAACCGCCGCCGGTGCAAGCGTGCGGACGTGGCCGGCGGGCAGCCGCAAGCCAGGCGGTGAAGCGGAATAATCCCTCCCCACGCAAATTCCGGACGGCCCGCCACGCGCCAACGACTGAATCACTTCCCCGCCAGCTTTTGGACGGGCGGCTCGGCTTTCAGGCGGACCGTGATAAAGGCGTTCGGTTTGTAGGGCACGCGGGCCGCGTCCTGATTCACCAGGAGCTTTTGCTTGTTCTCCTCGACGCCGTTGCACAGGTGCGCCTCCCGCACCCGGAAGGCCGGGAAGCGCAAGGTCGCTTCGCCGCTGCGGCCCGCGATCTCCCGGAAGCGCAGGACAAAACCGTCGCCATCCTCCGCTTCCTTCAGCGTCACAATTTCGAGATTGGGCGCGTCGAGGGTGAGGAACGAGCCGCCGCTGGCCGGCATCGGGCGGCCGCTTTGGGCGATGGCGGCCGAAAACGATGACAAATGCGGGTACGCAAAAACCGGCGTGCGGGTGTCGGCATCGAAGTGCGCCAGGTCTTCGCGGCTCAATCCCGCGCCGCTGGTGATGGCGTAACGGAACACGAAAGTGCCCCCCTGTTCGGCCCGGTAGTTCGTGAACCAGTAATTATTCAGCGCATAGGAATAAACATGGCCGTTCGCGACCGGCAGATGGGAAAGCCATTTGCCGCGATTGATGTCCGTGAGCGTTACCAGCGGTGCGTCCGGTGTGGACCACGCCACGGAAAAATTGCCATCGCTCACATGCACGAGGTTCTGCGGCGTGAACCACTCGCGGCACGCGCCCGGCATCTGGTCTTCGTTGGGGCGACACCAGCCGTTTTGAATCTGGTATTCGAGGCCTGGCTTCTCGGCCGCAAACGGGAAGGCGAAATACACCGCTTCCTTGGCCCGCGTTTCGGTTTTTTCAATCGTATTCACGATGTCCACCCGTTTGAGGTTGTCGTACAGGAGGTATTCGCTCCGGATCTGCGGGGTGTTTTTGGCTTTGGCCACGACGACCAGGCGCTGGCCCAGCGGCGTCTTGACCCGTTCAACGATCTGCGCCGCCGTGGGGGTCTCGATTTGGAGGTTGGCCGGCGCCGTGCCGAACGTGCAGTTGAGAATCAACGAACCCTCGCCCCCGCTCACGTAAAGATACTCGTTCAACTGGTACGGCGCCCGGGCATCGGCGAGCTCGCGATTCGCCTTTTTGTCAAACAGGCTGGTGAGCGCGCCGGTCTGCTTGTCCACCGTCAGCCGGTAGAAGGAGTTTTCCATGGTTTCGCCCGGCGCGGCTTCGTTCGGCACATGCGCCTCCGCCTTGAAGCCACGAATGCCATACGCCTTGTAGCCCATGGGCGGGACGTTGACGGCGACGAACCGGATTTTGCGCCAGCCGTCGCGCGTGAAAAACACATCCATCGGCACCACCCGGTTGTCCGCGAGATCCACGAGTTGTTCGCCATTGCCGATTTCGACTTCGACCGGCGCGGTGCGCGGCCGGTTCTGCCAGTTGAACACGATGATGCTGCTGCCGTCCACGGCAATGGTCTGAGCCAGGCGATTGTTGGCGCGGGCCAGCAGGTTCCGGGCATCGAGGTTGGCGCGTGTGGCATAGCTCTCCTTGATCTCCCACTGCCGCTCGACGAATTGCCGGCCGGGCTGGGAAACGCTGTTGTGGGCGCCCCACGTGTGTTCGTCATAAAACATCACGTTGCGCCATGCGTTCCAGAAATCCTGGGCCGGGTACCGATTACGCGGTTCAAAGATCGAAGCCAGCGCCGCGGCAGTTTCGCCGGCGGGCAGGATTTGCTGGGTCTGCCGGTTGAGCGTCGTGGCTTTCGCCGTCGAGCCCACGCCATCTTCCCAGTACGCGCCGCAATCACCCCGATGCACCGGCAGTTTGTTCGCAAAATGCTTTTCGACGTAGCTGAAGTAGTCCGCGTCGCTGGCCACGATCAGCTTCGGGAACTCGAATTCCTTATTCCACGCGGCAATGGTATCCGCCTCGCCTGTCTCGGGAATTGCTGCGTTGTCCACGTACGCACCGTAAATCATCACCGCATCGGGCGCGTAGTCGTCGCGCCCGTAACGCACAAGAAACTGGGGCACGCTGCTCCGCAAATACTCGACGCTCGAGACGTCGCGGCCCCAGCCCGGTCCGACGAGCCGTTTGAGTTGCACGTAACTGCGGGCATACCACATGAAGATGCGCTCGCCGTTCATGCCCTCCCAGTAAAATGGCGAGTCCTCATTCAGATTGCTGTAATGCAGAATGGGCGCCCGCGACTGGTTGGCCCCGTTGGAAAATCCCTTCACCCCCACGTCGCTGAACAGGGTCGGCAGGAACCAGCTGTGCGACGGGGCGTCGGTGATGCAGGCAAAGTCGAAGTTGCCGCCCTGCTCGCGGTGCAGCCGATGGGTGAAATACATCGCGCGATAAAGTTCTTCGCCCGAGCACACGCCCGTCATCAGGTTCAGGTAAAGCGCGTTCATCGCCAGCCGCTTTTGTTTCAGGTGCGTGAGGAACTCCTTGCGATAGGGCCCGGTGCGGCAATCGAGAAAATTGTCCACCAGCCATGCCGTTTCGAAGTTAAATTTGTAGGCCGGGTATTTCGCGAGGATGTCGAGGACCTGATCCGAGTTGCGGTTGTCCAGCTCATTCACGTGCGGCTGGAGGTCGGTGTAGCCGACGTCGTTGTGGACTTTCGGGCAAACGAACACGCGCCATTGCCGGGCGGGTGCAAAATCGCTTTCCGCCTGCCGCAACTGGCCATCCAACTGCACCGCGAGCTGCGCCCGGCCCGCCGGAAGGCTTGCTGGGACGGGTATCGGTTCGGTCAAAACCCCGAAGTCATACGCGTTGGTAAAGGTGTGGGTCAGGGTTTGTTTGCCCAGCGTGACCTTGGCCTCACCCCGCGCGAACCGTTGACGAAACGGCAGCACGACATCGCAGATTTCCATCAGCCGCCCGCCGGTCTTGCGGAAGAAGATCGTCGGCTCGAGCCGCGGGGCCGGGTCCGGCCCGGACTCGGCCCGCTGAAACACGATGGCGTCATAGGCCAGGCTGCCAAGTCCGAGGGGGATGAGCGTGATTTGATTTCCCATCGCTTTGAGCCATGCGCCGTCGATGGGCACAACCAGATGTTGCTGCGCCAACAGCATGTCGTTGCCTTGCTCGCCCCACATCGTGTGCTTGGGTGCGACGCGAATCGGGAAAATGCCCATCCGGTCGTTGACCTGCACTTTGAACTGCCGCGGCGCGCCGGTCGTGAAAATCAAATCGAGGGCAAGTTCGTAATGCGCCCCGACCGGCTCGGCCAAATCGAACATGATGGCGTACGGTTTCTCGGCCACCTTGCCATCGAATCCCACGGAGCCGTCCTGGTGGCCGGCGAAATCCTTGCTCACCACGCTTTTCCCCACCGTGAACGTCAGCGCGGACCGCCCGCCGGGCGCGAATTCGATGCCCACACCGTCCGGTTTACCGATGGTCCAAAGCGGCTCCGCCGCGAACGCGCAAAGAGCGGCCGGCAAACAACAAAAGGTCAGGAGACAGGATTTCACATTCATAGGGTTGGGGGTGGGTTGAGGGGGGACGGATTCGCGGGCGGCGTTGCGGTTGGATTTCGTTTTGCCTGACGCCGGGCGGCGAGGAGGAAGAAGGCAACCACCGCGCCCAGCGCGACCGTTGCACTTTCGCCGCCCGCCGGGGCACAGATCGGCGCCCGCAACGGTGAAGGAGCGCCGGCAGCCACCGGCGTTGCGACGCTGAAGGTCACGTGGCGTGACTGGGAATCCAATTGCGCCAGTTGCGGCTTTCCGTCACGGAGGAAATTCACCTGGGAGAGGTGCGAACTGCTCGTAATTTCCGGCAGGCGGGATTCCAAAGTCAGAGCGGCGCGCGACGCATTCACCCGATAGTGGGCGCGCAGCGTGGCATGGTGACTGTCGGCGTCGGGAGCGATGCCCGCGTTCTCGGGGGCCACGGGCTTGCCATCGGCCGAGAGGATCAAGTGGTCCAGAATTTGACGCGTGAGTTGGTCCGGCGGTGAACTCAGTTCCTCGGGATCAAGCCGTCCGTTTTTATTGGCGTCAAACTCGGTGAAACCCGCGAGTTCAAACGGATTGAAACTGAGTTCGAGATGGACGTAATCCTGGTCCGTGACCACGAAGACGTAGCTGATGGGCAAAGTGTGGGCTGGCGCGCGCAGGGCGAACAAGGTCAGCATCCCTGCCACGAGGACGGTTCCCATGAGTTTGGATCTACCCACAGTCTTATCCCGGTTTTGTTTGCCGTTGATCAGGCCCGTTTGAACGGACCCCTGCCGCCGCGGGTTTGATTGGTCCACGTCTGCCATTCCGCCTGGGTCTTTGCAGAATTGCGCAACCTGTCCAAGTCCGAGTGCTGGCCAAACTGCCGTGCCAACGGATGAATGGATTCGATGGATGTCAGACTAGCCAGGAACATTCGTTGGGACTCTTCATCCCTTGGCGAAAGCTGGTACGAAATTGAACGGGGAGGGTTCATCGAAACCAGGTTCCTGCCACCGTTGGATTGGAAAACGCTTGCGCTCGGGGGCCGCACCGATTTCAAATGGCTCTGGTGAGACAAGCGCAGGGGACGATCCCTCGGCTGGCATTGGATGGCACGGCCTGCACTCCGCCGGCGGCGCTTGGAACCAGCCGATGAATCCTGCGCTATGACTTTCCGCGAACGCATCCTCGCCACCCTGAATCATCACGAACCCGACCGCGTGCCCGTTGATCTCTCCGGCCATCGCTCCTCCGGCATCATGGCCATGGCCTATGCGCGGTTGCGTGATTTCCTTGGACTGCCGAAGCGGCCCATCCGCGTCTATGATCCGATCCAGCAGCTCGCCATTGTGGATGAAGACGTGCTGGCGCGGTTTCAAGTGGACACCATCGAATTGGGCCGCGCGTTCGCCCTGGAAGACAAATGGTGGAGCGAGTGGACGCTGCCCGATGGCACGCCCTGCCTGATGCCCGTCTGGGCCCGGCCGCATCGCGCGCCCGGCGAATGGCAACTGCGCTCGCCAAGCGGTCAGGTGTTGGGGCGGATGCCGGATGGCGTGATCTATTTCGAGCAGACCCATTTCCCGCTCATGGATCAGGCCGAGTCCGCGTCCGTCGCTGCCGCATTCGCCGAGTGCATGTGGACGAATTTCCCTTCCCCGCCGGGGCCGATTGTCGCGGGGCCGGACGGCGAACGATTGCTGGCCGAAACCGCGCGCCGCTTTCGCCAGCAAACCGACCGCGCCATCCTCGCCTTGTTCGGCGGCAACCTGCTGGAGATTGGCCAGTACTTCTATCGCAACGATAATTTCTTCCTGCTGCTGGCGGGCGAACCGGAGCGCGCGCACCGCTTTCTGGACCAGTTGCTGGAAATTCACCTCGCCAATCTGGATCGTTTCCTCGCCGCCGTGGGCGAACACGTGGATGTGATTCTGTTCGGCGACGATTTTGGAATGCAGCAGGGACCGCAGATTTCGCGGGCGATGTATCGCGAGTTTTTCCAACCGCGCCAGCGCCGCATGTGGGAGCGCGTCCACCAACGCTCGAAGGCGAAAGTCATGCTCCATTGCTGCGGCGGCGTGCGCGAATTGCTGGACGACATGATCGACGCGGGCCTGGACGCCATCAATCCGGTGCAAATCACCTGTCGCGGCATGGAGGCCGCCGGGCTCAAGCAGGATTTCGGCAGGCGCATGACGTTCTGGGGCGGCGGTTGTGACACGCGCGCGATCCTGATCCAGGGGACCCCACAAGAGGTGCGCGATCATGTCCGGCAGCAGATGGAAACCTGGCGGCCTGGCGGCGGCTACGTCTTCCAGCAAGTCCACAACATCATGGCTGACGTGCCGCCCGCGAACATCGTGGCGATGTTTGATGCGGTGCGGTGATTCGGATTTGAACCAGAAACACAGACTTTGCAAATCGTGGGCCGCTGGTTATCTTGCCGTCATGAGCGCCGCAGAAATCCTTGAGGAATTGCCGAAATTGGCCGAAGCCGAGCGGCGGGCGATCCGGCAAATGTTGTTGGAACTGGCCGAAAAGGAGGGCGATGTGGCCGCATGCAATCAGGCTGCGCTCAACGGCGCCCTGATGCTCGACCGGATGGAGGACGAGGATGCCAGTCGTCAATCCCATTGGTCCACAATTTCCGGTTGAGAATCCCGGCAGGATTCCAGCCTTCCGCCCAGCGGTTTCAAGTAAGGATCCGATGGGCACTTCGCGGCGCGGCGGCTACGTCTTCCAGCAAGTCCACAACAACCTGGACTGTTATCGCTAGCCGGCGATAACCGCCGCTTGTCCCGGTTCGCCTCATTGCTAAGCTTCCGGCATGCAACATCCACGGTGGCATGCCAAGCACCTGTTCTCGGGCTGGATGCAGTTCAACCCGACCGGCGAAAGGTCCGACCGGGACGTGGGCCGGCGTTTCAAGCGGCTGATGATCGTGCTGGCAGGGATCATCATCGGCCAGGCGATCATTTATGGGCCGTGTTTGGTGGGCCGGAAGATTCTGCTGCCGCTCGACATTCTGGCCATGCGGGGCATCTACCTGCCGGTTTCGCCCCAGAGCCCGCCAACTCCGCCCCACGACCAGATCCTCTCGGACTTGATCAATGTTGAGGAAATATCGCGGCGCTTCGCGGTTTCCGAAATCCACGCAGGACGATGGCCGGTCTGGGCCCCGTACCAGTTTGCCGGGGTGCCTTTTGTCTGGCCGAAATACTCGCCGCTCCAATGGCTGAAGTTCGCCACGGCGTCCCCGGTCATCCTCGCCTGGGCTCAACTCATCGGGGCCGTGGTGGCGGGTCTGGGCGCCTACGTTTTTTTCCGCCGCGTCCTCGGCGTTGGCTTCTGGCCGGCGGCGGTGGCCGCCTGGTGTTACCCGTTAACGGGATTCTTTGTTTTCTGGCAGGGCTTCACCATGTCGCCCCCGGTCCTGTGGTTGCCGTGGCTTCTATTCGCGGTGGACCGGACCGTGCGGAGCGCGAGCCTCCGCGCCACTGCCGGGTTGGGGGTGGTAACCGGCCTGGTGCTGACGAGCGGCGCGCTGGATGTCGCCGGGCAAGTGCTGCTGGCGTCGGGCCTTTTTGCCCTCTGGAGTTTGCTGGATGCCTATCGGTGGCAATGGCTCGAACGAACGGCGCGGCGGGCCGTCGGTTTGCTGGCCGTCGGCTGGACGCTCGGCTTCCTGCTGGCCGCGCCGCACGTGTTTCCGCTCCTGGAATACGTGCGCACCGGTGAACGAGCGATCCGCCGGAGCGCCGGAGCGGAAGAGCGGCCGCCAGTGGGTCTGGCCGCCCTGCCTCAAACGGTGCTTCCCAATCTATACGGCTCGACGCAACACGGCAGCCTGCCCCTGTTCCCCAAGGGGCAGGGTAATTTGCTCGAAAGTTCAGCCGCCACTTATGCCGGCGTCATCGCCACGCTTTTCGTCGCGCCGCTGGCGTGGTGCAGCCGGCGGCACCGATCGATCAATTGGTTCTGGGCGGGCCTGGCTTTTTTCGCCTTGAGCTGGTGTCTCAACGTGCCGGGCTTGGTGACGCTGCTCCGGCTGCCCGGCTTGAACATGATGTCGCACAACCGTTTTGTGTTTGCGGCTTCGTTCGCCATTCTGGCGCTGACGGCGGTGGGCCTCGAGGTGCTGCGGCAGGGGAATGTACCTTGGCGACGTTGGTTCTGGTTACCCGGCGCGCTGCTGGCCGGCCTCGGCGCCTGGTGCTTTTATCGTGTCGTGTTCTTGCCGGAGGCAATTACCCCGGGCCTCTGGACCGCCATCCTGCAGGGCAAACCGGTCGGGAGCATTCGCGACCTCGCCGCGGTGGAGCAGGTGGAGGCATGGTTCGTTCGAGCTTACCTGGTGGGGGGAATGTTGTGCGGCCTGGGCGGCGTCGGCTGGCTCATCCTCTGGTCCAAAAGAACCTGGCCGCCCTGGGCAGTGCCAGCCCTGGGCATCATCCTCGTCGGCGACTTGCTCTGGTTCGCACACGATCGCAGCGCCCAATGTGACCCGGCGCTCTATTATCCGCGCCTCCCGGTCCTCGAGCAAATCGCCCAAGCCGCGCCAGGCCGGATCGTGGGCTACATTTGCCTGCCGGCCACGCTGGCGCAAACCCATGGACTGCGTGATGCGCGCGGCTACGATGCCGTGGATCCGGCGCGTTTGATGCCGCTGATGGCGATGGCGGCGGAAACCAATTCGCCGACCTTCCTGACCTATGCCCAAACGCAGTGGCTGATTCCCCGCTCCCGCGCCCGGCCGCCGGATGGGATCCAACTCTCGCCCATTCTGGACCTGCTGGGGGTCCGCTACGTCCTCTTTCCGGGAAAGCCGCGCCCGGAAATGCAGCCGCCCTTCCAAGGTCCGGGTTTTTGGGCGCTCGTGAACTCCAATGCGCTCCCCCGCGCTTTCGTCCCGCGCCAGGTCGAAACCGTGACGAATGATCGCGAGCGTTTGCGCAAACTGGCGTCGCCGCAGTTTGACCCGCGGGCCGTGGCCTATATCGAAACAACCGTCAACCTCCCGCCGGAGTGCCGCGGCGAAGTGGCGATCCTCGACGAAATTCCCACCCGCATCACCCTCGCCGTCAAGATGGAAACGCCCGGCCTGGTGGTTCTGGCCGATCTTTGGGACCAGGGCTGGCGTGCTTACCTCGAAGGCAAACCCGTTCCAATTCTGCGCGCCAACCACGCCCTCCGCGGCGTGGTGGTGCCGGCGGGCGCGGCGACCTTGGAATTCCGTTACGAACCGCGCAGTCTCGCCTGGGGGCTGAGATTGGCCGCCGCCGCAACGGCCATGCTGCTGCTCGGGACCGCCGTGAGCGTCTGGCGGAGCAAGCGTACTGCCGACTTCCCGTCGGCCGGGGGCGCAATTTAGCGGCACTGCCGATGGCAAGCCGGCAGCCCCTTGGCTCGCCAGGTCATCGTCCCAATGTGCTTCCAACTATGGACACGCTTGCAACCGTTGCCCGGTGGCGGCCAAAGTACGGGAGGCGGATCCGGTTGGCCCACCGATGGCGCCACCCGTCGCGCGGCGCACCAGTCCAGAAACCGGGACACCGTTCGCCGGTAACTCTCCCGCAAGCCGGGCGACAATGACTCCTCCGCCGCCAAGGCCGCTGGCCAAGCGGGAAAGGCAAGCGATCCGGCCAATGAATTGGAAAGCGCGGCGGATGCCATGGGTTGCTAAAGACAAACCCAGTTTGTCTTTCTCCCGCCCGATGGCAAGCCCCCAGCAGCCCCGTCGGCTCCAAGGCCACCCAAACCAAACTCCAAAAAAAACAAAGCTTGTCCCTGCTCCAGGCCAGGCGTAAATATCAGCCGTGAGCCGCAACTTTCAGTTGACCATTGGTCCGCGAGTTCCGGCTAATCAATAATGTTCGACATCGACGCGGAGCTTTGAATTATGACACGCACCCTCGCATTACTTGTAGGAACAATCTTGATCGTCGCTGTTGGGCTTGTTGCGTACGCAGCAGACAAGCAGGAAAAGAAGGACGAGCGAATTCTTCGTATTTCTTCTGGCGGACAAGTCGTCGCCGAAGTTCGGCTGCTCGTTCCTGGGCAGTTTCTGTGTGACGGAGGTCTTAGCGTCACGAAAGAAGGCTACGCCACTTACTCGACAAAAGAGCCGTCGTTGTCAGGAGTGTTACTCCTCAATGACAAGAAGATTGTCATAAACTTGTCTGGGAACGTGGAGTTCGCCGGCCAGTTGGAACACTTGGGTTTACGACACGTTTCAAAATGATGATGTTGTCGAACACCTGAAGGAATGTAGTTAACCCGGAGCGCAGCGGAGGGTTAATTGCATTCCCGGGTTGAACGAATCCGCGGCCAAGGTTCAGCAGGGCTCGCTACGCGGTTTCGGCTTTTTCGGAAGGACTCTCTTTGCGATTTGTTTTTCCACCTGCACTCCAATCCGCTTTCCCTCCGGCGGTTTCCGGATGGATTCGGGTTGCCGGCCAGGGCGCGCCGGTGGGCTTTGGCCATCGGCGGGGCTTAAAGGGGTCCATTAGTGTCCAAAACAGCATTTAAATGGGGTGAAAAGGATCTCCGTCTTTGGT
>CAZIJO010000033.1:0-36365 GCA_964539515.1 uncultured Bifidobacterium sp. | reverse complement strand
CGGACAAACTCCGGATCGGCCTCGCGGATCGTGCCCCCGATCGTCGAGCGGTTGTGCACGCCGTTGAGCGACTCGACGCTCAGCGCCAGAATGAAATCCGCGGCGTAACCGGCCTGCAGCAGGAAGAAAACGTTCTTCGGATCAATCGGCGTGATGAGCCCGCGCAGGAACTTCTCGCCGGTCATCGGCACATAGGTGATGGTCGGGCGGTCGGTATAAACGGCCTGGGCGCCGGCCGCCGCAAAGTTGCCCTGGATCGCCTGCTCGGATGAGAGGGTGCCGTTCACATTGATCCCGGTTTGCATGGAGTAGCCGGCGACAATGGACGCCACGTCCACGAAAACCGGGAGATCCATGTAGCGCAACTTGACGATGTTGAGCAGGGTCTGCTGCTTCCAGGAGTCGGCGATGGCCGAACTGTAATCAAAACGATCCACCGCCACGGTTTTGGGGCCAAGGTGGGTGCAGCCGGTCAGAGCCACGGCCAGGGCCAGGCTCCAAGTCGCTCCAATGGTCTTTAGTTTCATAATCAGTTAAGTCAGCACCGAGCCTTCGATCAACGGCTTGCCGGTGGCCAACGCTTCAAGGTTGGCGACGGTGGTGCGCGCGATGTCGCCCAGCGCCTCCCGGGTCAGGAACGCCTGATGGGCCGTGATAATGACATTGGGGAAGGTCAACAGCCGCGCCAGTTCATCGTCATGCAGCACCTGGCCCGAGAGATCCTCGAAGAAGATGCCTTCCTCCTCCTCGTAAACGTCCAGTGCCACGCCGCCAAGGTGGCCGGACTTGAGCGCTTCGATCAAGGCCGTGGTGTCCACGAGTCCCCCGCGGCTCACGTTGATCAGGATGACACCGGGCTTCATCGAGGCGATCGTCTCGCGGCGGATGAGGTGACGGGTTTTCTCTGTCAGCGGAATGTGCAACGAGATGACATCGCTGGCTTTTGCCAGGGTGACCGGCTCTACATATTCCACCCCGTGCTGGGCGGCCCACTCGGGAACCGGGTATGGATCGTAGGCCATGACCTTCATGCCGAACCCGCGCAGGATTTGACCGACAATGCGGCCGATCTTGCCCGTGCCCACGATGCCGGCAGTCTTGCCGTGCAGGTCGAAGCCGACCAAACCGTCCAGCGCGAAGTTCAGTTCCCGCACCCGGTTGAACGCCCGATGGGTTTTGCGGTTGAGGGTTAGCAGCAACGCGATGGCGTGTTCGGCCACCGCGTGCGGCGAATAAACCGGCACGCGGGTCACGGTCAGTTTAAGCTCCTTTGCGGCGGCCAGATCCACGTTGTTAAATCCAGTGCACCGCAACGCGATGAGCTTGATCCCCAACCCTGCCAACGCCTCGAGACAGGGACGGTCGAGCTGGTCATTGACAAACCCGCACACGGCCTGGGCACCCCGGGCCAGCGGCGCGGTTTCGACCGACAGCCGGTGCTCCAGAAAACGCCATGCGAGGCTGTGATCCCTTGCTGCCTGCTGCAACGGCCCGCGGTCATACGGTTTCGTGTCGAACACCGCTATGGTGATCGCCGGCACCATGGCTTATTCAAAGCGCTCCGGCTGGCCGGTTGCGGCCAGGACCGCGCTCCACGCGAAGCCGTCCGGTTCGAGGCGTTTCTTCCGGCTGGCGAGCAGTTCGATCGGCACATGGATGAACCGGTTGTGCAAATACCCGATCACGAGGCCGGTCTTGCCCGCCATGGCGGCGTGCGCGGCGTGGCGGGCGAAAAAATCACAAAGGATCGAGTCCTCGGCGTTGGCCGGGCTGCTGCGAACGAAGTAGCTCGGATCGAAATAGCGCATCACCACTGGAATCTTTCCAGCCCGAAAATGCGCTTCGATGCGCTCGCGCAGGAACGGGCCAATATCCTGCAGCTTGACGTTGCCGGAAGCGTCGCGTCCCTCGTTGCCCGCAGCCAGCAAATCCTGTCCGGCGCCCTCGGCCACCACGATCACCGCGTGCGCGCGCTGGCGGATCCGCCGTTCGAGCGCCGCCAGAAACCCCCGTGGGCCGTCGAGTTGGAAGGGCACTTCCGGGACCAGGGTGAAGTTCACATCCTGGCTGGCGACCGTCGCGCCGGCGGCAATGAAACCCGCGTGGCGGCCCATCAGTTTCACCAGGGCGATGCCGTTCGTCACACTGCGGGCCTCGGTGTGGGCCCGATCGAGAACCTTCGCGGCCTCCTGCACGGCGGTGAGATAGCCGAACGTCCGCCCCACGAACGGGACATCATTGTCCACCGTCTTGGGAATGCCGACCACGGCCAGCGGGTGACCCCGCCGTTTTGCTTCCTGGAACAGCTCGTTGCCGCCGCGTTGCGTGCCGTCGCCGCCAATGGTGAACAGCATGTTGACTCCACGCCGGATGAGGTGGTCCACCGCGATGCCGATATCCACCGGGCCCCGCGAAGTGCCCAGCACCGTGCCGCCTTCCTTGTGGATGTCGTCCACGCCTTCGGCCGTCAGCACGATCGGTTCGGCCCCGAGTGCCGGATCCAGGCCTTGATAGCCGCCCCGGAAACCGAGCACCGTCCTGACTCCGTAAGCATGGTTCAGTTGCAGGAACAGCGAGCGGATGACGTCGTTCAGGCCGGGGCACAACCCGCCGCAAGTGACAATGCCGGCGCAGGTCTGAGTAGGATCGAAGAAGAGCTGGGCGCGCGGGCCGGCCAGTTCGAATTGCAGGCCGGGCTCGGCCCCGACCTCGATGCACTCCGGAATGCGGGCCTCATCCGGCACCGTACGGTTCAGCGGCGAGCGGAACTGGGGGGGACCCAAGGTGGGAATATTCATAAGCTCATTGGCCCGCGTTCGGGTTGGGCCGCGGGGCCGCCCGAAACTTGCGGACCGGGTCGAGGAACTCTGGGGACTTCTGGTTCACGGCGGTGATTTTGCCTGGGAACGTCCGGGTGGCGACCCGGTGACCTTCGGCTTACTCGAGCTGCTTCGCCACCTTGTTGAGCAATGACTGGTAATGGCCGCTGCGCACATTGGCCACCCGTTGTTCCTGTTCAAACACGGCATCCCCCGGATTCTTCACGATGAAAGCCTGACACTGCAGCCGGTGGGAATCAGGGCCCAGGGTTACCAGATCCATCTTTACGCGCACGACCGTCTTGGCGCCGTAATAAGTATCCGCGATGCCGCCGTAGGCCAGATCCGTCATACGCGAGCCTTCCTTTTGGAAAACAATCGGGTGACCCTTCATGGAGCCGCCTGCCCAGCCGTCTTCCTGGAAGACCTTGGCGGTTACGGTAGCGATTTCCTGCGGTGTGTGGCCCTTGATGATCACCGAGGCAAAACTGGCCGAACCCGGTTTGGTGGCTCCGCACCCCGCCCAACTCAGGGCGAGCACGGCCCCCAAGACCGGCACCAAGAGAGCGGATTGGAGTTTGGCAGACAGATTGGTTGAGTGTTTTTTCATAATCATGTTTCGAGACTTTGAGCTTTCGTATTGATCATTTTTTGTCCGGACGCCTCGGCGAGGCCAGTGTTTTTTTCACTGCCCGGCCAGGTGCGGCGGACGATTGTGCCGTTGAAATACCGTGCTTCCATGCTGCGACATTGGCAGCGCTTGGTCCATGCAATGTTTCGCGCCCGGTTTTGTTTTTGAAAGGTTTCCGCGACCTCCGCCACCCGCTTGTGGGGCGGCGGTCGCGGAGGTTTCCCCATGGGTTCGTTGGGCAAAAAGTGCGGTTCAACGACTCAAACTGTCCACCACATCCGCCACCGAGGTGTGTCGGTCAATTCCGCCAAGCCGGGCGTCCAAACCTTCGCGTCGGAACCGCTCGCGCACGGCGGAGCGGGCCTCGACCACCTGCACGCGGATGCCCGCCGCGGTGAGTTCATCGGCCAGGCCCGCCAGAGCGTGGGCGCTTTGCAGGTCCACATGGGGCGCGGCGGAAAGATCAAGGATCACGAGTTTGGGTGGCGTGGCCTCGGCGCGCACGCGCTCGCTGATGGTGTCGCGCACGGAATCCACGTTGAAATAAAGCAGGTTCACCTCCGGCCGGAAGATGAGCACGCCCGGAAGCAATTCGTTGTCGGGATGGCGGTCGCGGTCGGAGAATCGCCGCGTACCGGGGATGCGGCCCAGGAAAGCCACGTGCGGATTGGCCGCGCGGCGGAGCAGTTGCACCAGCGAAATGATCGCCCCGATCAGGACCCCGCGCAGCAGCCCGGAGGTCATGACGCCCAGCAACGCCGCCGCCGCCACCACAAATTCCGAACGGCTCGCCTGCCACAGATGTTTGAGTTCGGACGCCTGGAACAACCCGGCCACGGCGACGAGCACGATGGCCGCCAAGACCGGTTGCGGCAGCGCGCTCAGCAGGTGGGAAAGGCACAAGACAACCACCAAAATGATGCCCGCCGCCAGGGCGCTCGAAAGCGGCGTCCGCGCGCCGCCACCCTCGTTGACGAGCGATTGGGACAGGCCGCCACTGACGGGGAAACCGCAGCCGATTCCGGCGGCCAGATTGGCCGCAGCGAGCGCAAGGAATTCCTGATTTGCATCCAGCCGTCCGCCGCGTTGGGCGGCGAACATCCGGCCGATGGCGGCGGTTTCCACGGCCCCCAACAAAAAGCACGCAATCGCCAGCGGCAGCAGGTCATTCAAATCCGCCCACTGGATGGCCGGGAGCCCCACCGCCGGGAGGCCAGACGGCACTTCGCCGAGCAGTTTCACCCCCTGCGTATCGAGCGCCAGCGCCGAGGCGGCGACAATGCCCCCGATGACCACGAACAGCGCCACGGGTTTGTGCTTAAGGAGAATCTTCCCGAGAATGAGCAACCCCAGTGCGATGCCGCCCACGCTGATCGAGGCGGGGTTGGTTTCGCCCAGGTGATTCAGGAAGTGGCCGCTGTTTTCCCAGAAATTGCCATGGGCGCCGGGGATGCCGAATAACTTGGGCAACTGCGTGCTGGCAAGAAACAGGGCGACGCCGCATTTGAACCCGACCATCACGCTTTCGGAGATGAAGTTGACGATCGAGCCCGCCCGGGCCAGCCAGGCGACAAAGGCGATGAGCGCCACCAGCAGGGCCGTGGCGGCCGCCAGCGCGCCAAACCGCTCCACCTTGCCGCCCGCGATTTCTCCGAGCGAAACCCCGACGAGCAGGGAAATGGCCGACGTCACGGTAATGGCCGTGTACCGTGAACTGCAGAACAGCCAAAAGACCAGCCCGCCAAACAGGCACGCATAAAGCCCGGCCTCGGGTGGGAGATTGGCGAGTGAGGCATCGCCCAAGCCGGCGGGCAGCAAATAAGCGGCAAGGGTGATGCCGGCCACCAGGTCGCCGCGCAACCAACCCGGCTGGTACGTGCGAAGCCACCCGAACGCGGGGAGGAAACGCACGAGGCCGACGGGCGGACGGGTGGGCACTACTGTGCTCATAGGGCGGCGGCGGGCAGACGTGGCGGCACCTTTGCCCCGCCTTGGGTCCTCGGGTTCGGATCGGTTGATTTTGTCAGCGCCATGGTCATCGTCATGATCCGGCGGGCAAACTTCCCGCCCCTTCCAGTTTCGCCAACCGCCGCTCCAGTTGCTTAAGCGTCCGGCGGAATTCCGGCAACGATTTCAGCAAGGAATAGGCTTCGAGCGCCGACCGGAAATCAAATGCGGGCGAACCCAGAATCTTCATGCCGGCTTCCACGTCGCTCGCCACCCCCGATTGCGCGCCGATTGTGACCCGGTCGCCAATCTTGAGGTGGCCGGAAATGCCCACCTGCCCGGCCAGCACGCAGTAATTACCCAGCGTCGTCGAACCGGCAATTCCGACCTGCGACACGATCAGGCAGCCCGCTCCAATACGGACCCCATGCCCGATCACCACGCCGTCGCTAATCTTCGTTCCCCGCCCCACCACGGTGTCCTGCAAGGCCCCGCTCTGAATGCTGCAGTTGCAGCCGATCACCACTTCATCCTCCAAGGTGACCCGTCCCAAATGTGGGATCTTGTGATGCACGCCCTGGTGCGTGGCGTAACCAAAGCCGTCCTGGCCGATCGCGGTGTTCGCATCAATGACCACCTGCCGCCCGAGCCGCACGCCGTCATACAGCACGACGTTAGGGTAGAGAATGCAGTCGTCGCCGATCTCGACCCCCGCGCCAACGAAAACCCCGGGATAAAGCGTGCAGCGAGCGCCAATGCGGACGTTTTCCCGGACCGTTGCGAATTCGTGGATATGGGTCTGGGGGCTGATCTGCGCGGAAGGGTCGATCGAGGCGTGCGCGCTGATGCCCGTGGCTTTGTGTCGCCGATGGCCATGAAGCAACTCGACCACCTGCATGTAGGCATAGTGCGGATCCTTCACGACCAGTTGCGCCACCGGAGAATTCACTGCCTGGCCGACAATCACCGCCGAGGCATTGGTACGGGCGAGGTGCCGGGCGTAGCGACGATTTGCCAGAAACGAGATCTGCCCGGTGCGAGCCTGCTCCAGCGCGGCGACGGAAGAAATGTTCACCCCTGCATCGCCCACGATTTGCCCCCCCACGTGCCGGGCCAGTTCTTCCAGGCTATGTTCCTTTCTCACCAAGCTGCTTCCTTCTTTTCTTCACTGCAGTTTTGGTCCCGAGGGGCTCGCTCCGACGGCCGGTCGAGCACGCCACAGGACGCGCTTCGCAGACGGCTTGCCGGCCGCCCCGGCGGCAGTGTCTGAATTCAGGCCGTGCATACGCAAGTGGCAATGTGAAGACCAACGACAACCCGGCCGGGTGGAGAAAATACCCGATCTTCATCACCTTGGAGGTTGCCAATCCATGCGCGGCGATATGGACGGAAGCGGACATCATGACATCGCTATTCACCCGGTGGTGAGCCGCCGGCGGTGGCATTGGCGCGGCGGGTGGAGGCCCATTCCGCGACAAGCCGGTAGCCGACCGCCAGCAGGGTGGGGCCGATGAAGACCCCGATGAAACCGAACGCCAGCGCACCGCCGATCACGCCCAGGAAAATCAAAAGAAAAGGCATGGCGCTGCCCTGACTGATGAGCCAAGGCTTGACGAAATTATCCACGCTGCTCACACCCAGGCCCCAGACGACCATGAAGATACCCCAACCGGTTGAGCCTTGATTGAACAGCCAGAGTGCAGCCGGCAACCAGATCAAAGGGGGGCCGACCGGCACGACCGAGAGAAAGAAGGTAAGCAGGGCGAGCATGCCCGCCCCCGGCACACCCGCGATCAGAAAACCAATTCCCGCGAGCACCGCCTGCACCAACGCCGTTCCCAGGATGCCATAGACCACGCCCCGCACGGTGTTGCCCGCCACCTCGAGCAAATGCCGGCCGCGTTCACCAGCGATGCGGTCCACCGCGGCGTTCAAGTGTTCGGCCGCCCGGCCACCGTCGCGGAAAAGAAAGAACGCGATCAAAATGCTCAGCGCCAGTTCGAGCAACCCGGCGCCCAACGCCAGGCCGCCTCGGAGCAACCAGCCGCTAACCGGTTCAATGAACTGGCGGGCCGCCGACACCAACTTCGAACTGTCTGCCGCGAGGCTTTCCCTGTAGTCCGCCACCTGCTGGCCCACGCCCGGCACCCGGGCGAGCCACTCCGGAGGTGCAGGCGGTCCGGCATCGATCCAACGCTGGGTGGCCGCCTTGAGCTCCTTGACGTTGTCTCCCAAGGTCGCTCCGATGATGACAAACGGGACCAGGATCACGCAAATCATGGCCAGCGCCATGAGCAAAGCGGCCAGGGTGCGGCGCCCCCCGATCAGCTGGAGCAGCCGGCGATACAACGGCCAGCTCGAGGCCGTCAACACCACCGCCCACAGCAACGCCGAGAGGAACGGCAGCAGCACCAGCAGACACCCTCCGAGCAGCAGCGCGAGCATAATCCAGCCAAGGTTTTGTTCGAGTTTCGAGCGTAGGGGGTTCATCGGTTCGATTCCTATCAGTGCTCCCGTTTGCGGTTTTGGGCCGCGGCTCCCAGGTGTGAGCTTTCGGCTTTGCCGACGGCCAAGCGCTGCAGGCTCTGCTTGCCCAGCGACACGGGATTCAAACCCTCGGCCGCGATCAGGTACAACCGATTTGCGGTCGCCAGATAAAACGCATCGCGAGCCAGCGCCGGACGCGAATAGAGCGGGGCCTCCATTTCCATCCGGGCCAGCAGTTCTTTTCGCCGGCCGACCCGAAGTACGGTCATGGCACCATCCACGTTACCAACATACAGCCGGTCGCCCGCCAGCACGAGGCAGCCCCAGATGGCCCCGTTGGTCTCGTGCTTCCAGACGTGTTCGCCGGTGGCCGCGTCCAAACAATGCAAGGTTCCACCCAAGTCCCCAACGTACAGCAAACCGTCCTGCACGATGGGCGTCCCCACCACGCGACCGACCTCGGGCGAAGTCCAGAGGCAGTTGCTCTCAGTAACGTCTCCCTGGCCGCTGGGACTGATCGCATGAACCACCGAAGGTCCGTTACCGTGGAAAGGATCCTGTCCCAGGGCGATGAATACGCGACCGTCTGCGAAGACCGGTGATGCAAGGATGGAACTGCGTGACCGGACGCCGGGGCGCGGAAGCCAGCGGGCGTCTTTCGGGTTGGCGTCAAATCGCCAGAGCTCGCGACCTGACACTGCGTCGTAGGCGCGAAGCCAGCCATCCCCGCCGCCGAAGAGCACCTGCAGTCGTCCGTTCACATTGGCCGCCACCGGGCTTGACCATTGACCGTGCAGCACCTGTTCGCCCGGGCCAATGGCTCCCCAGACTACTTCACCCGAGTGCTTGTTCACGGCGATCAGACTGGGAGCCCGCGGTGAGGGGACGCGCGTATGGCCTTCATTCTGGCCGTTTGAGGTGCAGACTATCAGGAGATCGCCCACTGCCAGGACCTCGCTGTTGGAAGCTTCATGGGGAAAGACCCCCAGACGGGCGCACATGTCCAGTTCCCAGATAATGTCGGCCGCGGCGTTTCCTTGGAACTTTTCTTCCCGATATGGACCGTTGTTTTCGCCATCGCGGAAACCCTGGGTGTCGAGGCAACGGAGCTGGCACTCGGCCGTGACATAGTACAACCGGTTCCCTTCCACATACGGCGCACTGGTCGTCGCCGGCAGCAGGAATTCGCGCAAGCCCCGCGGCACGCGCGGCGCCACGTCCTGCCAGAGAAACGTGCCGTCCTCCGCCCGAAAAGCCATGAGCACGCCGCACTCTTCCTGGCAGGCGGGGTTCAACCGTCGGGCATTGTCCGTGCCCACATAAACCACATCGCCCGCCACGACGGGACGGCCGAAGGTCTCGTTTCCCAACTCGACCCACCACCGGATGTTCCGACCGGTAACCACATCCCAATCAACCGGCGGATTACCCGCTTGCGACACTGTGGTCGGGAGTTGGGGCACGATAGAAGCCGCGGCCGCAAGGTCGGAGAGGACGGGCGCTCCAGACGCGAGGCCGGCAATTCGATTCAGCGCCCACTCCGCTTCCGGGCGCAGAATCGGATCATTGGCGGCAAGTTGCAACGACTCCAGCGCTGGCTTTGCCTTTGACCCGATGCTGCCCAGGGCGCCGGCCGCACAGATGCGAACGTAAAGGAATTCATCCTTCAGGGTTTCGATCAACTGCGGCACCGCACGCTGCGCCGCCGGGCCGATGCTCGCGAGGGCTTCACAAGCCGCCCAGCGGACGCCGGGAATCGGGTCGCCCAGGGCTTTAGCCAGATCCTGGGTCGCGTTCGCCGCCTTCGGGCCGATGGCCGCCAGTGCTTCCGCTGCGTATAAGCGGACGTGTGGATCGTCGTGCGCGAGCGCCTTGATCAAAGCGGCTACCGAAGGACGGGCCTGCTTGCCCAGGGCGCCCAAGGCACGCGCGGCATCGCCCGCGACCAATGAGTCCGCGTCTCGGAGCGCCCTTCGCAAGGCCGGTTGGATGGATTCGGTCTCGGGTGCAAGGTCGATCAGGACATCCACCGCATTTCGCCGGATGGCGACCCGATCATCGCGGAGCATGTCCACCAGCACCGGAATGGCAGCCGGACCGATGCGGCGAATGATCTCTCGCGTCTCTTGTTGCAAGGCCTCATTGCGAAGGTTGAGGAACTTTCTCAACAACGGCAGCGATCGCTCCGCACCCCAGACCAGGGCGTCTTCGGCGGTGGCCCGGAACTTTGGGTCGCTGGCCTTCAGTCGCCTCACCCATTCCGTCACCAGTTCCGGGTTCCGGGCGAGCTTGGACTCGGTGGGCGGCAGCAACTCCTGGGATGAAACTGAGGTGGGACCAGAAGCCAGCGCTGCGCCCAACAGCATCAGTCCACCGCCGAGCCGGAATTGGCCAGCGTGAGCGAACACATCGTGGCTCATCAACCGCCAAATAATGCGGCGATTGGCTTTCATTGCTTGCGGCTGGCCGGGCGGGCGGGTTTGCTGCGGCTGGCGGCCTTGTCCAGTTCAACGGTTGCGGCCAGCTTGCCAAGTTCGAGAACTTGCTCGGCGGTGGTGGTTGCGAACAGATGCATGCTGCGGGCGATGACACCGGTCCAGCCGGTCTGATGACTCGCCCCCAGCCCCGCGCCGTTGTCGCCGTGGAAATATTCATAGAATTGGAGGCAGTCCCGCCAGTGCGGGTCTTCCTGGAACTTCTGCTCACCCCCGTTCACCGGCCGGCGACCGTCTTTCCCTTTCAAGAAGATGCTGGTCAGGCGGCGTGAGATTTCTTCGCCGACTTGGTAGAGGTTCATCCGCCGGCCGGAGCCGGTTGGACATTCCACGGTAAAGTCATTCCCGTAGTAGGCGTGGTATTGGAGCAGCGCGCGGATGATCAGGGCGTTGACGGGCATCCAAATGGGGCCGCGCCAGTTCGAGTTGCCCCCGAACATGCCGGTGTCCGATTCGCCCGGTACGTAGCCGACACGGTATTCCTGACCCGCGAGGTTGAACACATACGGATGATCTGCATGGAAGCGCGAGAGCGCCCGGATGCCGTAAGGGCTGAGGAATTCCGCTTCATCGAGCATCCGGCTCAGCACCCGCCGAAGCTTGGTTTCGTCGAGAATCGCGCCCAGCCGGCGGCCCGAATGGCCGACCTTGCCCGGATCATGAATGAAGTTACTCAGCTCCGGGCGCGCCGCAAGGAATGCTCCGAAGCGTTCCATGACGTCCGGATACTTCTTTCGGAAGTCGCCTTCAAAAACGGCGACGGCACAAAGTGGCAGCAGCCCCACCATGGAACGAACCTTCAAACGCTGGGCTTGACCGCCCGGCAACTGGAGCACGTCATAAAAGAATCCGTCTTCTTCATCCCACATGCCGGTGTTACCGCCCGCGTGGATCGTGGCGGAGGCAATCGCGACGAAATGCTGGAGGAATTTTTGCGCCATGTCCTTGTAGGTCTCATCGTGCAAGGCCAGTTCGACGGCGATTTCCAGCATGTTCAGGCTGAACAGCGCCATCCATGCGGTGCCGTCGGCCTGTTCCAGGTATCCACCGGTGGGGAGCGGCGAACTACGGTCAAAGACGCCGATGTTGTCCAGACCGAGGAAGCCGCCCTCGAAAGTGTTCTTTCCCGAACGGTCCTTCCGGTTGAGCCACCAGGTGAAATTGAGCAGCAGCTTCTGGAAACTGCGCTCCAACCAGACAAGGTCGCCTTTGCCCGTCCGCATCTTCTCCAGGCGATACGTGAAAATGGTGGCCCATGGATGCACCGGCGGATTGACGTCCCCAAAATTCCACTCGTAGGCGGGAATCTGCCCGTTCGGGTGCAGATAATTTTCGCTCAGCATCAGATCCAGCTGGCGCTTGCCGAAGTCCACGTCCACCAGCGTGAGCGGCAGGACATGGAAAGCGAGGTCCCACGCGGCATACCACGGATACTCCCATTTGTCCGGCATGGAGATCACATCGGCATTGTACATGTGGTGCCACTGGTCATTGCGCGGCGCGGCTTTGCGGTTGGGTGAAAACGGATCGCTCCCCCGTTCTTCCAGCCAGCGGTTCACGTCGAAATAAAAAAACTGCTTGGACCAAAGCATTCCGGCCAGGGCCTGGCGCATGACGTTCGCCGCATCGGCATCGAGCGAACGCGGGATGACGCCGGCATAAAACTCATCGGCCTCCTGCCGGCGCGCTTGGAGGATGTCGTCAAAATGCCCGCCGAACGCGCCGTTGCCTTTGCCGGACGTCGGGTCCAACGCGCCCGGCGCCGCCGGGGACAACCGCAGGCGGACGATCTCGCAGGTTCCAGCCGGCACGGTCAGGCAATAATGCGCCGCCACCTTCGTCCCGGTCCGGTCCGGATTCACGGCGTCCGTCTGTCCCCGAACGAGGCAGCGATTGATGCCGTCCTTCACGTATGGGGTCCGATTCGGTCCGCCAAACAACTGCTTCGCGTTGGTTTCATTCTCGGTGAACCACAATGCCGGCGCGCCATCGCAATAAAGATGGCGGTCGCCGAGTTCGGCTTCCGTCGCCCGCACGATGGCAGCTTTGCCTTTGACGGCTTGCAGCGATGGCCGCGGGTTGTCGCGGCCCCAAGACCACCGGTTGCGGAACCACAGCGTTGGCAGGACATGAAGTTGGGCGGTGTCGGGACCGCGATTGTGGACGCTGATCTGGACCAGGATATCCTCGAGAGTTTCCTTGGCGTATTCCACAAACACGTCAAAGTAGCGGTCCTGGTCGAAGACGCCGGTGTCGATCAGTTCGTACTCGAATTCTTGCCGGCGGCGCGCGCGATTGGTCTGGACCAGTTGATCATACGGATAAGCGGCTTGGGGATACTTGTAGAGATACTTCATGTAGGAGTGGGTTGGCGTGCTGTCGAGGTAATAGTAGTACTCCTTGACGTCCTCGCCGTGATTCCCCTCGCTGTTGGTGAGGCCAAACAGGCGCTCCTTGATGATGGGGTCTTTTCCGTTCCAGAGCGCGAGGGCGAAACACAGCCGCTGCCGGTCATCGGAGATACCGGCCAGTCCATCCTCGCCCCAGTGGTAGGCCCGCGCCCGCGCCTGGTCATGGGTGAAATAATCCCAGGCATTGCCGTTCTCGCTGTAATCCTCGCGTACGGTACCCCACTGACGTTCGCTGAGGTACGGTCCCCACTTCTGCCAGGGCGTGTTCGGATTCTTTGCTTCGTCGAGCCGATGTTGTTCGCTATTCATGGCTTTCCTTTCGCGACCACGTTGGTCACCCGTTTCAGAGTTGAATGGGGAGCAGCGCCAGACGCAGCGCGGCAACCAGGAACGCTGCCAGACCAAGCGCCAGCACCGCCCTCCGCACCCAACGTGCTTCGAATTTCGCGGCCGTGCCACCACAGAAAAGCGCGCAAGCCAGCAGCACGGTGATCAGCACGTAACTCCGGGAGGTGCGTCCGGAATTCCCTGCTTCCTGCCACAGGCGCTGACTTTCCGCCTCGGCGGCGCGCGCCGTCTCCAGCAGCCGTGGTTGGTAAAAGTTGGTGAGGAACGGATGGGCCGGGGCGCCCGGGTTCTCGAACGGCCGGGTCGCCATCCACGCGTCGAACGCCGTTTTGGCTTCCCCGCGAAAACGCTCGGCGTAAAAGCGGGCGAGCGCTTCGTTGGTGGCGGCGCGGGCGTTGATGTACTCGCTGAAAAGCATCACGTCCAGCAACCCCATCTGGCTGTTTTGCAATTGATGCGCCGCCGCCTGGCGGCCCGCAACGGCGGACAGGTTCATGCTGCGTTGCGACACGCCGCCCCAAACGGCGGCCTGGAAGGAACACCAGGCGGTGCCGACGGTGGCCAGGGAAAGCAGCACGAGGGCGATCGGCTCGAACCACGCATGCCGGGCGGTTGCTTTCGCCGTTGCCACGCCGCCCGGGTCTGATGGTTGCGCGCCCATGAGCTGCTCATCTCCGCCCCCCGCCACTGCGCGGCATGGCGCGCGGCGTGGAAGGAATGGATGCCGGCCGGGGCGATGGCGAAGGTGTGGGCCGGGCGATTGGCTGCTCGGGACGCGGGGGCCGGTCCGGTCGGTCGGGCGGATTGATGTCGATGTCGATATCGTCGTATCCACCGTAATACCACGGGTCGTAAAGCCCCACGCCGTAGTAAACGCTCCCGCTGACACTGCCGCCGCCATCGGAGGTCTCGCAACCCGTGGCCCCACCAAGGACAAAACACACCACCACGAAGTTGAGCGTTTTTCTGAATGGGCTCATGGTTTCCCTCCTTGCTCCAATCCCTCGGGCCATTCCAGCAGCCCGATGGCGGCGCCGGTAGGATCCGCCACCACCGCGAGCTTGCCTTCGAAGAGTTCGGGCTTCGGCTCGATGAGACTCCTGCCCCCCAGCTGCTTCGCCTTCGCAACCGTCTCGCCGACATTACCAACCCGGACGAACAGCAGCCAGGTGGGGCGGATACTCTTATCGGCCGTTCGAATCGTACCCACCGTAGCACGCGCGTAGCCCTCGCTGGTCAACACGTAGTCGCCCAACTTTCCGGGTCGGGTGTTTTCCTGGATGGTGTAACCGCCAACTTTGCGATAAAACTCCGCCGCTTGGCGCGCGTCGCGGCTGAAGAGTTGGATCCAAATCCAATCGCCCGGTTCCGCCAAAAAATCCTCCGGGTCGCCGGCACTCGATTTGACCACCCCAAACAACGCGCCCTCCGGGTCGGCGAAGATGGCCTGCTCGCCGCGTTTGGGCATCTTCTGCGGCGGCGCCAGGACGCGCCCGCCAGCCTGGCTCACCGCAGCCTGGGCTCGACTGACACTCGGGACCGAAAGAAAGCCCAGCCAGCGAGGTTTGGCGCTTTGATCAACGGGCCGCGGCCGCTGAAATATGCCGCAAAGCGGCCGGTCATTGTTCCTGCCGATCAGGTAGCCGCCGTAATCATAAAACTTCCAACCAAACAGCGCGGTGTAGAATTTCTGCGCCGCGAGAGCGTCATCGGTGACGAGATCGGCCCAGACAAACTTCCCCGGCAGCCGCGGACTGCCGGAAACAGTGGTCAACGGAGGCAGCGCCGGCGCCTCCGCGGCAAGGCTGAGCGAAGCCCACAACAGCAGGACCGCGCCGACCAGCTGGATCGTGGCGCACGGGCAGAAAGATCGACCACGGGTTTTGTGAAGGTGAGGTTTCTTCATATTTCGTCGTGCGGCGGTATGGAGCTAATCCCGGAGCAGCTTCGCCTGCGTCCCCCGCCGCTGGTGACCAGGCGAAGAAAAAGGTTTAATCGATGTTGCTGTCGGACACGGGCGCGGACGGTTCCCGCGTAGTTGCCTGACGGTGTGGCGCCGGCCGTCCTGCCGCAAGCTACCGGGCTTGAGAGGACAATGCTTTCTCCATTCTCTCCATTTCCTTGCGGGCGGACTGGATCGCTTTGTCAACATACTGGTGATTCCAATTGGCGCTCTTGACCGTGCTCTTGATCGTCTTCACCCCGCCGGCCGTCACGTCCGTGGCGAGCGCTTTCTGGATGTCCGTAAGATCCGAGAGGAACGGCTTGAATTTCTCCCCCGCCAATTGAAGGGACGCTTCCACCTTGTTGTAACTTGCTTGGACTGCGTCCAACCGCTTCTGCGATTTCTTGCGCAAAGATTCGTTGGCAATGCCATTCACCGTGGTTTGCCAATCCTGGAAGTATTTCCGGCCATCGCCGGCCATCCATTGGATTCGCGTCTTCGTCCAACCTGCGGCCGCCTCTGTTTTGGCGACTTCCGAGCAGTAGGCATTGTAGGCGGGACGAAGATCGCCTTTGGTCTGCTTGGTGAGCGCATTAATGGCCTCGAGCGTGGCTTTGAGTTGCTCGGACGTCCGGGTCGTTTCAACGTGGGCGTCCTTGATGCTGCTGGCGAGTTGTTTCTGGCTGGCCTGGGTGGTGGAAGCCAACAGGGCCGCAAGTCCGATCATGACCAAGGTTCGCTTTTTCATATGCTTTTCCTTCGAGGTTTCAGTTTTCCGGTTTCGTTTTCCTTGCCGCCCCCCCCCGACTCCGGTCTTCCCGGGGGCGGAATGGCGACAAATCTTCGCGCTGGCAGTTCTGGCGCGCTGGGAAATGGCCTCGATAAAGGCCTCAATATTTTTCGGGGACAAACTTCCGGCCTTTTAGCGTGGCCTGGTCATCATACGCGCCTTTCATCGAGCGCTTGGGCAGTTTGACTTTTTCGCGCGGGACTTTCTTATACGGAATAAGCTTCAAAATGTGGTGAAGGCAGTTCAGGCGCGCGCGCTTCTTGTCGTCCGACCGCAGGATGTACCACGGCGCATGTTTCGTATCCGTCGCTTTAAGCATCAGGTCGCGGGCGCGCGAGTACTCGAACCACTTGCTGCGGGAAGGCAGGTCCATGGGACTAAGTTTCCACTGACGTAACGGGTCGTCCATCCGGGCTTCGAACCGGCGCTTTTGTTCCTTGTCGGTGGATTCCAGCCAGATTTTGATGAGCTGAATGCCGCCATCGACAATGTACTTCTCGATCTCCGGGCAGAGTTCGAGAAAGCGGGCGTGTTGTTCCGACGTGCAAAAACCCATGACATACTCCACCCCGGCCCGGTTGTACCAGCTGCGGTCAAAAATCACGATCTCGCCCGCCGCCGGGAAATGTTGCATGTAGCGTTGGAAGTACATCTGCGACTTCTCGCGGTCGGACGGGGCCGGCAGCGCCACCACGCGGAACACGCGGGGGCTCACCCGCTCGGTCAGGGCCCGGATGGTTCCGCCCTTGCCGGCGGCATCGCGACCCTCGAAGACAATGATGACGCGGAGGCCCTTGTGTTTGACCCACTCCTGGAGATGGCACAATTCCGCCTGGAGTTTGCGCAATTCCTTCAGGTATTTCTTGCCTTTCATTTTCTTGTCGCCGTCGGATTTTGCGTCCTTGCTCATAGGCATGATGGATGGATGGTTGCGATTTCCGGTTGCTTCCGGTGGCCGCGTTCACTGAATTGTAAATCCGATTTTCAAAAACGCCATTTTTTGTTGTTCACCCCGGACGACCTTTCATCCGTTCAACCGCAAATTGTCTTCCGTATGTTCCGGCGCGTCGGCCTCCAATTTAGCCACGCGGGTCGCGTAAAGATTGATTCCCGGCAGCGCGCTCAAACCATGCGCGAAGATGCTCAGGAACACGGTTGTCATCACGGCGAATTTGATGGTCGCCCGGCCCGGGGCGTCCCAATGCTGTTCGAGGTAGACCAATCCCAGGACGATGGACGCCAGGCCGCGCGGTCCGAACCAACCCATGAACAACACGGTCGAGCGATGGAGTCGGGTGCCGACCAAGGAAACCGCCACCGGCAATATCCGGACGAGCGTCAGGCTCAACACGGCATAGATGACCATGGCCATCCCGCAGTCCCGCCAGTGGGCCGCAACGATCATCCCAAAGAGAAAGAAGACGGAACCATTGATGAACTGTCCCCAGTCCTCCGTAAATCCCACACTGTGCTCGCCGGCGGCTTTGAAGCGAATCTGCACCGCCAGCCCGGCAACAAACGCCGCGATGAACATGCTCGCCCCGACTTCCTCCGACGCCAGGGCACACAGCACGGGCAAGGCGACCACGCCGAGCTGGGCGAACGATTCCGCGATCCAATTCTGTTTGTGTGCGAGATCGAGCAGCCCGCCGCCCACGAAACCAATCCCAATCCCGACCAGCGCGCCGTAGCCCAGTTGTTCCACCATGAACCGCACCAAGCTGGCGTCGCTGCCGGCGCCGGCACCGTGCGCGAGCGACATGAAGAACAACAGAAACGGCACGGACAAACCGTCGTTCAAACCGGCTTCCACGTTGAGCGCCTGCCGGATTTTCATCGGCACGCGCGGGCTGTTCACGATGACCTGACCCAGCCCGGCATCGGTGGGCGCGAGAATCGCCGACAGGATGCCGGCCTCCCAGAAAGTGAGGTTGGGGAACACGAGCTTGGCGCAGACCGCGCCCAAGCCGAGGGTCAGCAGCATGCCGGTGCTCAACAATCGCACAGGCAGCTGGCGGATGCGTCGCAGCACCTGAAGGTTTGTGCGGCTGGCATCGGTGAACAGCAACATGACCAGCCCGATTTCGGCGAGTCGTAGAAACAGCTGCATGCCTTCCGGCCCCTGGGGAATCCGGACCGCGCCGGCGTGCGTCATCACGCCGGCGACCGTGAACACGATCGGCGCAGTCAGGATCGTCTTTTCCAGCCGGGCGGAAACCAGGCTGTAAAGAAAGAGCAGGACGATGAAAACAACCAGCGAGGTCATGGTCTTGGCGTAGCAATCACTCAGTTGTCCGGCAGTTGGCTCAGGGGGTTTTGGCCGGATGCTTCGGGCGGCTTTGCTGGCGCAACTGCATCCGTCGCTCCTGAAAATTCTGCGCCAGCGTCAACAACACCGCCGTGGACCACGCGAAGCCGAGCAGTCCGGCAGTGGCAATCATGCCTTCGAGCAGCCGCCAGTTTGCGGGCAGATTGAATTCGCTGCCCACGGTGGTGTATTCGTTCAATGCAAAATAGGCGGCGGTGCTGTAGTTCACGAAGCACTGTTTCCATTGGAAGAATCCGGCCCACATCATCACTTCGAACACGTGCGCCAGCGTAATCATCCAGCTCGCCAGAATGAGTTGCGCCATTCCGACAGCGAACGAAGTGGATGACTGAAACCGGCGCTGGTACGCGTCGCTGGCCCGCAACGTTTCGAGCATCCCCACCCCGTGCATGGTCAGGCTGACGGCGACGAGGATCACCCCCCAGAACATTTCGTCCAGTGAGGTGACATAGGGCGGCGGCGTAAGGGCGGGAGCGTTGGTCATGGTAGTCCTGGGTCTCAGTTCATTGGCCGACAGCAAAAATGCCGGGGTAATTTGCGGGCACGTGAGCGGTTAAGGATTCGGGGGTGAATTGGTTTGCGTGGTTGGGCGGGAAGTGAATTCCAGCAGCAAAACGCCCAATCGACCGTCCGTGTGCCACGGATCCCCGCCGCCGTTTTTGCCCTGCAATTCACGATGAAAGCCGTTGAGGTAATAGCTCTCCCTGCTTTTGCCCGCCGCCCGAAGTTCGTTCATGATGCGATCCCGTTCCGCGTCCACGTCCGGGCCGATATGGTGCGTGATCTGGCCGGTGGTGTGGCTCAAACCCACGCGCTCATCGAACGTCGCCGCACCGAACCACACCGCCTGGCCGTCCTGCTCCTGACCCCAGCGCCAGAACCGGACATGATGCCGCTGGCGTGGGCTGTCGCCCACGGGCAATTCAAACGCCAAATCCTGCTTGCGCCCGAACAAAAACAGGTCGCTGACCGGCGCTTTGTCATCCGGCCGGCGAAACACGGAATCCGCGGCAATGCGCAGGCTGCTCCGCAACGTGATCGGGTCTGCCGGATACCACTTTGCGGCGGTCATGGCTTGGATGAGTTCCGTCTCCGACCCCATCAAAGCGAGATTCACCGGGTCGCCGGGAATGCCATTGGCCGTGTGGGTGATGCGCGGCCCGCCCGACAAATCCGGGTGAGTTTCCATCGCCCGGCGCCAGACCCGCGGGATCACGACGTAGGAAACCAACAGATAAGCGCCCAGCACTGCAGCGACGAGCCAGAGGAGCCGGCGAAGGCGGGCACGTCCCGGTGGCTGGTCCGAAGCCGCTCCGGACGCGGAGTCTGGGTGGTTGCCTGGTGGAATGGGGGCCACAGGGGCGTCAGGGATGCGGCTCGCTTCCTGGCGCGCTCCGCGTCGCGGGTGATTGCCAGCCGCCCCCAAGCGCGCGGTAGAGTTGGACGACGTTGATGAGTTCGTTGACCCGGGTTTGCACGGCCGCGCGTTGTGTGGGGTAAAGTTCCTGTTGCGCCTGCAATACTTCAAAGTAACTGGACTTGCCGTTGAGATAGCGCTGCATGGACAGCTCGACAGAGGAAGCAAGGGCCGCGACCGCGCGATCGTTAAAGACCCGCACTTCAGCCAGTTTGTCCCGCGCGATCAGGGTATTCGCGACTTCCTGGAGCGCGGCCAGAACCGTCAGTTCGTAGGCGGCCTTGGCTTCGTCGAAAGCGGCCTTGGAGGCAAGGTAGTCAGCGCGGAGTCGTCCGCCCTGGAAGATAGGACCGGCTAGGGAGGCGCCGACATTCCAGGCATTCGCGGATCCGCTGCTGAAGGCGGAAAGCTCGGGGCTGATTTTACCGACGAAAGTCGTGAGCCCGATTTGCGGAAAGAAATTGGCAAAACTCGCCCCGATGTTGGCGTTCGCGGCGATCAATGCCTGTTCGGAGGCGGCAACATCCGGGCGGCGTTGCAGCATCGCACTGGGCAGGCCGGCGGGAATCTCGGGCGGGAAGGCGGGCTGGTTGGTCAGCGAACCGCGCGCAATCGGACCCGGGGTGCGTCCGAGCAGGGTGCTGAGCTGGTTCTCCGTGGTGGCGATCTGAAGTTCAAGCTGCGGGATGGTGGCCGCGGCATTTGCCAGTGCGGCCTCCGCCCGGTCCGTCTCGAGTCGGGAAGCGATGCCATTGATCCGGCGCTCGTTGAAGATCCGATAGCTACCGGTGTAGGCATTGGTCGCCGCGCGTTGGATTCCCAGTTCCTGATCCAGATCCAGCAGCGTGAAGTAGGCGGTGGCCACATCACTCACGAGGGTGATCGTCACCCCGCGCCGGGCTTCGTCCGTCGCCAGATATTGGGCGCGCGCCGCCTCGGTCAGCCGCCGGATGCGGCCCCAAAAATCGATCTCCCAAACGGCGTTGAAGTTCACCTGGGCCGAAGTCTCGGTGGCCCCGTTGAGCGCGGCGGGGGAATTGGCGAAGGCATTCTTCCCCCGTCCCACATCGCCGCCGTAACCCGCCTGCGGGTAAAGCGGCGAGCGCGCCACCGTCACCTGCTGTCGCGCCTGCTCCACCCGGGCGAAGGCGCGCTTGAGATCGTAGTTGTTCGTGAGCGCCTCGTGAATCAACGTCTGCAACCGGGGATCGCGGAAAACCTCCCACCACGGCAGGTCCCCGAATGAGTTGGTCGATGGGCTGGGAGCAAACCGGAAGTTGCCCGGGAGATCCTGCGCGGGCCGCTGGTAGTTCGGCCCCACCGCACAACTGGAAAGTAACAGCGTGGCGGCGACCACCAATCCCGAGCCGTATCCGCTTGCTTGTAAAAGGACTTTCATCAATGCGCCCCTCCTTCCTGCCCGGCGACCGGCGCCGCCGGGGCGGCGGGCGCGGGCTGGTGTTTGCCACCGCCCAGTTTTTCGACCAGGTAAAAGGTCACCGGAATGAGGAAAATAGCGATGAAGCTGGCGGCCGCCATGCCCCCGATCACGGCAAAGCCCATGACTTGACGGGAGAGGGCGCCCGCGCCGCTCGCCTTCGCCAGCGGCACGCAACCAAGAATGAAGGCGAAGCTGGTCATCAGGATCGGTCGCAGACGCAGCCTGGCGCCTTCGAGCGCCGCATCGATCAGCGGTTTGCCCTGATCGTAGCCCATCTTGGCGAATTCAACGATCAGGATCGCGTTCTTGGCCGCCAGGCCGATGAGCATGACGAGACCAATCTGCGCGTAGATGTTGTTTTCGTAGCGGCCGATCATCAGGCCGGCAAACGCGCCGAACACGGCGATGGGCGTGCCGAGCAGCACGCTGAACGGCAGCGTCCAGCTTTCGTACTGCGCGGCGAGAATCAGGAACACGCAGAGCAGGGAGAAGCCGAAGATGACCATCGGCGAGACACCCTGCGCCGCCTTGTTTTCCTGATAGCTCATGCCGAGGTAATCGAAGCCCATGCCGGGCGGCATGGTTTCCTTGTAGACGGTCTCCATCGCTTTCATCGCCTGGGCTGAGCTGACGCCGGGTTTGGCGGAGGCGTTGATCTGCGCACCTTGATAGAGGTTGTAACGCATGGTGAATTCCGGACCGTTGATGGCATTGACACTCGTCAGCGCCGCCAGCGGTACCATGTTGGAGCTGTTGTTGAGCACATAAAACTGGCCGAGATTTTCCGCCTGCGTGCGGTAATCCCCCTCGGCCTGAACGTAAACCTGCCATTGGCGGCCGAACCGGTTGAAGTAGTTGATGAAGGCCCCGCCCATGAAGCATTGCATGGTCTGGTAAACGTCCTGCAATTTCACGCCCTGGCTCAAGACCCGGTCACGGTCAACGTCCACATAAACCTGCGGGACAGAGAGCAGCGCCGTGCTGAAGACGCTCGCCAGTTCGGGTCGCTTGCGCGCGGCCTCCATGAATTTCGCAAGGTTCTCGCCGAGAAACTCAATGCCCTTGCCGGAGCGGTCTTCCAGCACGAACGTGACCCCGCCTGAAGTGCCGACCCCGGGAATCGCCGGTGGCGGGAACGCAAAGCCCACGGCGCCGGGAATCTTCGCCAGCGCGCGGTTCAGATGCGTCATGATGGCCTGGTATTTTTCCTCGGGCTTTTTGCGCTTGGACCATTCCTCGAAGGTGATGAAGAAGAAGCTGCTGTAAGTGTTGTTGACCCCGCTCAACATGCTGTAGCCCACCACCGTGGAGTAATACTTCACGCCCGGTGTGTTTTTCAGAATTTCCTCCACCTGAAGGCAAATCTCGTTGTTGCGCTGGAGCGATGCGGTGTTGGGCAGTTGCACGCCAGCGAACACGTAGCCCTGATCCTCGTCCGGCAGAAAGCTCGTCGGGATCGCCTTGCCCAGCACGCCGGTCAACACCGTAACCCCGACGAGCAGCAGGATGGCCACGAGGCTTTTGTGGACCAAGAACCGGCAAACGCCGACATAACCATCGGTCGCCCGGCCGAACCATTTGTTGAACCAATCGAAGAATTTCTGCAACGGCCCGGAGCCCTTCTGCTTGGGTTTCAACAGCAGCGCCGCCAAGGCCGGCGAGAGCGTCAGCGCGTTGAACGCGGAGATGATCACGGACACCGCGATGGTGACCGCAAACTGTTGATACAAGCGACCGGTGATGCCGGGAATGAACGCCGTCGGGACGAACACCGCCGCCAGGATGATGGCGATGGCGATGACCGGCCCGCTGACTTCCTGCATGCCTTTCAACGCCGCTTCTTTCGGCGACAAGCCGTGCTCGATGTGATGCTCCACGATTTCGACGACCACGATGGCGTCGTCCACCACCAGCCCGATGGCGAGCACGAGGCCGAACAGCGAGAGGGTGTTGATCGAGAAACCGAACAACGGAAACAGCGCGAAGGTGCCGACCAGCGACACCGGCACGGCCAGCAGCGGGATCAACGTGGCGCGCCAGCCTTGCAGGAAGACGAACACCACAATCAGCACGAGTACGATGGCCTCCACCAAGGTGTGCTGGATTTCCTTCATGCCTTCGGTGACGGCCAGCGTGGTGTCGAGGGCGACGACATAATCGAGATCCGGCGGGAAGCTTTCCTTGAGTTTCGCCATGAGTGATTTAGCCCCGTCGGCGGCGTCAATTGCGTTTGAACCGGGCAATTGATACAACGCCACCAGCGCGCACGGCCCCCCGTTGAGCCGCGCCATCATGTCATAGTTTTGCGATCCAAGCTCAATGCGAGCGACGTCCTTGACGCGCACGATCGCGCCGCCGGGCGCGGCGCGCAGCACGATTTCCCCGAATTGCTCGGCCGTTTCCAGCCGCCCCTGCGAGCGCACGGCGTAAGTGAATTGCTGACCCGACGGCACCGGTTCGCCACCGATTTTGCCGGCGGGATTCACCGTGTTCTGCTGCTGGACGGCGCTGACGATCTCCGGCACGGTGATGCCCATCTGCGCCAGCCGGTCCGGCTTCACCCACAGGCGGATGGCGTACTGGCCCGCGCCAAACACCGAGACGCTCGCGATGCCCTTCACGCGAGTCATGGCGTCGTTGATGTTGATGTACGAATAGTTCGCGAGGAAAATGCTGTCGTAGGTCTTGTTCGGCGAATAGAGCGCGAACATGATGAGCGGAGAGGACGTCGATTTGATGACGGTCACTCCTTGGTTGATCACCGCGCTGGGCAACTGCGAGTTGGCCTGATTGGCCCGCATTTGGGCCAGAATCTGGTCGGTATTCGGGTCGGTGGTGACATCGAAATCCACCGTGAGTTTCAACGAGCCGTTGTTGGCGTTGAGCGAATACATGTATTCCATGTTGTCCACGCCGGACATCTGTTGCTCGATGGGCACGGCCACGGAGTTCTGAACGGTGAGGGAGTCCGCGCCGGGATAGGTCGCGTTCACCTGAATCTGCGGATCCGCGATGTTCGGGAACTGGGCGATGGGTAGGCGGCTCATCGCGACAACGCCCATGAGCACCATCAGGATGGAGATCACCATCGCGACGATGGGCCGGTTGATGAAGAATTTTGCCATGGACGCCTAAGGGGTTGCGGGTTTGGTTTCGGGCTTCGCAGCGGCGGAACTGCCCAGCGGCACCGGGTTGACCGGCGCCCCTTCCCGCACCTTTTGTACGCCCTCGGCGATCACCTTGTCGCCGGGTTTCAAATCGCCTTTGACAACCCAGTTTTCGCCAACCCACTCGCCGACCTGGACAGGCCGGATGCTGACCTTGTTGTCCGCGCCGACCACGGCCACGAGGTAGCGGCCCTGCATCTCGGTCACCGCCTTTTGCGGCACCAACAACGCACCCTTGTCCACCCCCATCTGCGCCTTCACCCGCACAAACATGCCCGGCACAAGCAATTTCTCCGGATTCGGAAATTCACCGACGAGCGTCACCGTGCCGGTTTTGACGTCGATCTGGTTGTTGGCAAACCTCACCTTGCCTTTGTGCCGGTAAGCGGATCCCGTCGCGAGAATGAGTTCCAATTCCGGCCCCTCCTCGCCTCCGCCCCGGAGCGGCTTGCCCGCCGCCAGCATCGCCTCCTGGTATTCGGTCACGAAACGCTGGGACACCGAAAAGTAAGCCCGCATCGGATCCATCGTGTTCACCGAAGTCAGCGGCCCCGTGCTCGGACCGACGAGGTCCCCGACCTGGGCCTTCGCCAGACCGGCCACGCCGTCCACTGGCGAAGTGATCCGGCAGAACTCATAATTTAATCTGGCCTGTTCCGCCGCCGCCTTGGCGGCAAGGTTGTTTTGGACCGCGTCGTCGAGTTCCTGTTGACTCACGGCCTCGGACTTAGCCAGCGGTGTGAGGCGTTCCACGTCCAATTCCGTCTTCTTCACCCGCGCCATGGCTTGCTCGTAAGCGGCCTGGTAGGTGCGATCATCAATCTGGAAGAGCAAGTCCCCCTGCTTAACCTGCTTTCCTTCGGTGTAGGCGCGTGCTTTCAGGTAACCGGAGACCTGGGCATTGATGGTGGCATTCACCTCGGCTTCCAGGGTGCCAACCCATTCGCGGTAGACCGGCACGTCCTTTTGCGCGACCGTCACCACCACAACCTCCGGCGTCACCGGAACCGGTGCTTCCGCTTCTTTCTTGCAACCCGGCGCGAAACCAAACAACGCAAGGCAGCCGGCGATGATTACGGTTCTCTGAATCACTTGAGGTGTCATAGTCATTTTGCTGGGGGGAAGCGGGTTGGTTGACGCAAACAACCAATCCCCGGTCAAGCGCCACGGAAATCGTTTGCTGGTAAGCATCATAATTGGGATGCGGTTTTAGAATCTTGCACTTTGATCTTTCCGGTCGCCCAAATATCCGTGGCGGATTTGCGGCCGTTGGAGAATCTCCCCGATGCCCCAAGGTTCAGAATGCTTTTCGCGCCCAACCCACTTGATCCGCGTAAAGCCCGCCCAATCGCCCACGTGCTTCGCGGTGGGCTTTAAAGTCCGCCAACTGGAAATAATGGTCACCTTTTCCCCGCAGCGTGTCGAGAAGGGAATTGATGGTGCCCGGCTCATGCCATAACTGCGACTACTCGCGATCCGGGTGCGGGTGGGGCGACAATGCGAACGGCCTACGGGTTACCGCGCTCGGTCAGGGACCGCTTGTTGCCCGTTGGCCGGCGGCATCGCGGCCTCAGAAAAGGGGGTGACGCGCGGGGCTTTGTGCCGGGCCCAGTCCCGTAGCCGGTGGATTGGCTTGGCGAGTCAAAAAACCTTTTGCGTTGGCATTTGCCAGCGGTTTTCAGGTTGGGCCCTTGTTCTTGGCGGTCTGGAAGGCGATGGCCATTTCATCGTCTTTCAGCTCCGGCGGGGCGGTCGCTTCCTTTGCGGGCCGACCCATCATCGCCACCTTGGAAGGCAGGTCGCTCATCATTTGCATGACTTCCCCCGCCGTGCCGAAGACAAACTCCGCCCGGCGTTCCGGAATGGGCAGCCGGAAAAAATGGGAGAGCGAAAGCCACTGCCCGGAGCGGCCGAGGACGAATTCGTCGGGCTTCATTTTCAGGTCGTCGGGATCGTAACCTTCTTGGAGCACCACGTAGGGCCCGCCATGGTCGCGCGGGGAAATCTCGCTGGCCTGGTGCCAGGAACGCAGACTGACGAGGCGAACATCCAGAAAGCTATTCGTGATGTTGTGGAGATTGAGGTTGCTCATAAATGTGGAGTTGGCGGTTTGGGCGGTAACGCATTCGCGACCGTTTCGCATCGTTGCCAGTTGAACCAATGTACCCAAAAATAGCAATACCGCCAGAGCCACCATTGTTTGTCATTGCAGACGGGGCCAAGTACTTCTTGACCATGGAAAAAACCCGCTCAGTATGACGCGCCAATGAAAGCCATCACAAAACCATTCCACTTCGAGCGTCCCGCAACGGAAACCAAACGCCACCCCGCAACCCCAGGCGGCCTGGAGGCCTGACCTATGGGAAACTGGATTGTAATGTCGGTTACGGGCCGCCAATCCGACCTCGCCGAACCGTTCGGTAACAACTTCTGGGTGAACATTCGCATCAAGTACACCCCTTCGCTCATTGGGGCTTTCGTTGAGCCACCCATCCTCGCTTGGGATGAGACGATCATGGTGATCAACCACGATGTGAAGGAGCGCTGGGAGTTCGTGGGGAACATGTACGAGCATAAACCGGGCAGCCCCACCATGGCCGTGTGGGGGCAGCGCTATTTCCGGGCCTACCTGCACGCCAAGGGCACGCCGTACGTCACCCACAACTCCAAGGGCCACTCCAAGCTGTTCGACAAGAATGGGGCGCCCGTCCAAGGAGCGGCGCTGGGCACGCACGCGGACAAGAACGCGCAAAACAAGGCCGTCCAAGACTACTTGAAGCGCCACGGCGGCATCCTGGAAATCGAGGTACACGATATCCCCGGCATCGCCGTCCAATCCGGAAAGACCAAGGACATCGAGCGCGTACTCATCTTCAACTGCGGGGTCAAAGGCATGGGCCCTCGCGTCCGGGCCTGGCAACACTTGAAGGTGAACTCCAGCCAGCCACGGACTGCCTGGTACCGCCGCTGTCAGATGGACGCCAACCCACCGGGCCTGCGGGTGACCGGGCTCAAAGTCGTCAGCGACTATGCCCAGGTGCCGAATCCCACCCCGGCCGAGGGTGCGATCAACGAGACTTAACCGCAGGGGCACCTGCTGAGTGGTCGACAGGTTTTCGCGACGCCGCCAGGCCGTCCGGCCCTAGCCGTCGGCAGTTTTGCCGACTCGTCTTTTTGCGTCACATGCAATAACCTGCCCAGCCCATGACCGCTAAGTCATGAAGCCCGAAAGGTGAAAGCTAGCAATCGCTCCATGAATCCGGGAGACCAACGTTCGTTGCGCAAGACGAAACCTCCGGTCCTCGTGATCGGCAGTTCAAACACCGATTTGATTCTCAAGGTGGCGCGCATCCCCGAACCTGGCGAAACGATTCTCGGCGGAGAATTCGCCCGCGCGGCGGGCGGTAAAGGCGCCAATCAAGCCGTGGCGGCCGCCCGCGCGGGCGGCGCGGTCACGTTCATCGCCCGGGTTGGCTGCGACGCCAATGGCACCGAGGCACTGACGGGTTTTGCGGCCGACGGCATCAACGTCAAGCACGTGATTCGTGATGCGGCGCTTCCCTCCGGCGTGGCGCTCATCCTGGTGGACCGGCAGGGCGAGAACAGCATCGCGGTGGCTTCAGGCGCCAATGACAAGCTCAGTCCCGCCGACGTACGCCAGGCGCGGCGGACATTCCGGCGCGCCCGGATTCTCCTGCTCCAATTGGAAACACCGCTGCCGACGGTCGTGGCCGCCGCTGAGCTCGCGGCCGCCGCGGGCGTACGGGTGGTGTTGAATCCGGCGCCCGCCCGAACCCTCCCGACCCATTTGCTCAAGCGCTTATACCTGCTCACGCCGAACGAAAGCGAAGCCAAACGGCTGACCGGCGTGACGATCATCAACGAAGCCACCGCCGCGCAGGCCGCCAACAAGTTGCTCGCCCGGGGCGTACAAAACGTGATCATCACGCTGGGGGCGCGCGGCGCGTTCGTGGCCGGGAAAAACTTGCGGCGGTTGATGGCCGGATTCAAAGTGAACGCTGTGGATGCCACGGGAGCGGGCGACGTTTTCAATGGGGCGGTGGTTGTCGCGCTGGCCGAGGGCCGGTCGCTGCCCGAGGCGGCTCGGTTTGCCTGCGCAGCGGCGGCCATTTCCGTGACCCGCCTTGGCGCCCAGCCTTCCGCCCCGATGCGCCGCGAGATTGAAGCCGTCCTCGCGACGGGAAAAGTCCGGCCCGGGTCCAAAGCGCGTGGTTCAAAATGAATCTGCCGATCTAACTTATGAAACCTCACCTGCGTTCGAACTCGTTTGCGACCGTGGCGTTCGCCGTGTCCCTGGGTGCGCTGGCCATGTTGAACGGGGGTTGCAGCAAATCCGGCGACAACAACCAAAACAGATCCGAGGCCGGCAAGCCCAAGGTCGCGCTCGTCATGAAGTCGCTGGCCAACGAGTTTTTCAGCACGATGGCGGAGGGGGCCCGGAAGCATCAGGCCGCCCATGGTGCCAGTTACGATCTCATCGTCAATGGCATCAAGAACGAGACCGACCTGGCCGAGCAGGTGAACCTCGTCGAGCAGATGATCGCGCAGCGGGTCCAGGCCATCGTGATTGCGCCGGCGGACTCAAAAGCCCTCGTGACGGTGCTCAAGCAGGCCCGGGAGGCGGGGATTCTTGTGGTGAACATTGACAACAAACTGGATGCGGCGGTGCTCACGCAGGCGGGGCTTCAAGTGCCGTTCGTCGGGCCGGACAACCGGGCCGGGGCGCGCAAGGTGGGCGATGTGCTCGCCAAGCAACTCAAGGCGGGCGACCCGGTGGCCATCATCGAAGGCATCCCGACGGCTTTCAACGGTCAGCAACGCCGGCTGGGATTTGAGGAGGCCATGAAAGCGGCGGGCGCAAACATTGTGAGTGTGCAAAGTGGCCGGTGGGAGATGGAAACCGCCAACAACGTTGCCACTGCGATGCTCAGTGAACACGGGGACCTCAAGGCGATTTTGTGCGCGAACGACAACATGGCTTTGGGCGCGGTGTCAGCGATCCAAGCCGCCGGCAAGGCGGGCAAGGTTCTGGTCGTGGGCTTCGACAACATCAGCGCCGTGCGGCCGTTGCTCGCGAAGGGCCAGGTGGTGGCCACGGCCGATCAGCATGGTGACCAACTCGCCGTTTTCGGCATTGAGGCCGCGCTGAAGATTTTGCGAGGGGAGGCTCCGCCGGCGGACCAGACCACCGCCGTCGATCTCGTGATCAAAGAATGAGGTTCCAGCCGACAAAGCTGGCCGAATACGGGGCCATGCTCGGAATCTGGCTTGGCCTGATGCTGTTCTTTGGTGTGTTGAGCGACAATTTTCTCAGCCCGCGAACGCTGGTTAGTCTCGCCAATCGCATCCCCACGCTGGCGGTGGTCGGGGCCGGCATGACCTTCGTGCTCATCATTGGCGGGATCGATCTCTCAGTTGGATCAGTGCTGGGGCTCTGCGGCGCGGTGCTGGGGCTGGTCCTGGTGGATGGTCAACTGCCCTTTTGGGTGGGCCTGCTGTTCAGTCTCGGCCTCGGACTCCTCGCTGGCACCCTGAACGGCATGGTCAGCGTTGGCCTTGGCATTCCGTCTTTCATCGTCACCCTGGGGATGTTGGAAGTGGCGCGCGGGATTGCCTACCTCACCACCGATTCACAGACCAAATACATCGGCAGTGCCGTGGCAAGTCTGGCCACCCCGGTCACCGGACTGGCGGTTTCACCGGCGTTCCTCATCGCGGTGGCCGTGGTCGCGGTCGGCCAGGCGGTGCTTTCCCTGACTGTATTTGGTCGTTACTGCCTTGCCATTGGCGCGAATGAAAAGGCCGTCCGCTTTGCGGGCATCAACCCCAAACCGGTAAAGATTGCGGTCTTTGCCCTGCTCGGTGGGCTGACCGGGCTGGGAGCGGTCTTGCACACTTCACGCCTCGGCTCCTCGGATCCAAACGCGGGCGTCGGGCTGGAACTCTCGGCCATCGCGGCCGTGGTCATCGGCGGCACGAGTCTCATGGGCGGCCGCGGCTCGGTGGTGCACACCTTCTTCGGCGTGCTCATCATTGCCACCCTGGAAGCGGGATTGGCCCAGATTGGTGCGTCCGAACCAACGAAGCGCGTGATCACCGGGCTGGTGATTGTCGGGGCGGTCGTCCTCGATGCCTGGCGCCACCAGCTGAGCGGCAGCAGATTCAAGCCGTTGACACAGCTCTTCTCCCGGACGCGTTCCCCATCCCCAACCGACCGCATCAACCAGTCGTCATGAAACAACACCCTCCCTACCGCGCGTTCACCCGGACCGTATGCGCCATCATGCTCTTTATCCCGGTCGCTTGCTTCGTTCTCCAAGCCAGCCCGGCTCAGGCCGCCTCCCGCACGCTTTCGCGTGAAGTGCTCCGCGACAAGATTCGCGGCGCGTGGGCCGGACAAATGATCGGCGTGGCGTACGGAGCGCCCACGGAGTTCCATTCCTTGGGCAAAATCAATGAAGGCGACATCAAGGGCGACTCGCTCAAGAACGCCATCGTGCAGGACGATCTCTACGTGGAAATGACGTTTGCGCGCGTCATGGACACCCTCGGCCTCGATGCCCGCACCGCCGACTACGGCGAGGCGTTCAAACGCTCCCAATACGATCTCTGGCACGCCAATGCCGGGGCGCGCCGTAATCTTAACCGCGGCATCGCCGCCCCGATGTCCGGCCATCCGCGGTACAACCTTCACGCGGATGACATTGATTTCCAAATCGAGGCGGACTTCATCGGCATCATGTGCCCCGGACTGCCGCGCGTCTCGAATAAATACTGCGACCGGGTGGGCCGGGTGATGAATTACGGTGACGGCCTTTACGGCGGCATGTTCGTCTGCGGGATGTACACGGCAGCCTACTTCGAGAGCGATCCACGGAAGGTCGTCGCGACCGGCCTGGCCTGTATCCCCGCCAAGAGCCCGTACGGGCAACTCATCGGCGACCTGCTTGCGTGGTCGGCGCAGGAACCAAAAGACTGGCGGAAGGTTTGGCAGAAGGTTCAAGCCAAGTGGGACAAGGAGGACCCCTGTCCCGATGGCGCCTTTCGCGCGTTCAACATTGACGCCAAACTGAACGGCGCCTACATCGCCTTTGGCCTGCTCTACGGCCAGGGCGCCTGGCAGCAAACCATGGAAATTGCCACGCGCTGTGGCCAGGATTCCGACTGCAACCCATCCAGTGCCATGGGGGTTCTGGGCGCAATGATCGGCTATGCGAAAATCCCCGAGGCCTATAAACCCGAGCTGGACCAACTGGCCGACACCAAGTTCGATTTCACCGAATACTCCTTCAATGACATCGTGAAGTCCACCGAAGCCCGTGCCCTGAAGAACATTCAGCAGGCCGGCGGCAAGGTGAGCGAAACCGAGGTCGTGATCCCCCGCCAATCACCCAAGGCGCCAAGGCTGGCGCTGTCCAATTTCGGCGTGCCAACGAAAGTGATTTGGGTGGGGGATGCGGCTTGGAACTGGCAGGGCAATTGGGTCGAGAAAGGTGGCAACATCTGGGGCGACAAGATTCACATCCGGGAGACCGAAGGCGCTGGCAGCGAAGTGACGCTTCGTTTTGTCGGCACCGGCGTGGCATTGGCGGGGGATCTTTCGGCGGAAGGTGGACGCGCGGATGTTTATGTGGATGGCAAGAAAAGTGACCTGGTGGCCGATGCCTACATCGTTCCAAAGACCCACGACAATGACTTGTGGCGCATTCACGGACTCAAGCCGGGCAACCATGAATTGCGCTTGGTTATGCGCGACGATACCGACCCGCGCAGCCAGGGCAGGAAGCTCACCATCAGCCGCGCCATCCTCTATGATTTGAAGCCCGCCACGCCGTGAACGACAGGGATCCACATCCGTGCCGGGGCAGATGATGACGACACCGATTGAAGCCGCAACGCGGGGCCTGCGGGTCGCGGTTTTGCGGGTGGGGATGTTGCCACCCGCCTGGACGTCACGAAGATCGAGGATATAAACGGGACACCGCCGGCATCGCCCAGCGCATCGAGGATGAACTCCTTGGCCCAGCCGCTAACCACCGACGAGAATTTGGGGAAACGGCGCGGCTCCGGGATTTGGCAGAACGCACGCTCCTTGACAAGTCCGGCGCGGATTCCGTTAATGGCGTTACACGCGAACCACGTGAACACGGAAAAACATAGCCCGCCGAAGTATTTCCAAATCAGCCGCGAAGTCATCGGCATGATCCAGATGGGCACCCTTTCCCCCGGTTCACCCGTGCCTTCGGAAAACGAGATCATCGAGAAGTTTCAGGTCAGCAACACGACGGCGCGCAAAGCCCTGCACGAACTGGAAAAAGAAGGCTGGGTCACGCGAGTGAAAGGCAAGGGTACCTTTGTCAAAGACCAGACGGTGGTGCGGGCCATCAATCGCATATTTGGTTTTACGAAGAACATGGTCGAGGCGGGCCGGAAGCCGGCGACGAAGTTGACCGGCTTTCACCTGCACAACGCGGACCACAAGCAGATTGTCAATGGCCGGGAGTTCAGCCTCAAAGGTCCCTACTGCGAAATCGAACGCATTCGTTATGCGGACGGCATCCCGTTGATGAAGGAGACGCGCTATATATCGTTGGGCCTTTGCCCGGACATTCATCGCAAGAATCTGGAGCAGTCGCTGTATTCCATTTTCGCGAAGGACTACGGAATTCATCTGACGGAGATCAACCAGATGGTCAGTGCGATTTTGCTGGATGGAGCGCAATTACAACACTTCAACCTGGACAAGCCAGTGCCGGCATTCCGCGTTGAGGGCGTTTCCTTCTGCGGCAAGGATTTGATCATCGAGATGGAAGACTCCATTTATCGTGGGGACATGTATCGCTTCGCAGCGAAGGCGGTCCGGTAGGAGCTCCTTCAAAAAGTAGAAAATAACCGTTGACCAGATTTTTGTTTTTTGGATACTTAGTGCGTCAACGCTCAAACAAATGGCAACCACAAAACCATTTCATCTGGCATAAACGCCACAACTTTTGTCCTATCTTAGTGCGTTAACGTGGCAGGATGACAGGATGGAATAACAGCAAATCAACCTACAATGAAAACACAAACGGCGTTTCAAGCACCAAAGCATCGAGGACGGATAAACGCGGGAAGTGGCTGGTACTGGACAGTGCTTTTCACGCTATCTTTCGGGATGGTGGCAAGCCGGGTTACGGCGGCAACCGTGACCCTTGTCAATGAGAACTTCGACTCCTACGGCGGAGCAGCCACGAGTCTTTCGGACGTCAAAAGCGCAATCCCAAACACCGACTACATCCGGGTGGAGGATGGCTTGGCCCAAGCTGATGCCCCCAACGGCCTTGGGTTTAATGGGGTTCAGCTGGTCAACTGGGCCTCCGCTCCCGGTTCCGCTCCGAACTGCATGTTGCTCCGGCCTAACACCGCCTTTCGCTGCAATCTCGATCCGCGGGGCGGCACGAATTACACTTGGGACTTTTGGATGTTGAGTTCCAAGAGCGGCACCGCCGACCGCGGTTTCCGGATTTCCTTGCTTCAAGAGGGGGCGGATCAAAACGCCCACGACTTTTTAATCTTTCGCTCGGGGCAGGGGACAACTGCCGCCGTCACGGGAACCGACGGCGTGGATATCATCCAAGCCTTCAATGGCTTCAGCGCTGCAAGTGGGACGGTCGGTCCGAACAGCTGGGTTACCATCAGCAACACTGCCGCGGGCATGCCGGCCTACCTGACCAACAATGTCTGGACGCACTACAAAATCGAGGCCGATGCGGTCGCCCGCACTTTCAAGTATTACGTCAACGACATGGCGACACCGGTCAGCGTCGGCAATTCCCTTTCCCGTCCCCAAAATCTGGTTGTGTGCGGGATTCGGTTTGCCCATGAAGGCAACTCGGCGGATGACGGTTATACCCTGATTGATGATGTCAAACTGACTGTGGACGGTAGTTTCATCGACCTCGCCACGGGCGCTTTCACTGAAGGGTTTGAAGGATATACCGCATCCAACACAGGAAACACAAACAGCGCTGACAATAATCCGGGGGGACCTTGGGTTACGGCGGAGGTGGATGGCACCGAAAACAACCGTTACTTTGTCCCGACCAAAGTGCAGGTGGTGGACACGAGCGTCAGTGGCACGGCCCATTCCGGGAGCAAATGTCTCATGGTTTCACAAGGTCAGACCGCCGGCAGCACGATTTCCTGGGGACAAATGCCTACCGACGACGTCAAAATTACCTGGTGGGCGAAGGTACCAGCAGCCGACGAAACGCCTGGCGTTTTCAGCGTTTATTTGCGGGTATCGGTTTACGCGTGGGAAGCGGACTACAGTTCCGCCTCGGACACAATCTTGTTTGGTTACGGCCACCGTGGAAGCGCCCCTACGGGCAGTGCGACTTCCATTATGACTTACAGCCGGTGGTTCAATGAATGGTACAATAACGGCAGTTGGGGGGACACCCTGCGAACGTTTACGCCGGATACCTGGGAGGAATATCAACTGACGACGGACGTAAAGCACAACTCCTATACGCTCATCAAGAATCCATCCACCACCCCGGTCGTCATTGTAAAGGATGGGCAATACATCTCGTCCTGGGGCAACAACAAGAAGTTCCACACCATAGCGTTCAGCACCTCAAACAACTCGCTTGCCGGCGGCAATCCCCCGGCATTCGTGGACGATATCACCATCGAGCCTTACACCAACACCCAGACACCCGAGCCGCGGCCCTATACCATCGAAGGCACGGGTCCGACCCGTCGGTTCACCAATTACACCGTGTTGACGGTCCCTGGAAAAACCGTCGGCGGAGTGGCAGTGGATCCGCGGGACACCAATACCATTCTCTTCACCATTGACGAGGAACGGATTGGGGAAATCCGGAAAGCCACCAAGGTGGCCAGCGGCAACTGGGCCATCGACCCCATCCCGGTCGTCTCCGGCCTGTATAATCCCAACAGCCTGGTGGTCGAAACCAACGGCACCATCTGGTTCGTGATGGATGCGGTGAAAGGTGGACAAGCCTCCGGACTTCGTCGTTTGAAAGCACCGTGGCACTTGAACACGGTGGAAGAAGTCATCACGGACTTTGGCTCCGCGCCAACCAACCGGTCAGATCAGCCGTGCGACCTCGCCTTCTATGTTGATAACGGCGCCACGAAATTGGCGGTGCTCGATCGGGGCGTCGATCTGAGTAACAACCCCAATGCCATCTGGGTCGTGGATCCGGCTACGGCCACGTTAAACCAATCGATCTACAACCAAGGCGGGATTAACCTGTTGGTTGCCCCGGACACGTCCATTTTCGGCGCGGGGGCGGGCGGCAATGCCAACGGAATCGCCGCGCTGCCGGCGACAGGGGAACTGGTGACGATTTGGGAAGGGGATGGAGCGAACGATAACGGTGTTATCATGGCCTTCGACAGTAGTGGCACCAGCCGCCAAATATCGACGGCCGGCTCCGGCGTCACTTGGGGGGCTGGAATTGCGGTGGATCCCACCACGAGCCGGATCTGGGTCGCGGATCGCAAACGCACCGTCTATCCGATCTCGGAGTTTGCCGTCCCGCAAATTGTGTCCTTTGGGACAAACACCGTCAGCGTGGGTTCAGTCAATCCGTCGTTCGTCCAGGAGCTGTCCTTCACGAACAGCAATCCGACGGCGGATCGGCCGGATCGCAACATCAACTTTAAAGACCCGGGTCTGCGATTCTCGCCGGACGGAAAATTCCTCGTCGTCAGCGACCACGCCTTATGTTCGGGGGGTGGCCGCTTGTTGATTTTCCATAGTGAGCCGTTTACGATTCCACCAATCAATATTACGAGCACGGTCCGGGCCGGCGGGACTGTGACCCTCGCGTGGACTTCGGGCGGGGCGGTAAATTATGTTGTGCAACGTAGTGCAACCGTGGATGGCACCTACACGACCATCTCTCCGGTGCTCACCACCACCCAGTACACCGATACCAGTTCGCCGCCGGATAAAGCCTTTTACAAGGTGTTGGCTTCGCCTCAGAATTGAGGACGTCCGGGACTAAGGTGAGAACCGTCGCCCGCCATGCCGCGTGGCGGGCGACCAGTTCCCCTGACTGGAACATGAAACGATATCACAGCCGAATTGCGGGGTTCACGCTC
>CAZIJO010000032.1:0-36600 GCA_964539515.1 uncultured Bifidobacterium sp. | reverse complement strand
GGGCAGGAACTGACCGAGCACACCTCCACCCAACACGCTACGATCCAGATCCTGTCCGGCGAATGTGATTTCTCGCTAGCCGGCAAATGGCATGCGCTCAAATCCGGCGACCTGCTTTATATGCCGCCCCACCTGCCGCACGCCGTGAAAGCCACGACCCAGTTTTCCATGCTCCTGACCTTGGCCAAACCGTAGTCACTGCGCCGCCCCGCATCTTGGATTCCCTTGACGCAGGTCAAATCGGTTGCCGGCGGGAACGACCTAGAATTAGCACAGTAGTCAGAGTCGCATGTCGCAAATAAAAAACGTTAATTGCATGAACTCCAATCCACCACTCGCTTTGCACTTCCGGCGCGCTGCGCTCGGGGTCTGGCTGAGTGTCGGAATTGGCGGGTGGCTTTGCGTCCGGGGTGCGGACGAGGCGGGAGGGGCAAAGACCAATGCAACGGCGTCCAAACTTGCAGCCGCCGTTGAAATGCTGCCGGCATTGCCGGTCGTGGCCCGTCCGCCCGCCGTGCAACCGGTGGTGGGCTTGCCCACTGACACCCATCTCAACAAAACTCCGCCCCGGGCGACCAAGGGTCTGGACCTCGTCAAGGCCGGCTGGACTTACAACTGTATGGAGTGCCACAAGCTGCTCACGGCCCGCTGGCATTATGACGAGCAGCGGCCGATCAACGAGCACAAGGACGTCAAGCTCGACCACGGCAACAATCGTTTCTGCCTCAATTGCCATCATCCCAAGAATCGCAACGCGTTCGTGGACTACGATGGGGCGGAGATTGCCCAGGCCGATGTGGTGCAACTTTGTGCGAAATGCCACGGCACGACCTACCGCGACTGGCAGGCTGGGGTGCATGGGCGGCAAAACGGGCATTGGGACGCCGCCAAGGGCGAGAAGACCAAATTGCGCTGCATCCAGTGCCATGACCCGCACAGCCCGCAGTTCAAGGCAATGAAACCGCTCGCGCCGCTCCGGTATCCGGCCCGTGCCGCCAACGCGGAGAAAAGCCGCCTCAATCTGAAAACCGCGCCCCACTAACCCGATGAGCCACGAAGCGCAAAACAAAGTCAGCCCGAAGTCCATCGAGCAGGTTTACAAGCCGATGAATCGCCGGACTTTTCTCAAGGGCGCCGCCGCCTCCATGGTTGGTGTGGCGGGTCTGATGGCGGCGCTCAAGCCCCTGCTCGAACTCGAAAGCAGCGCGATCTCGCTGGATGACCTGCTCCAGAAGCATTATCGCGAACTGACGCCGGACGACCTCCGGCGTATCATGGCAAACCTCGAAGCCCGGGCGGAGCAGGAGTACGGCGTGCGCCCAACCATCCGCGATCTCAAGCCGCTCGACGGCGTGGAGTTTGGCTACGCCCTGAATCTGACCCGCTGCATTGGTTGCCGGAAGTGTGCCCACGCCTGCCTCAAGGAAAACAACCAGTCACGCGCGGACAACAACGACATCGAGATGTCCTATATTCGCGTGCTGGAGATGAACAAGGGCGCAATCAATCTCGAAACCTCGACGGTCTACTACGACCCCGCCACCGTACCGCAGAAGGACAAATACTACATGCCGGTGCAGTGTCATCAATGCCGGCAATCGCCGTGCACCAAGGTTTGTCCGGTGCAGGCGACGTGGCAGGAGCAAGACGGTCTGGTGGTCGTGGACTACAACTGGTGCATCGGCTGTCGGTACTGCATGGCCGCGTGTCCGTACGACGCCCGCCGCTTTAACTACCAGAAACCGACCCTCGCGAAAGACCAGATCAATCCCGTTCAGGATTACCTCAGCAACCGTCTCCGGCCGAAGGGTGTGGTGGAGAAATGCACGTTCTGCCTGCACCGCACCCGCGACGGGAAGTATCCCGCTTGCCTGGAGGTTTGCCCGACTGGCGCCCGGGTGTTCGGCAACCTGCTCGATCCGAACAGCGAGATTAACTACATCCTGAACCACAAGCGCGTTTACATCCTCAAGGAGGACGTCGGCACGCAGCCGCGGTTCTACTACTTCTTCGACAAATGAAACTGGCGAATCCAATCAAGGCGGTTTGCCGCGGACGCAAGTTCGCACCATCTGAATCCGGCGGAAGTCAGAGCCGGCTCACGTCGGCGGCGACAAATTCATGAGAGACTACCTCACCTTTCTCTTCCGCGTCTGGCGGCTCTCCTGGCAGGGCAGCGGCAAGTTCTATCTCTGGATGTCGGTGCTCACGGTCCTGTGTCTGGTTGGCCTGCACGCCTGGTGTCGGCAATTTGTGGATGGCCTCCAGACGACGGGCATGACGAATCAAGTCAGCTGGGGTGCTTACATCGCGAACTTCACCTTCCTGGTTGGCGTGGCGGCGGCGGCGGTCATGCTTGTCATCCCGGCTTACATCTACAAGAAGGAGCACATGCACGAAGTTGTCCTCTTCGGTGAACTGCTCGCCATCGCGGTGATCGTCATGTGCCTGCTGTTTGTCACCGTGGACCTGGGACGCCCCGACCGTTTTCATCACATGATTCCACCGTTCGGCGTGTTCAACTTTCCCGGCTCGATTCTCTCCTGGGACGTGATCGTGCTCAACGGCTATCTCCTGCTCAACCTGCACATCGCCGGTTACCTCCTTTACTGCCGCTACCAACACCGCGCGCCGACCAGGAAGTTCTACATCCCGTTCGTGTTCCTCTCCATCGCCTGGGCGGTGAGCATTCACACCGTCACCGCGTTTCTCTACGTCGGGCTGGCGGGCCGCAGTTACTGGCATCATCCGCTCGTGCCGTCGCGGTTTCTGGCTTCGGCCTTCGTCGCCGGGCCGGCGCTGATGATTCTTACCTTCCAGATCATTCGCAAAGTGACGAACTACTTCATCGGCGACCAGCCCATCTTCACACTGCGCATGATCATGACCGTGGCGATGATCATCAACATGTTCCTGCTCGGCTGCGAGTTGTTCACCGAGTTCTACTACCCGACCCAGCACGCCGCGGCCGCGCAATACCTCTATTTCGGACTGCACGGACACGACGGCCTCGTGCCCTGGATCTGGACTGCCATCGCGCTGAACACCATCGGCCTGTTGCTGCTCATCACCCCGCTGAGCCGGCGAATCGGGTGGCTGAATCTGGCGTGCATCACCTGTTTCATCGGGATCTGGACCGAGAAAGGCATGGGCCTGATCATTCCGGGCTTCGTCCCGTCGCCCCTCGGGCAGGTCGTCGAATACCTGCCCTCGCTGAACGAAACTCTCGTGTGCCTTGGCATCTGGTCGTTCGGCTTGCTGATGTTTTCGTGGATGCTGCACGTCGCCATCCCGATCATGAACGGTTCGCTCCGCGCGAATCCGGAACTTTCCCCGGCCCCCAAATAACTAGTCACCATTTATGAAAACCTGGATCAAACACCTCACGCTCTTCATCGCTGCGTTGCTGGCCCCGCTGCTGGCCCCCGCGGGCTTCACCCTCAAGGAAACCTCCCCGCAGAGCGCCGCCTGCGTCGCCTGTCACAAGAAGGAAAGTGCGGTGATCTATGAGCAATGGGGCGGCTCGAAGCATTTCCGCGCCAACGTCGGCTGCTTCGAGTGCCACACCGCCAACGAGAAGGACCCGGACGCCTACGACCATTACGGGCAGTTCATCGCGACGATTGTTTCGCCCAAGGACTGCGCCCGCTGCCACGAGAAGGAGGTCCAGGAGTTCAACGACTCGCACCACGCCAAAGGGGCGCGCATCCTGGGTTCGCTGGACAACACACTGGCCGAAGTGGTCGAGGGCAATCGCGGGTTCAAGACCTCCGCCTTTCCGGACGGCGTGAGCGCCGCGGCCGTCAACGGTTGCTGGCAATGTCACGGCGGCGAAGTCAAAGTGCTCAAGAGCGGCCGGCTCGATCCCGCCACCTGGCCCAACACCGGCATCGGCCGTATCAATCCCGATGGCTCGGAAGGCTCCTGCACCGCCTGCCATTCCCGGCACGCTTTCAGCGCTGCGCAGGCACGCACGCCCGATACCTGCGGCAAATGCCACATGGGCCCGGACCATCCGCAGATCGAAATTTACAACGAATCGAAACACGGCATCGCCTACCACGCCAATGTGAACAAGATGGCCCTCGATAATCCTAAGTGGATCGTCGGCGAGGATTACAGCGCCGCACCCACCTGCGCCACCTGCCACATGAGCGCCACCAAGGACCAACCGGTGACGCACGACGTCGGCCTGCGCATCTCTTGGAACAACCGGCCCGAGATTTCCATCCGGCCGGAAGTTGGGGACGCCAAACTCGGTTTGCCCGGCGCCAACATCCCGTGGGAAAAACGCCGCGCCAACATGCAAAACGTTTGCATCAACTGTCACAATGCCAACTATGTCTCCGCATTCTACCAGCAGTACGACGGTTTGATCGACCTCTACCACGGCAAGTTTGCCGAACCGGGCCTCGCCCTTTACAAGGCCGTCAAACCGCTGCTGCCCGGGCCGCAGTTCAGCAATCCGGTGGACTTCACCTGGTATGAGATCTGGCACCACGAGGGACGGCGGGCCCGCCACGGCGTCTCGATGATGGGCCCGGACTACACGCACTGGCACGGCACGTATGAGGTGGCGAAGCACTTCTACTCGAAATACATTCCGGAGCTGCAGGAAGTTGTGGAGAAAAACAAGGACTCCAGCGACCCGGCGAAGAAGGAAGCCGCCGCCAAACTGCACAAACTGCTCGAAGACACGCTAAACAGCGACAACCACAAGTGGTACCTCGGCAAGATGTCCCCCGAGGAGAAAGCCCGCCGCGAAGCGCAGGTGAAGGAATTCCAGAAACGCTACGCCAAGTGATTCACGCCATGCCGGTCTCCTCCTACGTCATTCGTTGCGCCCCGCGCGATCAATCGGCGGTGCGGCAAAAACTGTGCGCCATCGCGGGCGTGGAAGTTGGCGCGGCCACCGAACTCGGGCTCCCCGTCGTCGCCGACACGCCCACGACCCGGGCCGCGGCGGAGCTGGGTGAGCGCTTGCAGCAATTGCCCGGCGTGAAATCCGCCGTGCTGGTCTATCACAACTTCGAGGACGTGGCGGATGAGGTGACGTCCCTGCCGACGAGTTTCCGCGCCTTATGAGAGCATCAGAGGCAAGGACCGCGCAGCGGTCGAACATGAATAGCCGTGGGTGCAGACCCACGGTGAACCATGATGGAAATGTAGGACCTCGAAGGGGGCGAACAACTCTTGGCTCCGCCCCGTGGGTTGTCGCCCACAGCTATTCACGTTTTGTCGCGTCGGGACAAACGCAACCAGGCAGCATGACCATGCCCGGGAGCCCAATCCCAACGGGATTTAATGCCGTGCGTTTTACGCAGCCCACCCATTCCGCCCATGCAAAACAACCGTCGTGATTTCCTCAAACAGGCCGCGCTCGCCTTCGCTTCCAGCGTGCTTGCCGGTGCCGTGCCTCGCCAGCTGCTTGGCGCCCCCGCCGAGGGTGCCGACGGTCTGAGCTGGCAAAAGGCGCCCTGTCGCTTCTGCGGCACCGGCTGCGGCGTCATGGTCGGCATCAAAGATGGCCGGGTCGTCGCCGTGCAGGGCGACCTCGAGAATCCGGTCAACCGCGGCCTGCTTTGCGCCAAGGGGTATCACGCCGGCGTCGCGCTCTACGGCAAGGACCGGCTCACCACGCCGCAGATCCGCAAGAATGGCAAGCTCGAGGATGTCTCGTGGGAAGAAGCCATTGACGCCATCGCGAAGGAAATTCTAGGCCGCCCCGCCACGTTCGGTTTCTACGGTTCGGGTCAATGGACCGTGATCGAAGGTTTCACCGCCATGAAGTTCATGAAGGGCGGTCTCGGCAACAACCACGTTGACCCCAACGCCCGCCTTTGCATGGCCAGCGCTGTGGTCGGCATGACCACGACCTACGGCGTGGACGAACCAAGCGGTTGTTACGATGACTTCGATCTCGCCGACACGATCATTCTCTGGGGCAACAACCCGGCTGAGATGCATCCCGTGCTCTGGTCGCGCATCATTGACCGGCGGGCCAAGGGCCAGAAGGTCGAGGTCATTGACATCGGCACGCGCCGCACGCGCAGCACCGAGGAGGCGGACCATTACATCCCGTTCACGCCGCAGGGCGACCTCGCCATCGCCAACGGGATCTGCAACCTGCTCGTGAAGTCCGGCAAATACGACAAGGACTGGGTGACGAAGCATTGCAACTGCCGCCAGGGCAGCGACGCGGAGGGCGAAGCCATGACCTTCGAGGAGTACGCCAGGTGGCTCGAAACCTACACGCCCGAATACGTGCAGCAGGTCGGGGGCGTGCGTCCGGCGCACTTGCAGTTGCTCGCCGACCGCTTTGCGGAGCCGAAGCGCAAAATCGTTTCGCTCTGGTGCATGGGCATGAACCAGCACACGCGCGGCACGTGGATCAACAATCTGGTTTACAACATCCACTTTCTGAGCGGCAAGTTTGCCAAGCCCGGCAGCACGGCGTTTTCGCTCACCGGCCAGCCGAGCGCGTGCGGCACGTGCCGCGAAGTTGGCACCTTGGGCCACGCGTTGCCCGGCGGACGCATCGTCGCCAGCGAGGAGCACCGCAAGCAGTGCGAGGAACTTTGGAACCTCCCGGCGGGCCGCATCAATCCGCAGCCCGGCCATCACGCCGTCGCGCTGTTCGAGGCGTTGCAAAAGGGCGAGATGACCGGTTGTTGGGTGCAGGTCACCAATCCCGGTCAGTCCATGCCGAATCTCAACCGCACGACCAGCAAACTGCGGGAACGGTTTCTCGTCGTCTCGGATGTGTATCCCACCGCCACCACCGACCTCGCCACGGTCGTGCTGCCCTCGGCGATGTGGGTCGAGAAGAATGGCATTTTCGGCAATAGCGAACGCCGCACGCAGCAATGGTTCAAGATGGTCGAGCCGCCCGGTCAGGCGCGCGATGACGTGTGGCAGGTGATTGCCGTCGCGCACAAGCTTTTCGAACTGGGCCATCCCGGCATGAAGAACAAGAACGGCGAGTTCCTGTTCAACTATCAGGACGCCGCCGGCAAACCCCTCGAGCTCTGGAAGTGGGACGTCTTCAAACAGAACAACGCGGACAAGCTGCTGTTCGACGAATACCGGCCCTTCACCATGATGAAGAAGTATGCGCTAGCGCCGTACGATGAACTCGCCAAGGCGCGGGGTCTGCGCTGGCCGGTCGTGCAGGACAAGGCGACCGGGGTCTGGCGCGAAACCCCGCGCCGCTTCGTCGAAGGCGAGGACCCGTTTGTCGAGCCCGGTCGCGGCGTGGATTTCTACTGGGGCAAGCTCAAGGATCACAAGGCGCTCATCTGGGCGCGGCCGTACGAAGCGCCGCCGGAAATGCCGGACGACAAATTCCCGTTCTGGTTGTGTACGGGCCGGGTGCTCGAACACTGGCACACCGGCACGATGACCCGCCGCGTGCCGCAACTGCATCGCGCCATGCCCCGGGCTTACGTGGAACTCAATCCCGAGGATGCGGCGAAGTTGAACATCGCCACCGGCGACAAGGTGAAAATCTCCTCGCGCCGCGGCGAACTTACCTTGCCCGCGTGGATTAATGGCCGGTCGATTCCTAATCGTGGCGCCGTGTTCGTGCCATTCTTTGCCGAAGAGTCGCTCATCAACCTGGTAACCCTTGAGGCGTATTGTCCGCTTTCCAAGGAGCCGGATTACAAAAAATGCGCCGTGGCCATCGCGAAAGTGTGAGGAGGCCCGCATGAGAATTCACCGCTCCATTGCCGCCGGACTTGCGGTCGTCGGGGCTGGTTGGTGCCTGCTTTGGGCTGCCGACGGGCCGCACGTCACCACCACCACCGCCTCGGCTGGCCCGCCGCCGCGCTCCTTCGCCCAACCCATCCGGCCGGACCCCATCGGCACGAACATCACCGCGAACCGCGCTTTCTGGGGCGCGCCACCGCTCATGCCGCACACCTTCGCCGGCGACCGCGACGGGCGCTACTGCTTGGAATGTCACGCCCGCGAAACCCGCATCGAAAAACGCCAGAACGCCATCGTGCCCGTGCCGCATGCCGAGTTTTCCCAATGCCAGCAATGCCACGTCAGCGGCGTGAACACGGCCCTGGCCGCGTTCCGCGAATCCCGGTTCGTCGGCCTCGATCACCCGGGCAAGGGCACGCGCGCCCACCCGTTCGCGCCGCCGACCATTCCGCACAAAACCTTCATGCGGGATAACTGCCTTTCGTGCCACGGCCCCGCCGGCAAGCAACGCATCGCCTCGCCGCATCCGTGGCGCAGCCAGTGCCAGCAATGCCATGTCACTGACGCCTCGAAGAATTACGACCGGCCGTTGCAGTGGCAGGAACTCAAGGGCGAATTGTGATTGCCGTATGACCCCGAGCGCCATCACTGCCGATCTCCGCAAGCTGAGCCCCGCTGAACTGGAGCAACTCGGCCAGCAAAGCCTGCACGAGCATTTGCTCGCCCAGGCCGTCGTCGCCCATCAGAAACACGGCCCGCTCACCGCCGACAAGCTGGAGGCGTTCCTGCACGATCCGGATTGCCTCCGCCATCCGGTGCGGCTCGCGTTCGAATTTGGCGAGATGGCCATGCATCAATTTGCCCAACCCGATACCGACTGGCGCAACAGCGCGCAGGATGGCCGCGTGCTCTACCTGCGACCCCGGCTCCGCGAGCGCCCGGATCTTCTCCCGCTCGCCGTCGCCTACATGATCCCGCTGATCAACTACGGCGGGATCATTTCCGATGACCACTGCCTGCGTTACGGGGCGGTATTGCTGGGGTTGATGGAGGAGGAGTATTACCAACAGCTCTGCGCCTTGTCCGATTGGGTGGGGGCCGAACAACGGTTGGTGGGGCAGACGGTCGGTGCCGGCTGCGGGTAGATCCGATTGCCCGGTCGACCGACCGGGTTTCCATGGGGGCGGCCTTCCGGTTTTTGGGCGTGGCCGCAAACGATGGTCTCGTTACAAACCTTTGACCCACATCAAAGCCCGGGCGGTGCTTTGGTCTATCCTTTCCATGCCTGGCGCGTTCCGGCAACTGCCTGAAAACCATGAATACCTACCTGCCTCAATTCGCAACCGGCCTCATCGTTTGTGTCCTCAGCATCACCGCTGGGGCTCAACCGTCCGCCCCGGCGGCAGCCACCACCCCTCCCGCAACGGCTTCGGCGAGTGCGGGATTGCTGAACGACCATTTGCGTCTGTTCAACTCCGCGTTCACGAACTGGGATTTCGGCGGCTCGGTGCGCGGCCGGTACGAGGTCAAGGACGGCTACGGCATCGCGGGTGTGCCGGGCTCGCTGGACTTTCGCGCGCAAGGGGCGGATGTGGCGAACGACTTTTTTGACGAAAAAATCCGTTTTCGCGGCGGGTACACGGATCAGTGGTGGACGGCGCTGGTCGAAGGGGAGAGCAGCCTGGCGCAAAGCGACCAGCGCTGGGCCTACGCCAACAATCCCTTCGTCCCGGGCACCGTCGCCAAGCGGGGCGAAGGGCCGGACGCGGACAGCATCGAACTGCACCAGGCCGTGGTCACGGTCGGCAACCACAGGGAGTTTCCGGTCTCGCTCAAGCTGGGACGCATGGAATTGTCCTATGGCGACGAACGGCTCATCGGTGCGTTCGCCTGGAACAACATCGGCCGGACGTTCGACGGGCTGAAGCTGCGCTGGCAAAATGAGTGGTTCGGCGCGGACCTCTTCGCCACCCATCCGGTGATTCCCCAAAACGGCGTGTTCGACGTGCCCAACCACGAGGACTACTTCTCCGGGCTCTACGCGACGAGCCTGAAAATTCCGAAGCACAGTTTCGAGTTCTATTTCCTGGCCCGGAATGCCTCCGCCGGGGCCGCTGCGGTCGTGCCCAGCCCGCAGTTTCCACAGCCCAGCGCGCGGGACATTTACACCATCGGGTTTCGGATCAAGTCGCGGCCCGGGGATTTGGGCCCGTGGGATTACGCGTTGGAAAGCGCCTACCAGTTCGGGAATATGGTGGACAACCGTGCCGGGGTGAACACGCCCACCGCACGCCTGGACCAGTCGGCCTACATGGTGGTGGGGCAGGGTGGCTACACCTTCACGGACCTGTGGGCCACGCCGCGGCTGGGATTGGAGTACGTCTTCAGTTCGGGTGACAGCGACCCGTTTGACGGTGCGCATGAAACGTTCGACAACCTGTTTCACACGAACCACAAGTTCTATGGCTACATGGATTTCATCTCGCTGCAGAACATCCAGGACCTCCGCGCCAGTTTGTTGCTCAAGCCCACCAAGAAAATCAACGTGACCATCGAGGGCCACGGCTTCTGGCTGGCCGACACGCACGACAGTTTTTACAACGTGGGGGGCGTGGCGCGCGGCGGCACGGCGCCGACGCCCGGCACCGGCTACGGCGTCAACCCCGGTTATAGCCGTTTCGTGGGAACGGAAATCGACACAGTCGCCACCTACAACGTGACGCGCTTTGCGCAATTGGAGGCCGGTTACGGTCATTTCTTCACGGGGGATTACATCGAGCAATCCTTGTCCAGCCCGTTGTTCGGCGCGCAGGACGCCAACTTCTTTTATGCCCAGGTCAATCTTAGCTTTTGAAACCAGCCGCAAGCCCAACCTGTGAAACCGGAAATCATCACGCTTGATGTCCGCGAGGAGATTCGCTCCAGGCGTGAACCGTTTTCCAGAATCATGAAAGCCGTGGCGGAGCTGCGTCCGGGCGGAGGTCTCCGTCTGGTCGCGCCGTTTGAACCCTTGCCCTTGATTGAGCTTCTGGCCCGGCAGGGTTTTCAGCACACGGCCCGCGCCCTTTCCGGAGGTGACTGGGAGGTGCATTTTACACGTCAACCGGGCGAGCAAGATGGGGCCGGGCAACCGACGGCTCCGCCGTCGGTCGGCCAGAATGCGACGGTGCCGCCGGCCGAAGTAACCGAATTGGATGCCCGCGGACTGGAGCCGCCGCAGCCACTCGTAAGAATCCTCGAAGCGTTAGGGTCTCTGCCGGCCCACGGCGAACTCCGCGCCCATACCGATCGCCGGCCGATGCACCTCTATTCGCAACTCGCCGAGCGCGGATTTGCAGGTGAATCCCAGGAACAAACCGATGGAAGTTTCATCACTCATATCCGCCACTGTTGAATCGGGCGAAAGGCGAGAGTCGAAGGCCGGGCCACAGGCTCCCGCCAAAGGCCGCGCCTCAACCCTCGACCCACGACCCTCGACCGCTTCCCTCTGGCTGCCGCTCGCGTTTATGCTGACCGGCCTCATGGCCCTGGAGGTGGGAGCGGGATGGCTGGTCGCGCGACCTTCCCTGCTCGCGTCGTATCATTACAACCAATACGTCATCGCCGTCACCCACCTGTTCGTCCTGGGTTTCCTTTGCACGGTCGTCATGGGGGCGATGTATCAGCTCGTGCCGGTGGCGCTCGAGACCAGACTATTCAGCGAACGCCTGGCGCGCTGGCAATTTGCGTTTCACCTCCTGGGCGTCACGGGCATGGTCTGGATGTTCTGGAAGTGGGACCTGAAGCAAGTCGGCCATTTCGGCACGGTGCTGATGGTGGGGGTGGGTTTGTTTGTGTACAATATCGCGCGGACGCTGTGGCGCGTGCCGCGGTGGAACGTCACGGCGACCGCTGTTACCGCTGCCCTCGGCTGGATATCGCTGACGGTGATCGCTGGTCTTTCCATCGCGACCGGCAAATGCACCTACGAATCCACCACCGGCCTGGCGACGGTTGGCGGGATCAAAACCTTGGTGAGCGGGTTGCGCTTACTGGCGGGGTTCATGTCGCATTTCAACGCCCTCAGCGCGATGCATGCCCATGCACACCTCGGCGGTGTGGGTTTCTTCACGCTGCTCATCGTCGGCGTATCCTACAAACTCATCCCGATGTTCACCTTGAGCGCGGTTCAAAGCCAGCGCCGCGCCGCGGCGTCGGTCGTGCTGCTGAATCTCGGTCTCGCCGGCGCCTTCGTCACCATCCTGCTGGGAAGTCCGTGGAAACTCGGTTTTGCCTTCGTCACGATCGCGGCGCTGGCGATTTATGGCTGGGAACTCCGCGCCATCCTCCGCGCCCGCAAACGGGGACCGCTCGACTGGGGCATCCGCTACTTTCTGACCGCCGTGGCCCTGCTGGTTCCAGTGTCCTTGCTCTCCGTCGTCCTCTCGTGGCCCGGGCTGCCGCTCAACCCATTTATCGGCCAACTCGAAAACCTCTACGGGTTTTTAGGGCTGATTGGCGTGGTGACGTTTGCCATCACCGGCATGCTTTATAAAATCATCCCGTTCCTCGTCTGGTTTGGGGTTTACAGCCGGCACGTCGGACGGGCGCGCGTTCCGATGCTCGGCGACATGTATTCGCCCCGGCGGCAAATGATGGGCTACTGGAGTTTTCTCGGCGGGCTGGTGGCGATCAGCCTGGGGATCCTGCGCGAAGGTGAAAGCCTGGTTCGATTGGGTTCAATGTTGTTTGCGTTCAGCGTTCTGACCCTCGCCGTGAACGTTGGCAGGATGGTCGCGCATCTGGCCCGTCCGCAAATCGTCCCGCTGGCGGCGGCTGCGGGCGTGAAAGGAGTTCCCGCATGAATCTTGCCTCCGCCCTCAACGAACAAACCGTCCTCGCCGCGCTGCAGCAGGTGATCGATCCCGAAATCGGCTGCAACATTGTGGACCTCGGTTTGATCTACAACATCGCCATCGCGGACGCGAAGGTCAGCGTGCAGATGACCCTCACCACGCCCGGCTGCCCGATGGGCGAGAGCATTGCCCAAGGAGCCCAATGGGCTTTGCTCGGCCTCGCCGGGGTCGAGGAAGCCGCAGTGGAAATTGTCTGGGACCCGCCATGGCAGCCGGCCATGATGACGGCCATCGGGCGCGCCGCGGTCGGCCTGCGGTAAAGGATTTTCGAAAACCAATAAACCAAGAACTATGACAACCTCGTATCAAATCGGATCCGACCGGATGCTGGACGTCCGGGAAATCCCGTGTTCCATCAAACATGGGCTGATCATTCAAACCTTCATCGACCTCGCAGTTGGCGGGCATTTCATCCTCCGCAATGGCCACGATCCCGTGCCGTTGCGCTACCAGTTTGAGGCCGAGTTCCCGGGTACCTTCACCTGGGAAAATGTGCATCGCATGCCGGATGACGTGGCGGTGAAAATCACCAAGGTGAAGGCGTTGGCTGGCGTGCCTGAGCTGGTGCCGCATTCCTGCGGCCATCACTGAGGGAGCCATTTTCGCGGCCGTTTGCCGCCCGGAAGAACTGTCGACCTCGTGGCGCCGCTTGGGGTTCACGAGAGCGGGGGCCGGCATCCTCCCTCGTGAATGCACGCTTGCCAGTGGCAGGGTTCTCGGGAACGCTCCCCCCCGAAGCATGACATGAAAGCCACCCTGCTCCTTTTCCTGCCTTTGCTCGGCGCCACCTTGCCGGGCGCTGAAATCCAACCGCTCCACAAACTTGGCCCGGCGGAACTGGCGGCACGGTGCCAAGCCGACGCCCGCGCGGTCCTGGTGCAGCGGGACGGATTGCGGTCGGTCATCGTCTATCTTGACTCCCGACCGGAATTGTTCCCCACCACGCCGCCGAAGGAGTCCTCGTTGCCCCGGCGCGAGGACAAGGAAGCGGCTTGGAGTGCCTGGCAACGATTCCTCGATTACATGGTCGGCTTGGATTCCATCCAGCGTTACCATGCGTCCTTTCACCGTCTGAAAGGCACGACGCGCGCGGATTCATTTCTGATCGGTTACGCGGCCTTGCTGGCGCAGTATCGAGCGGCGCTGGAATTCATCGAGCGGGCCGGGCGGAATCCGGCGTGGGACAAGGTGTTTGACGAGCCCGTCCCCGAACTGGGTTTGCCGGGCGGCATGTATGCGAAACTAAAATTCCGATTCCTCAACGTGACCATCGCCTCCGAGTTCGCCGCCCGCGAAGCGGTCCTGCGGACCTTCGCTGGCGATCAGATGCCGGACTTGCGCGCCGCCATCCGCGCGGATGCCGCTTATATCTGGCAAGCGGGCCAGGGTCGTGGCGAAATGCTCACGGCAAAGAACGCGCTGAAAGTAATCCAAAACGGCGCAAACTCGGCCTGGCTGCCGATTCAAACCGGCGTGTCCGAATGGATGGGCGACACCAAAGTCTATCGGACCGGCCGCTCGCTGATTTCAGCGCCGCAAGTGGAGCAGCTCAAAAGGCTGCTGCAACCCGGTGATGTGCTGCTCGAACGCCGGGAGTGGTATGTGTCCAACGTCGGCCTGCCCGGTTTCTGGTCGCACGCCGCATTCTACATCGGCACGGCGGAAGATCGGCGTGCGTTCTTCGCCGACGCTGCCACTCAAAACTGGGTACGGCAACAAGGTGAAACTTCCGGCGATTTGGAATCGTGGTTGGCAGCGCGGTATCCTTCGACCTACCAGCAAAGCCTGAGGCCGCAGGAGCATGACCACGTCGTTCGCGTCATTGAGGCCATCAGCGAGGGGGTGTCGCTGACCACCCTGGAGCATTCGGCGGATTGCGATTCGCTGGCCGTATTGCGTCCGCGCCGGCCGAAGTCGGAGAAAGCGCAGGCGCTCGTGCGCGCTTTTCACTACACGGGCCGGCCGTATGATTTCAATTTCGATTTCGCCACCGATGCGGAACTGGTCTGCACGGAGCTGGTTTACAAGGCCTACGAACCGGCCAGCGGCTTCGCCGGATTGAAGTTCCCGCTTACGGAAATGCTCGGAAGGAAACTGCTGCCGGCCAATGAAATCGCCCGCCAGTTCGATGCGCAGGTGGGAACACCGGCGCCGCAATTCGACCTGGTGATTTTCCTCGACGGTCAGGAACGCAAACGCAACGCGACCGAAGCGTCCCTCAGCGACTTCCGCTCCAGTTGGAGGCGGCCCAAGTGGCATGTGGTCACGCAGAAGTGAATGATCGCTTCCCCCTTCGCTCAATCCTCCCGCGCTGCCGGACGGGAGGAGCGGACCCGAGCGCGCCGATGGTGCCGGCCAGCGACTGCAGCGGCCGGGAGCGATGAGGCGACCATGCCCGCGGTGCTGACTTTGGAAATCACGGGCTCGGCTTGTACCATTGCCGCACGTCCACCGCCTCCATGCCTGCGGCCCGAATGGCGGTCAAGCCCAGTTCGGTGTCTTCGTAGGCGCGGCAGGATTTCGGGTCCACCCCGATGCGGCGGGCCGCTTCGAGGAAAATGTCCGGGGCGGGCTTCTGGTTTTGCACCATTTCACTCGTGACCACGGCGGCAAACAGGTGGCGGATCTTCAATTGCTCGAGCACCTGGCAAATGATGGCTTGCGTGCCGCCCGAGGCGACGGCCATCGGGATTTTCCCGTGATGCGCCTTGGCGATTTCCACGACGGCGTGAACGGGCTCCACATCCACCATCAGCGGCAGGTAGGCCTCTTCCTTCTCATGTGCTATGGCCAGGTGGTCGAGCGAACGGCCTTGTTCGGCGGCCAGGATTTTGAGGATGTCACGCGACGGGACCCCGCCGAGGGCGTAGAAACGATCCTCCGGGAAATGCAATTGGTGGCGCTCCGCGATGATCTGCCACGCGCGCCAATGCAGCGGCATGGTGTCGGCCAGCGTGCCGTCGCAGTCAAAGATGAGTCCTTGGGGATTAGGCATAGAATTTCGGAGTCAGAACCCAGAAGCCAGAATCTTGGCAGCGTATGCTTCCAAGAGTTTGCTGACTTCTTCAAGTTGCGATTTGAGCGTGGTCGTATCGCCGTAGTTCAAATCTCTTTTCAGAATCAGATCGTATCGGCATTCCTCCAAGGAACCGTGAGCGATGTTCAAAAATCTAACTTTGTCGGCTCGACCTCTCTTCTTGAAACCTTCGGCGATGTTTGCAGGAATTGAAACAGCCGCTCGACGAAGTTGAGATGTCAACCCGTAAGTCTCCTTACGAGGGAATGCGTCGGTAATTCTATAGACATCAAGAACGAATTGATGTGCTTTCGGCCAGACAATAAGTTGCTCAAAGCTTCGTGCGGGTGCGCGTCGGTTTGCGGCCGCGCTGGTTTCTGAATTCTGACTCCTGACTTCTGAATTCATACGCTTAACCCCTTCAACTTCTCCTCCAGTTCATTCGTCATCAGCGGAACGATCATTGGATCCAGATCGCCATCCACAAAGCTGGAAAGGTTGTAAAGCGTGAGCTCGATGCGGTGATCGGTCACCCGGTTCTGGGGGAAATTGTAGGTGCGGATCTTTTCGCTGCGTTCGCCGGTGCCGACCTGGCTTTTGCGGTTGGCGGCATACTTGGCGTTTTCCTCGGCAATCCTGGCTTCCAGGAGGCGCGTGCGCAACACCGTCATCGCCTGGGCCCGGTTCTTGATTTGCGACCGACCGTCGGCGCACCGCACAATCATGCCGGTCGGCTTGTGAATGATCTGGACGGCCGAGTCGGTGGTATTGACACCTTGACCGCCTTTACCCGAAGCGCGACAGACGTTGACCTCGATTTCTTCGGGTTTAATCTCGATGTCCACCTCCTCGGCTTCGGGCAGCACCGCCACGGTGGCGGTGCTGGTGTGGATGCGCCCTTGCGCTTCGGTCGCGGGCACACGCTGCACCCGATGCACGCCGCTCTCGTATTTCATCCGCTTGTAAACATCCTGCCCGTTGATTTGGAAAATCACCTCCCGGAAACCGCCCAGGTCCGACGGACTGGAATCCAGCGACTCGATGTCCCAGCCGCGAGCCTCGGCGTAACGGGAGTACATCCGGTAGAGATCGGCGGCGAACAGGGCGGACTCCGAGCCGCCGGCGCCCGCCCGGATTTCCACGATGGTATTCCGCGAATCCGTGGGATCGGGCGGGATGATGCCAAACTGCAATTGCTGCCCGAGTGTCTTCTCCTCCCCTTCCAAGCGGGCGATCTCTTCCTTCGCCAATTGAGCCAGCTCGGACTCGGCAGGTTCGCTTTGCAGCAAGGCCCGGTTGTCGGCGAGGTCCGCCTGGGCCTTGAGATAGGCCGCCCCCGCCGCCACAAATTCCTTGAGGCGCGCGTATTCCTTGGCCAGTTCCTGCGCCCGCTGGGCGTTGTCAAAAATCTTCGGATCGCTGAGCGCGGCCTCGACCTCGGCAAAGCGTCGGCGAAATTTTTCGATGTGCGGACGGAAATCCATTTTGCTCTAAAATGACAGCTGACCAACCCCGGAAGACGAGTCGTCCCGCCGGTTCGGGGGTAAAGTCCCACGCGCCCATCTGAAATTCATGGGCGGAAAAACACAACCGCCCGCAACCCGTTGTGTAACGCGGGCGCGGGCGGTTGTGGGGAGAGTCGCTATTTCTTCTTCTTTTTGGACGCCTCAAATGCGGTTTGCGCCGCGAGGGTCTTGGCCGCGCGCTGTTGGAACTTGTCCACGCGTCCGGCGGTATCCACAAACTTCTGGGTGCCCGTGTAGAATGGATGGCACGCGTTGCAAATGCCCACGATGATCACGGGTTTGGTGGAGCGGGTCTTGATCACATTGCCGCAGGCGCAACGTATCTCCGCTTCCACATACTTCGGATGAATGTCTGCTTTCATAAAAGGGGGCAAAGCATACCGTCTGCGACCCGGTTGACAAGAGGGAATTTGCGACGGAATCGGTCGTTGGCCGTCACCCTGGGCGTCCTGATTGCCTGCCAAAGGTTTCCCGTCATCCCACCCCCAACCTTGTCAGATCCCACAGCCATCCCGCATCCTCAGGTCATGCAAAAATTCGACTATGAGGTCGCGATTCTCGGTGGCGGTAGCGCCGGTTACGCCGCAGCGCGCACGGCCGCCAGTGCGGGACGGAAAACCGTCGTGATTGAAGGCGGACCTGAGGTTGGGGGGCTGTGTATCCTGCGCGGGTGCATGCCGAGCAAGGCGCTGCTTTACGCGGCGGAAGTGCGACATCTGGCTCGACACGGCGCCACTTGGGGACTGACACCCGGCCGGATCGGATTCAATTTCCGCCAGGTCATGGCGCGGAAAGCGAGGATGATTGCGGGTTTTGCCGGTTATCGGCGCGAACAATTCGAGAGCGGAAAATTCAAATTCATCCGGGCCAATGCACGTTTTGTTGATGCCCATACGTTGGAACTAAGTCTCCTCACCCCATCCCTCTCCCCATCGGATGGGACGAGGGTGTCCGCGAGTTCGGGTAAGGGGAAAGTTCGTCACCTCACTGCCAAAAACTTCGTCATCGCCACCGGTTCGGTCGTCTCGCCGCCCCCCTTGCCGGCGCTCGATGAAGTCGGTTACCTCACGAGTGATCACGCGCTCTCGCTCCCCCAGCCACCCAAGTCACTCATCGTGCTGGGCGGCGGGGCGATTGCCTGTGAACTTGCCCAGTTCTTCGCCCGCTTCGATGTGCCGGTGACCATGATTCAACGCAGCCTGCATGTCTTGAAGGAATTTGACGCGGACGCGGCGGCGGTCGTCGAGACGGTGTTCCGCCGCGAAAAAGTGAAGCTGTTCACCGGCACCCGGTTGCTCGGCGCGCACCGCAACGGAAAGCGCAAGGTTGTCGAATTCGAGCACAACGGAAAACGCCGCCGCGCCGAAGCCGACGAAATCCTGCTCGCGCTCGGGCGCACACCGAACACGGCCGGTCTGGGATTGGAAAACGCGGGCGTGGCAACCGATGACAGCCGGATCGTTGCCGATGCCCGGATGCGGACGACCGCGCCGCATATCTACGCGGCGGGCGATTGCACCAGTCCTCACGAGATCGTCCACATCGCCATTCAGCAGGCGGAAATCGCCACGCACAATCTGCTCCACCCGCGCGCCCCGCGGCGCCTGGATTACCGGTTGTTAACGAATGTGGTGTTTACTGACCCCCAAGTCGCCACCGTGGGTCTGACCGAAAAGGAAGCGACCGCGCGTCAGATTCCGTTCCTCGCCGCCAGCTATCCCTTCAACGACCACGGCAAATCGCTCATCATGGAAGCACTCGACGGCTTCGTGAAACTGCTGGCGCATCCGCAGACCGGCGAAATCCTCGGGGGCTGCTGCGTCGGGCCGGTGGGCGGCGAATTGATTCACGAGATCACCGTGGCGATGGCGAAACGCATGACGGTGCATGAGCTGGCCGCCACGCCGCACTATCATCCCACGCTTGCAGAAATCTGGACCTACCCGGCGGAGGAACTGGCGGAGCAGATTTGAACGTGAGTCATGGTCTTGGAGGCGGGCCGATCACGGCAGGCGAGGCCAGCACCGACCGTCTTCCTGGCTGCCGCGACGGCGGTATCTGATGCTGGAGATCAAATCGAGAACGCCTCCCGTTCCGGATTGAAAACCTGGCCCGCTCGCCGCAGTCTCTGCCGGTGAATTCGTGCCGTCATCGGTCATGAGCGCCTCCCTCAGCAAAGCCAAAGCCGATTTGGGTGAGCAAATGCGTGCCCGGCTGAAGCAGCTTTCGGCTGCGACGCGGGCCGAGGCCGCCGCGCCGTTGGGCGCGCGCTTGCGGGAACAGCCGGTCTGGGTGGCGGCCCGGTCGGTTCTCCTGTTTGCCCCGCGCCCGGATGAGCCGGACATCTGGCCGCTTCTGGCCGAGGCGCTGGCCGCCCGCAAACTGGTGGCGCTCCCCGCCTTCGTCCCGGGCGACCATTGTTATACCGCCCGGCAAATCGTCGATCCCGGGCTCGACCTTATTACCGGCAAGTTCGGCATCCGGGAGCCGTTGCCTGCGTGTCCGGAGGTTGCCCTAAACCTGCTGGACTTGATCCTCGTGCCTGGGGTAGCGTTTGATACGCGCGGCGGGCGGCTCGGTCGGGGGAAAGGGTTTTATGACCGGTTGTTGGCTGACGCGCGCGGCACGAAATGCGGCGTGGCGTTCGATGAACAGATCGTGGACGCCGTACCGGTCGGGCCGTTGGACATCCGTTTGAATTGCATCTTGACGCCGACGCGCTGGATCGAGACCTGACCGGCGCGCGGTTCTGAAATGAGTCTGGTCTTCAATATTGCGGGGGCGCTCGTGTGGGCCCTGGCCGGGGCGGGACTGTGCGCGCTGATCTTGAATTCGCGCGCCCGCCGCCGCGAGGATGTTCGTCGGCGCGAATTGGAGGCCCAGCAGGAAAGAACCCGCGCCGCCGCCGGCCAGGAGGCGATTCAGTTGCGCGCGCAGATTGAACAATCCCTGGCCACGCACCGCGCGGAACTGACCGCCCAGGAACGCCGGCTGACGGAACGCGAAACCCTGCTCAATTCCCAGTTCAACCGGGTGATCGAGACCGAGACCGATTTGAAGCAGCAGCGCGAATTGCTGGAGCGCAAGAGCACGGCGCTCGAAAATGCGCAGCAGGAGCTGATCACCCTCACCCAGCAGCGGCGTCAGCAATTGGAGAGGCTCAGCGGCCTGTCACCGGCCGAAGCCCGGGCCCAGTTTCTCAAAGAAATTCAGCAGGAAGCGCTTGCCGACGGTGCGAAGGTCGCCCGCCAGATCCTGGATGAAGCCCGGTCGCGCGCCGAAGAGAAGGCCCGCCAGATCATCACCGTGGCGATCCAGCGCTATGCCGGCGACCAGACTTTCCAAAACACCACCACCACCATCCTGCTCGAAAGCGCGGACATCAAAGGCCGCATTATCGGCCGCGAAGGCCGGAATATCCGTGCGTTTGAGAATGCGACCGGCGTGACAGTGTTGATTGACGACGAACCCGGGGCGGTGCTGCTTTCCGGGTTTGATCCCGTACGGCGCGAGATCGCGCGCGAGTCGATGTTGCGCTTGATCCAGGACGGGCGCATTCATCCCACGCGCATCGAGGAAATCGTGGCGGCCGTCAAGTCCGAGATGGATGAAACCATCATCCGCAAGGGCGAAGAGGCGGTGGCGCGTGCCGGTCTGCCCGTGATGCATCCGGAAATCAGCAAGTTGTTGGGCCGGCTGCATTACCGGCAGAGCTTTGCCCAGAATCTCCTGGATCACTCCGTCGAGGTGGCCCAGTTGATGGCGCTGCTCGCCGCCGAACTCGGCGTGGACGTGAATCTCGCCAAGCGGGCCGGCCTGTTGCACGACATCGGCAAGGCGGTCAGCCACGAGATCGAAGGCCCGCACGCCGTGGTGGGCGCCGATATCATCCGACGCCATGGCGAATGTGATGAGGTCGTCAACGGTGTGGCGTCGCATCACAACGATGTCCCGCCCGTGGGGCCGCTGGGGATCCTCGTCAGTGCGGCCGATGCCATCAGCGCCTCCCGGCCCGGTGCGCGCTCCGAGAGCATGACGACTTATATCAAGCGGGTGGAGGATCTGGAGAAAATCGGCAGTTCATTTCCCGGGGTGGAAAAGTGCTTTGCCGTCCAGGCTGGCCGGGAATTGCGGGTCTTCGTCCAACCCCAGAGTGTCAGCGACGATCAGGCGTTTGCGTTGGCGCGCAACATCGTGACGAAGATCGAAAGTGAATTGCAGTACCCCGGGCAGATTCGCATCACGGTAATCCGCGAAATGCGTTGCGTAGAAGTGGCGAAGTAAGCGCCGCGGACTCGACGGCTAGCGCCCTTGATCCATGCCTCCCGGAAGGCCGGTTTCCCAGGACTTGGGCGTGTTCCAGGGGCGCACGGATTCGTTTTCCGATTCGGTCGAGGCGCAGCCACCGAAGGCGATGGCCGTGAGTAACAGCAACAGGCAGAACCCGCCGCGGTAAAGAATATTGCGAATGGGGCTCACGAAGCCGGGTGGGCCGGAATGACTTGATCGCCTTCCATAATCTCCACGCCCTGCATCTTCCAGCCCGGCATGACGTTCGCGATGCTGCGGCCCTTCTGCACGTCGCGAACAATCACCTTCGCCACGAGGATTCCGGCCCGGCTCACGAGCAATTCGCCGTAAGGCCGTACGCCTTCATCTTCTCCGACATTGATCACCACGAACTCCCATTTCGGGTCGGAAACCACAACTTTCCCCTGCAGCTTGGCGGGCATCTCGATGATCTCGGACTTGCCCAGAATCCGGTCCAGTTCAGCCGATTTGCTGGCCAGGGCGCGCTCCAGAATTCGCTTCTCGTCGGCCATGGCTTCCAACGCCTTCTGAGCCTTGTCAATCTGCTTGCCCAGCGCGGCGATCTGCTCCGGCTTGTAACCCGTTCCCACATAAGCGGCCAAATCCGCGCGAGCGCTGTCGCGTTCTTCCGTGGTGGTGGCCAGTTTAGCCGCGAGTTCGGTGGCCTTCTTGATTTGCTTGTCGGCTTCTGCCACAGCCGTGTCGCGTTCCTTGCTGGTGGCGGCGAGTGTTTCCTGAGTCTGCTTGAGATCCTTGCTGGTCTTGTCCAAGTCCGCCTTCGTGGTGGTCAGTTCGGCGTCCGTTTTGTCGAATTTGCCATGCCAGTCGTTGCGCTCCGCGGCCAGCGTTTCGACTTTTTCCTTCACTTTGATGAAATTAAGCGCGCCCGCCCCCAATCCGGCGAGGATCGCAATGACAAGACTGATTCGGATCAACATGGCTTTGTCGGTTAGATTGCTTTGACCCGGCCACACTAGCCAGTGGTGGAAACGGTGTCAACGCTCCTTTCAAAAGTTTTCCAGCAATTGCCGCCTCGGCGACCCTGCCGCCCGTGCCTCATCGTCGCCACCAGCTCGTCTTGGCCTTGGGTTTGGGTGAATCGGGCTGGTTATACTGCTGGATGAGCAGCTGGCTGCGCGATGCTTCCAGCGCCGAAATGAACTCATCGTAGCTGAGAAAGCGATCCGCCGGGTTTTTCGCCATCACTTTGATCAGCGCGTCGCTGGTGGGCTGGGTTACCTCGTGGAGCACCTGGTTGGGCGGCGTGAGAGGGGTGTGCACGTGCGCACCCACCAGTTCCTCCACGGTCGGGGCGTCAAACGGCACGTGGCCAGTCAGGGCATGATACAACGTACAGCCAAGGCTGTACATGTCGGACAAAAACGTCTCCTTTTCGCGTTTTATCTTCTCCGGGGCCACATAATACGGCGTGCCCTCCGTCACCGACCCCGATTCCGTCTCCACATCCACGCTGCGGGCCAGGCCAAAATCCACCAGTTTGGGTTCATTGTCGGCATCAAAGAGAATGTTACCCGGCTTGATGTCGCGATGGAGCAGATTGTGTTTGAGGGCGAGATCCAGCGCGGAGGCAATCTTGATGCCGATGTCGAGCACGCTCAGTTCGGCCACCCGGGTCTGTTTTTCGATGCGATTGTCCAGGCTTCCGTGATCCGCCAATTCCATCACGAGGTAGGCCTGACCCTCGTACTCGTCGAAAGTGTAGATATGGATGATGTTCGTGTGATTGAGCCGGGCGCAGGCTCGGGCCTCGCGATAAAAATTATCCATCGCGAGCTGGTCGCTCATCATCTCCTTTTTCACCAGCTTCACCGCCACCAGCCGCTCCAGCACCGTGTCGTAGGCCCGATACACTGTCCCATTGCCGCCGGAGGCGATGACGTTGCGCAGTTCGAACTGCCGCAACATCTTTGGCATCATGATCGGATGGCCGCATTTGGAGCAGGGCACCGTGCCGAGCGGGGGTAGATCGCCGGGAATGAAGACCTTGGTCTCGCACCAACCGCAGGTGACCATTTTTAGCATGTCGCTCCCACTCATTTGTTCAGAAATGTACCACGCCGTCCGTCCGCCACAAGCCGCCAGACCAGCGCGCTTGGCGCCGCCCGGGCGGCCAGCCTGCCTTGTTTGTACGGCTTTTGCCCCGTCCCGTCAAAGTTGAAAGTCCGCCGCCGGTTTTTTTGATTTTGCTTGTGCCGCCGCCCCAAACGGCTTAAAGCCGCGTCTGCCAAAGGCTCATGTCATGACCCGAAAACAACTCCAGTTGCTCGCCCAGCGACACGGCACGCCCGTCGTGATCGTGGACCACGAGGAAATCCGCCGGAACTATGCCGAGTTCCGCCGCCATCTGCCGCAGGTGCAATGCTACTATGCCGTGAAGGCCAACGCCGAACCGGCCATCGTCCGCACCCTCTATCAGGCGGGGGCGAGTTTTGATGTCGCCTCCCTGCCCGAGTTCATGCTGGTCTACGAGAATATCCGGCGGTTGCCCGCAAAAGCCCGGCAGGATTTCATCTGGGACAAGATCATATACGCCAATCCGATCAAGCCCCGGGAAACGCTGCGCGCCCTCGACCGATATAAACCGCTCGTCACGTTCGACAACCTTGCCGAGTTGCAGAAGATCAAACAATACGCGCCGCACGCGGGGGTGGTGCTGCGCCTGGGGGTGGCCAACACGGGTTCGCAGTGCGAACTCTCGAACAAGTTCGGCTGCCTGCCGGGCGAGGCCGTGGATTTGATCGTCGCCGCCTTCAAACTCGGACTCGTTGTCGAAGGCCTGAGTTTCCACGTGGGCAGTCAATGCACCAACTTCGAGAATTTCGTCCAAGCCCTGAACGCCGCGGCCGCCGTGATGAAGGAGGCGCGCGAGCGCGGTCACGAGATCAAGATTCTCGACATCGGCGGCGGTTTTCCGGCGCCCTATCACAAACACGTCCGCCCGTTTCGCGAACTCGCGCGCGTCATCAACACGGAACTGGCCCGTCTCTTCACCCGGGACATTCAAATCCTCGCTGAGCCCGGACGGTTTCTGGTCGCCACCGCGGCCACCTCGGTCGCGCGGGTCATCGGCAAGGCCGTGCGGGATGGCAAGCGGTGCTATTACATTGACGACAGTGTCTATCACACTTTCAGCGGCATCATTTTCGACCACTGCCAGTATCCGCTCCAGGCTTTCAAGTCCGGGCGGAAGGAGGTCTGCGCCGTCTTCGGCCAGACGTGCGACGGGCTGGATTGCCTGTCGCAATCGGAGCTGTTGCCGGAGCTGGCGATCGAGGATCTGGTGTACGCGAAAAACATCGGGGCTTACGGCAGCGCGTCCGCGACCTACTTCAACGGTTTCCCGCCGGCAAAAATCGTTCACATCAATCAGTAACGCCAGGAGTGGCCGGCCGGCGGGTTTAACTCGCAATTGACCCGGCGGCGCGATGCGGCTAGGATGAAAATGTCGTTTTGGGGGCGTACTGGTTTCGACCTGAGGGAAGCGCCAGAGGCGGCATGCCGAGGACGATGCGTTGGCCTCGTTAAACATCGCATCAAACAAATAAGCTAACGAAGAATTAGCCCTCGCGGCCTAAGCGCCGTGACGTTCACCGGGGGACACCTGCTACCCCGGATGAACGCAACAGCAGGTATGGTGGAAGGCGGAGACCGCGCGCCCAAGCCGAGAAAATTCCATGCGGACTAAGCAGTGGGACTCGAGTTCGGGCGCGATCCCATGGCCGAAAACCTATCCCGGACTAAGCATGTAGTCGCGGCTGGGGATTCAATCAGGGACGGGGGTTCAACTCCCCCCGCCTCCACCATTTTGAACGTCGTTGAAGACCGTCTTCTGCTCGACGAGCGCATTCTTCTTTTCCTTGGCCTCCTCTACGGCCAACGCGCGTCGGCATAGCCGTCGTTGGTTCGGTTGATCTTGGCCTTGATGTCGGCAAGCCCGGATTTGCGACTGACAATCTCCGCCTGTTTCACACGGGAATAACCCCCATTGCTTTCTCCCTCCCCTTGCCGCCGGTGGCTGAACCGGAGCGGACCGCAGGTCGGCACGCCGGCACGTCGGCCGGAATTGCAGCCGGATCGCGCCCCAGCCAAGTCCAAGTCGTTACCAGCAGCGCAACCGGGCGGCCCTGCAGGTTCGCCCGTACGAGCAATACTTGCAATGCTTCCGCATCGGTCGGGCCCAGCTACGGCGTCGTGCGCCAGGGATCACCGGTCGGCACATAGCCTTTGTGCCAGTAAACGGTTTTGACTTGTTGCAGCGGCAGCTTTGCGGCGTGTCCGTCCGCGTAGCTCATGTTGATCGCCCCCGGCAATGGTTTTGCATTCGCTGCCTTGAGTTGTCGCTGCAAAGGGTGGCGGGCAATGCAGATCCGGCCGAGCGATGAATTCACGGCGCCCAGGTAGAGATCGGTCGGCGGCAGGTCGGCAATCGTCGGCCAGGTGTCCGGCCAGATCGCGTCCATGAAAAACGCGGTCATAGCCGGATGGGTGACGGCGGTGTCCTTCTGAAAAAACTTCGGCACATCCTTGATCCAGGTGCTGACTCCGTCGGGTTTGGTATCGTAATAATACAGCCAGCCGTTGATGGAATAACTGCCGGCCACTTCCACGAGGTTGGCGCCGCTCCCGGTGGTGCTCCACAGCCATGGATGCGCGGCGGTGCCGGCCACGGCATCGGGCGGAGCGGGCTTGCGGGACGCGGCAACCGGGCAGTAACGGTTGTCGTTAATCCTGATCGAGTAGTCGAGGAGTGTTTTCATCCACAGGCTGCCGGTCACGTTGTACTCGATCGCGCGTCCGGTGTCCTGCTGGTACATGATGGCGGCAGTGGCGATTTGCTTCAAATTGCTCACGCACTTGATCTGTTGGGCCCGGTCTTTGGCCTTGGACAGTGCTGGCAACAGCATTGCCGCCAGGATGGCAATGATGGCGATGACCACCAAGAGCTCAATCAAAGTGAACCCCGCCAAGCCGGTTCGATTCAAGGCGCGTGCGCCGGCTTGAGAGGAAGAGATGTTGTGGCGGCGCCCAAATGCCCGGCCGAAACCACAGCCGCAGGCGAACTCTTTTCCGGCTTGGCGAGAATGATCGGCTTGCACAAATGGAATGATGGGCCTGCGAACCACGTGCTCATCGTAACCCAGCCCGAGCCGACTGGCTATACATATACAGTTTCATCATGCATTCGCGTCGGAGAAAGTTCGAGCCTCCGTCTGGACGATCCACCGTTTTTCAGTGGCGGGTTTGGATATTGGAACGAAGGACCTTTGGGCAAAAAAAAGACGCGGAAGACCGGCTGGTCCTCCGCGCGAATCGCTGGGCTTGCAGCTTAACGATTTTCGCGACGGTCGGACCGCCGGTGGTCATGCCCCCAGCCGAGTTGACCACGGTGCGGCGCGGCGCCGCGATATTCAAAACACCGGACGTTGCCCGGCGTCACGTAGACCACCGGGCGGCAGGGCGGTGGGACAGGCTGATACACGACGGGAGGGGGGCAGGTCACAACCGGCGGCAGACAACGGGGCGGCGCCACCACTGCCGGCGCCGGAAGCGGAACGGGTACGCCGAATGAAAAGTTCAGCGACCAACCCGCCTGCGCCGGGCCGGCAAACCCAATCGCAACAACTGCAGCCATCAAGCCGAAGATATGTTTTGTCTTCATGAAGGGTTCGACGGTGGGGTCACCGGCTTCTTCACCGAGGGCGGTGGACAATAGATGCCTCGTGGTGAGCCGGTTGTGGGTAGAATCACGGGAAATGAATAACAAAGCTGCCGTTGCGTCCAGGCGCTTGCCAACGCCCGGGAAAAGCGGATCAACTCGTGAAGGTGGCCTTCAGCGGGATGGTTTCGTACTCCGTGATCTCCCGCGCCAGCACCAGCTGCACATTTGCAAGTTTGGAGTGCATCGCCTGTTCCAGCGCGCCCGAACAGGTATCGAATTGCGCCGCCCGCTCGATGTCCGAGGTCCAGATCCCGCTGCCTTCCCAGTAGCGTCCCGTGGGGATTTCCTGGATCACAACGGTCGTCGAATGTTGCCGCAGAAAACCGGTGTTGAGTTCGGTGGCCTTGCTCGCAGCGGATCCCCTGGTCGCTTCCAACTTCATACGCACTACGTTGCCTCCTCCCCGAGTGGTTTGCAAAACGATTGATTACGGAGGCCATGCCTCGGGGTTGCCATAGTCGAGCCACCGGGGCGATCCCAGTCCTGCTGGCTTTGGAGGGAACCCAAATACCCCGCCCCGTCATATCCTCAGACGCTTGCCGGCGAAACGGCAGCTGCTACGTTCGGGGTCGTGGCTGCAACTGGAATCAACGCGCGGGATGCAATCGAACAGCGCAAAACGCGCGCCGGACTGGGTTATGGATTGGGTGCCTACACGCTGTGGGGAGTGTTTCCGATCTACTTTCGCGCACTGACACACGTCTCGCCTTGGACCATCCTCGCCCACCGCATTGTCTGGTCGGCAGTATTCCTCAGTATCCTCGTCTCGTTTCGGCGGGAATGGCCCCTCCTGGTGCCCGTCGTACGCCAGCGCCGGAGTCTTTTGTTGCTGGTGGTGGGTGGGGTGCTGATTGCGGTGAATTGGTTGGTGTTCATTTATGCAGTCGGCACAGGGCGGGTCCTTGAATCCAGCCTTGGCTATTTCATCAATCCCATCTTTTCGATCGCGCTCGGAATGGTTTTTTTGCACGAACGATTGCGGCGCTGGCAATGGGTGGCCGTCGGGATCGCTGTTCTGGCGGTTGCAAACCTGGCTTTCCGGGGCGGTCGGTTCCCCTGGATTGCGCTGTCGCTCGCCGGGTCCTTTGGACTGTATGGCCTGGTTCGAAAGAAAGTGGACATCAATACCCTGCATGGACTCCTGATGGAAACGGCGGTACTGGTGCCGTTCGCCCTCGCGGGGCTGCTGTTGGTGCCGACGCGCCTGCCGAGTCCCGGCACTTTTGGGCTGTTGTCCTTGTTGGGCGTCATCACCGCGATTCCCCTGCTGCTGTTTGGGGCGGCGGTACGGCGGCTGCCGCTTGCCACCATGGGCTTCCTGCAATACATCGGCCCGACCCTCCAATTCCTCCTGGCGATCCTCGTGTTTCGGGAGTCTTTGGATTACACCCAGCTTGTCAGCTTTGGACTGTGTTGGGCCGCCATTGCGGTGTATGTGGCCGATTCGGTGGGCAACCACACCGCCCAGCCGGTGGCAGACCGGCCCGAGTGAATTGGATGATACATGCCGCACTCGGCCCCCGTGCGCTTAAAGGCACGGACGGTATGCGTTTTGATCGGGTTCTTAGCAAAGAGAAAAGCTTCCGGCGCGGTGACCATTCCGAATCAACCCAGTCCGAGCCAGTTGCCAGCAGTTACTGCGAACCGCCAGGCCAGCCAAGGTCGCTCCTTGCACGATTACCGGAAATCCCCCGAGCTTCCAACCTGTGTTCGGTCGTGTAGCCAAAAGCCGGCGGCGGAGTCAAAGTAAGCGCCATGGAGATCAAACAGGACCCGATCGCGGCCGACGAATTCGGGGTCATCAAATTCTACCGCCAGTCCTGGAGTCCGGCGCACAACAAGGTGGTCATTCAGGAGATTCAATCGCGGCTCTATTTGAGCGACGGCGGCTTCTGGACACCCGATGTCGAAATGGCGAGGACTTTTGATTCGGGCGCGGCGGCGCTTGAAGAAACCACGCAGCAGAATCTCCAAAACGTTCAGGTTCTTCCGAATCGTTAGTTCGTTTCCCGCCGGGAGGCTGCCGACCCGGTCCGGCGGTCAGCTGGCCCAACCAGGGGGAGCCAGCACCATTCGGGTCGTTTCGCGAGCCGGGGCAGGGCAAGGCATGGAACGGCGGCTCCGGTTCGACTCGACTGCTCGCTCTACGGTTTCGACCATTCACAACTTGGCGGTGACCCACCGGTCATGCCTTCAATTGCCTGGTCGGCTGCCAGCAAAAACCTCGCGCACGAGTTCCTTCCGCGTTCTGACAGCTCGCTGGCCAAATCAGTTGGTGAAATCTGCGGCTCCATTGCCATCTGGGGTGGCATCCGGGCAGAATCATGTCGATGCCCCTCCACCGCTGCGTTGGGCCGGGCCCTTTCCTGAACACGGTTTACGGAGTTGCCACGGTGGCCGTTTGAAATACCCTGCCGGCCAACGTCGTGCATTGGTTAACCGTTACCGAACAAGGCTGCGACAACGCCGCGCTGGAGAATGGCGTGTTGCCGGCCGCCCATCTGTGTCCCACTGGTGCCGACCCGATGCCAGCGGCAATAGCCTCGCCGGTTGGGGGACTGGTCGATTTGGGTTTCCAAAGTTTCCGCTGGGTTGCTGCGCATTCCGGCATTCCTGAACACCCAGCCAGAAACTCCGGCGGACACCCACCCCGGCGTCCGTGGTGCTCCGGCGTGGCAGTGATGACCGGCCGACGCTCAAGTGTTCCTTCCAAAGGGCGACGAAATTCTGGCAGTCATTGCCGGGGCTGCGGTTGCTTCCTTCCGGGATGAGCCTGCCGCCGATGCCCAGCGACCTGACAAACTCCGCCCACCGTGCGCAGTTGGCCGGTTTCTACCGCGAAACATTGCTGGAGGACGTGATTCCCTTCTGGCTGCGGCATGGACTCGACCGGGAGCATGGCGGGATCTTTACGGCGCTCGACCGCGACGGCAGCGTGCTGGATACGGACAAGAGCGTGTGGTTTCAGGGCCGTGCGGCCTGGATGTTTGCCACGCTCTACAACACGGTGGCGCCCCGCGCCGAATGGCTGGAGGCCGCCCGGTCGTGCCTCGGCTTTCTGCAGCTGCATTGTTTCGCGCCGGGCGGGAAACTGTATTTCACCGTAACGCGCGAGGGGTCACCCCTCCGGATGCGGCGTTATGTGTTCAGCGAAAGTTTCGCCGCGATCGCCCTTGCCGCCGTTGGGCGGGCCACCGGTCAGGTGCACGCCAAACTGGAAGCGGTGCGGGTGTTCGAAAACTATCTGCATCACAGTTTCACGGCCGGAGTGATGCCGCCGAAAACCGACCCGCAGACCCGCCCCATGCAAAGTATCGCCCCGTACATGATCGGGCTGGTTACTGCGCAGGAGTTACGGGCGAACCTCGGAGATCTCGTGGTGGGTGGGCGCACTTGCACCGACTGGATCGATCACAGTCTCGCGGCCATTGCCGGCACGTTCATGAAACCGGAGCACGCCGCGTTAATGGAAGTCGTGGGCGCAAACGGGGAGGTGCTCAACCATGCCGAAGGGCGCACGCTCAATCCGGGGCACGCCCTCGAGTGTGCCTGGTTCATCCTGCACGAAGGCCGGCTGCGGGATGACCCGGACCTCATCCGCACCGGTCTCACCATCCTTGACTGGATGTGGCAGCGCGGCTGGGATGCGGAGCACGGCGGCCTGCTCTACTTCACCGACCTGCACGGCCGGCCCGTGCCAGAGTATTGGCACGACATGAAATTCTGGTGGCCGCATTGCGAGGCCATCATCGCCACGTTGCTCGCCTGGAAACTCACCGGGGAGCCGCGCTATGCAGCGCTTCACCGGCAGGTCCACGACTGGAGCTTTGCGCATTTCCCCGACCGCGAACACGGCGAATGGTTCGGCTATTTGCATCGTGATGGACGGATTTCAAGTCGCGCCAAGGGCAGCATGTTCAAAGGGCCGTTTCACCTGCCGCGGATGCTTTGGTACTGCGCGCGCCTTTGCGAGGAACCGGAGCGATGAAAACCAGCACGCCCGTTCTGACCGCCGTTCTGCTGACCCACAATGCGCTGTTCGGTGGCCAGCCCGATCTGGAATGGAAGGCCCTCGCCTCGCTTCCCGATCGCGAGGGTTTCGCGGCAATGTTCGCCGGCGTGACTGGCGGAGCGCTGGTGGTGGCCGGTGGTGCGAATTTCCCGGACAAGAAACCTTGGGAAGGGGGGGCCAAAGTCTGGCATGACACCGTGTTTGTCCTCGAACAACCCAATGGCGCGTGGCGCGTGGCCGGCAAGTTGCCGCGTCCGCTGGGCTATGGCGTGAGCGTGACCACCAGCGACGGTGTGCTTTGCCTCGGCGGCAGCGATGCGCATCGGCATTATGCTGACGCCTTCCTGCTGCAATGGCGTCAGGGAAAACTCCATCGTCGCAAGATGCCTGCCCTGCCGGCGACGGCCGCAAACATGAGCGGGGCCCTCGTGAATGGGGTGGTCTATGTTGCCGGCGGCACGGCCTCACCCACGGCTACGAATGCGCTGATGACTTTCTGGTCGCTGGATCTCACGGTCAACCACCCCCGCTGGCAGGTATTGACGCCCGGGCCCGGTCCGGCGCGGATGCTCGCCGTGGCGGGCGCCTACGAGGGCGCGTTTTATCTTTTCAGCGGGGTGAATTTGCACGGCGGGGCCGACGGCAAACCGGTGCGCACCTATTTGCGCGACGCCTGGCGCTACCGGCCCGGCGACGGCTGGCAGCGACTTCAAGATCTGCCGCGCTCTACCGCGGCCGCGCCTTCACCCGCCGCGATGCACGGCTCCAACCTGCTCCTCCTGAGCGGCGATGACGGGGCGCGGGTGGATTTCGAACCCAAATCCGAACACCCCGGCTTTCCGCGCGACGTGCTGGCCTACGATGCGCTGACGGACCGTTGGAGTCATTTCGGCGACTCGCCGTTGTCGCGGGCCACCGCCCCGGTGGTTGAGTGGCGGGGCCGGGCCGTGTTCGTGAATGGCGAAACACGCCCCGGGGTGCGTACCCCGGAAGTCTGGGCGCTCGGCCGCAAATGAACTCAAACCTCTCCTCTTCCACCCGCACCGCCTGGCTCGTGGTCGCGCTCCTCGTGCCGGTGGCATTGCTCAACTACCTCGACCGCCAGATGCTCGCGGCGATGAAATTCTCCGTGATGCGCGATATCCCCGACATCGGGCTCGAAGCGAACTGGGGCAAAATCCTCGCGCTCTTCAAGTGGGTTTACGCCTGCCTCAGCCCCATCGGTGGCTATCTGGCCGATCGGTACAGCCGCCGGCACGTGATCGCGGGCAGCCTGTTCGTGTGGTCGGCGGTGACCTGGGCCACCGGGCACGTGACCACTTATGAGCAACTTCTGGCAGCGCGTGCGGTCATGGGCGTGAGCGAGGCATTTTACATTCCGGCTGCCCTCGCGCTCATTGCGGACTTCCATCTCGGGCCCACCCGCTCGCGCGCCGTCGGTCTGCATCAGATGGGCATCTACGTGGGCGTCATCCTCGGCGGCTTCAGCGGTTATGTGGCGGACAGTCCGACGCTGGGCTGGCGCGCGGCCTTTGATGCGTGTGGGGTTGTCGGGATAGTTTACGCGCTGCCGCTTTTCCTGTTGCTGCGGAATCCCGGGCGCCCGGCGGGTTTGCCAGAATCGTCCCGGCCATCGCCCGGCCACGCCGTCCGCGAGTTGTTCGGCAACCGGTCCTTCATTTTGCTGGTGCTCTATTTTACCCTGCCCGCGCTGGCTGGCTGGGTCGTGCGCGACTGGATGCCGGCGATCTTGAAGACCGAATTCGGCATCGGCCAGGGCAAGGCGGGAGTTTCGGCGACGCTCTACTGGCAGGTCGCCGCCATCGTCGGCGCGGTGACGGGCGGCTGGCTGGCGGACGGCTGGATGAAACATTCGCCGCGCGGGCGGATCTTCGTCAGCGCCCTGGGCATGTCCCTGATCGTCCCGGCGATGTTCGGGGTTGGTTACGCGCCGCAGACCGGGCTGCTCTGGGTGGCCATCGCATTCCTCATTTTGTTCGGCTTGGGCTGGGGCTTCTTTGATTGCAACAACATGCCCATCCTCTGCCAGATTGCGCGGCCCGAACTGCGCGCCACGGGCTACGGCATCATGAACCTCGTGAGCATTAGTTGCGGTGGCTTCGCCGATTGGGGCTTCGGCGTGCTGCGCGACCGGCAGGTGCCGTTGTTCGGCATCTTTGGAATCTTTGCCAGCGCCGCCATCTTGTCGGTGGTGCTGGTGCTCATGATCAAACCCCGCCTCACTGATGCCCGGCCCGCACCATTGGACCACTGATTCCTGCCATGAAACCAATCCACCCGCTCCACGGCTTGGTCGCCGCCACCCACACCCCGTTCACGTCGGACGGGGCGCTCAACCTCGCCGCCGTCGAACGCCAGGCGGCCCACCTGTTGGCGAATGGGGTCACGTTCGCCTTCATCGGCGGGAGCACCGGTGAATGTCACTCGGTCACCGTTGATGAACGCCGCGCCCTCGCGCAACGGTGGAGTGAGGTCGCCCGCGGCACCCCGCTTCGGGTTGTCGTGCACGTCGGTTCGAACTGTCTGGCCGACGCCCGCGGGCTGGCCGCCCAAGCGGAGCAGCTTGGGGCGCTTGCCATCTCCGCGCTCGCCCCGTCTTACTTTCGCCCGCGCAACCTCGATGCTCTCATCGCGTGCTGTGCCGACATTGCCGGGGCCGCGCCGCGGACGCCGTTTTACTTCTACGACATTCCCGTGCTGACCGGGGTGAGTTTCGCGATGGCCGATTTCCTCGACCGGGCGCCGGACCGGATCCCGACGCTGGCCGGGATCAAGTTTACCAACAGCGACCTCATGTCCTATCAACTCTGCCTGCAGGCGGACGCGGGCCGCTTTGACGTCCCGTACGGGACCGACGAATGGCTGCTGGCGGCGCTCGCGCTTGGGGCGAAGGGCGCCGTGGGCAGCAGCTTCAACTTTGCCGCCCCGGTGTATCAGCGGCTGCTGGCCGCCTTCGCGGGTGGTGATCTTGCCGGCGCCCGCCGCGAACAGTTTCGCTCCGTGCAACTGGTGCGCACCCTCGCGGCCCGCGGCTACCTGGCCTCTGCGAAAGCGCTGATGGGGATGCTGGGCGTGGACGTCGGCCCCGTCCGGCTGCCGAACCAGAGTCTCACCGCGGTCGAGGTCGCGTCCCTCCAGGCCGAGCTCGAGCGGATCGGATTCTTTGGCTGGCTGGCCAAGCTGCCGCAATAAACTTGGCGTTACCTTCGGAGGTTTTCCGATCCCTCGATTTACCCGCCGCATTTTGCCTGACGAATGACCCCTTTCAGCCTGCCGCCCGACTACTCCCGCATCCAAAGGGTGAACAGTTTCCATGAACTGGTCACGACGCCTTTCGCGGGCGGTGTCAACGCCCTTTGCTGGCAGCGCACGCTGCCCGATTGTTTCAGCGAAGTTGTCGAACACTTTGGCGGCTGCGAAGGGATAACCACGCTGGACGACGCGCTCCTGCTGGCACTCCCCGTGAGCGCTGCGGGCCGGGCCGGCATCGACCTGCTCTTGGAAGACCAGCAGCGGCTGCGGGCGCACGGCCTTTCTCCTGTCCTCGACTGCATTCGTGGCTATCCCCGTGACGAAGCCAGCGGGGTTGTGCCGACCGACGTTTACTCGTTCCACGCCGACAGCGCTCCCGTTGAAGCCGATACTTATCTTTGCACCTACCACGGGCCGGCCAGCGAGGGCCTGCGGAACCACGAGGCACGACGGCGAGTGGACATCCCCGAAACGCGCGCCCAACTCCTCCGGCGCTTTGGCGGGGAGGATGACGACGGATTCCGGGAATACCTGAAAGAACATTGCTACGACCTGCACTACGCTCCCGTTCCGCAGGCGCGGCCTTTTGGCTTCGGTCGGGGCAATCTTTGGCGCATCGCCGTTGACTATCCCGGCAGTCCCGTCCCGCCTTGCATCCACCGCGCGCCCGAAACCCGGCCCGGCCAGCCGCCGCGGTTGCTGCTGATCAGTTGAAATGGTCTGGGAGTCTGGGCAATCGCTGACGATTCGATGGCAGGCACAGCGTCAGTGGCTGCTGGCTGGGGAGGTAAGGTCCGGAACTAATCGGTCGTCACCCTCGCCCTCGGAATGGCTCTTCAATAGTAATTGGGCATCTGATCCCGGTGCTCGTCCTGTGAGAGTTCGTACCGAAACAGGTAGATCTTGCTGGGAATCCATTCCACGTGGCCATCGCAATGCAGGACATTCGCCCCCTCCGCGCCGTGATTGTTTTGCGGATCGGGAAAGTTCTGCCGGCCGGGGGGATCGTCCCCGTCGGGGATCAACCAGATTTGGGAGGGCCCGGGGATGGTGCCCTGCAGGCCAAACGTGTTAAACATGTGCTTGTAGCTTTGCACCGACGCGAGACTTTTCCGCACGCCGGAAGCCCGGATGGTGCGGTTGCCCATCCGCACTAGGGTAAAATTGCTCGAGCCGGAGTGCGAATTCATGAACCCGAACAGCTCATAACTGGTGCCGAAGTTGGTCCGGCTCCCGGCATAACCCGAGAGATCCCACAACTGCTTCACGCCCGTGTCCGGATGCGGAAACGTAAAGTCCACCCGGATGTGATTCGCCGCGCCGGGGCAAAGGAAGGATTTCAACTCCCCGACGTAGGCCGGATACAGGAAGTTCACGTTGTCATTGGTGTCATCGATGGCATCCGAGAAGTTGCCGCCGGCATCATCGTGGGCATACATCTGGTCGCCGATTCCCAGCTGGCGAAGATTGTTCTGGCACTGGGTCCGGATGGCTTTGGTCTTGACCCGGCTGAGGGTTGGCAGCAACAGCGCCGCCAGGATGCCGATGACGGCCATGACCACGAGGAGTTCGATCAGGCTGAATGCCCGCGGCCAGCGGCTGGTGATGCTTTTGATTCGCGCTTTCATGATGGCTCAACCCGGGCTCCGGCCAATGGTTTCAGCGGCAGGCCGGCTTGGTTTGGACGGCCGGACTATACTTTTCGATCCGGCGCAGTTCAATCCCGGACGCCAGCGCGTTGCGCGGCTCCGGCGGGCCACCGGCTTTCGCCGCGAATCAACACCCCCGTGCCGGCACGCAATTCATGCCGGCACACGCTTGGGGGACCGGCCAGACTGCAGGCTGATAAACTCGACCGGCGCGCGCCCCGGCTTCCGGTCCGGCGCGTTTCCGTGCTTTCGTCATCAAGACGCCGGATCGGAGATCGGCGCTCCAGTTTCTGGACCGGATTGGCAAAGGCGGCGCCCATGGGCGCTGCGGGCGGCGCGGTCACCGGCGTGGCGGTGGTTGGGGGATTGCGGCTGGACAGGGTTGGGCGCGCGGAGTATGTAGGTTTCCATGGTGTCTGTGCTTCGCTCATTCATTGTTTGGGGCGTGCGTCCCACAACGGGTGGCTC
>CAZIJO010000031.1:0-37173 GCA_964539515.1 uncultured Bifidobacterium sp. | reverse complement strand
GGCCGAGCTTATGATGGGAGGCTGTGGGGATGATTCGTTCGTCGATTTTCGAGGCTGGTTGATTTGCCAGGGGAAGTTGGTTTACGAAAAAGCTCTAGACAATCCCGATACTCTTGCCGATCTCGACGGAAATAACGGCGAACACGGAGAGCCGTTACTATTCAGCTTCGGATCTGTGGCGGTGGAAGCTTACAATGCAAAAACTGGGCTGACCGGTCGGCTACCTTTGGATTATAGCAAATATGCCAAACCGCCCCTGCTTCACAAGGAATTCAAAAACGCTGACGCGGATCCGGCGTGGCTTTCGGCCACATTTCCCAAGTTGTATTCCAAATTCAAAGAGCGTCAGGACCGTGACAACGCCGACCCAGTGTTTCCTCCTATTTGATGAACGTAAGAGACGCGACAACGTCGAAATGAGCGGTCAGCGTCTTCTCCGGAAAAGTGCAAATCCAAATATGGAAGCAATCGCGATGAAACCCCACCCGGTGTCCCGCCAAAAGGTGTGAAGTGTCTAGCTCGCCTCAGGCCGGCTCGATAGCAGGTCGGCCAGGCGAGCGACGCGCTACGTCGCGCTGGTGGTCGACATTCTCCTCCGGCGCGGCCTCAGACACGCTAGGTTCCTTACATACACCTCTTGGCAGGACACCGTGCGCTTCTTCACAACGCTTCCGCCTAAAGAATCACCCTCGAATCTTTTGGCCACTTGAGGGGGTTCTTCTCTGCGCCAGCCGCTATGATCTCTGCATTCTCCGTCGGAGTTAGAAGCCGTGCAAACATACCGCCCTTTAGTTTTTGCTGCTTGAACTGGGACACGATGTCCTCGGTGACAAAAACATCCCGGCCACCATTCATCGAACCTCCGCGATCAAAGGTTGGTGAGAAAAAAGTCCCAACCTGATCCGGCGCTTGGATCTGATTCAGACAGCGGATCAAGCCGATGGTTGCCTTTGGTCGGCCACACTGCTCACAGAATGGTTTTGTCACCGTGTAAGCGCTCTGATCTGCATTGACGCGGCGAATCACTTTTACCACCCACCAGCCAGCATTTGGAATGGCCTTTACCGTGATGCCACCAAAGCCAAAGGATTCGATAACCTGCTTGGCTTTCTCGCTGACGCAGACAAATCCATCGGAAGTGCCAAACAGATCTCCTTTGGCCCGAATCTTCAGCGCTTCGTCAAATCCCTCTGCAAACGCTTTGTCATGGTCGATCTTCTTGCATTTCGGGCAAACGCAGCCGCAAAAGCGAGGCTTCACGGACACGTAAGGTGGCTCCTTCTGCTCAGTAAACATGAGCCAATTGTTCCGATGCTGGTCATGGGGGAAGAACTGAAAATAGTTCATTGGAATAAACTCGGATCAAGGCCGCCTCCGCCTTTTTGGACCATTGATTTCAGCTCTGTTTGGAAGGCTTTCCAATACTCGCCGCCGTTGTAGTTGCGATAGAATTCACTCAAAGCCCTAAGACGTTCATTGGGATGGAAATTCTGACGAATTAGGGAGCCAGGATTACCTCTGCTGGGCATCATATTTCCACCAGGCCAACGCTTGAGGTGCTCGTTTAGCCTAAGGTGCAATTTTGTGTGCCTGAATGCATTCAGTTTTCCTGCCTGCCTCAGAATCCTCGTGCCATATCCGACCCTACTCCCAAGTGCCTTAGTTATGAAGTGGTGCAATCCAGCGCCAAGATTGTGAACCAAGACGCCTTCGTCGGTGATGAAATAATCATGCAAGTCCTGCACCTCGAAGTTGTAAACGGTGACAGCACCCGGCAACCGCGCCGTCCCGCGAACATAAACTTCGTTGTCGAGATCAAAAGCCAGAAGCTTGTCGCCATTCTTGAGGTTTGCTGCTGCAACCCAGCCCTTGCCAGGAATGAAAAACGGATGCTCTGCGGTGACTTCGACGGCTTCCTCGTTGATCTGGAGCTTGATCCAGTCTTGTCGCTGACGAACGAATGTTTTCACCACCGGCTTGAGCACTCTGTTACTACCGGCCACGTCAAAAGCCCGCACTTGATCGCCAACATTGATAGCCTCGATTGCCTTCATTCCCTGCTCGGTCATAACAAGCGTTCCGGCAACGAAACACTGCGGCTCTTGCTGATCAAGTTCGGTGGGAACGTAATCATGGTCTTCGACCAGCAACGGGAGAGCAGCGAAATCAAAATGCTGGTAGAAGACTGCCAGGGCTGCAATCTCATCATCTTGGAAATACCCGCGCAATGCCTGAAACGCGTCCACGGCCAGCCCAATACCGGTTTCGTCCAAGACAAAATCCGTCAAGATTTCGTTCATGCCCTTGCCGGCCTGAACCCCGAAGAGTGTAGCCTGCATCGCCGAACCAGCCCCAACGACCACGCCATTGTAAATGGCTGAAAGGCTTGCGCTGATGGTCGAACCGATGGAAAGGCTGATCAAATTCTCATGGCCGGTTGGATCCCAACCGTTCACGGGATTGGCATGAGCATAGAGGTATTTGTGCAGCGACTGAGGGTCTTGGCTATTGCCCTCGTAGGAATCCATCGTCCAAAACCGGCCGGTGTTCGGGTTGAGATAGCGGGCGCTAGAAAACAAAGGTGTTGGCAGGACCCAACGGGCTGCAAATGCAGGGGTAGAACACGGGGACAGGACAACCCACGCCACCGCAATCAACGCAAGGTTGAAACGGGTGAATACACCAAGCCTTATCACGTTTCAAATGTGCCGGTTCTGCTCCTCCATGACGAGTATTTTGCGCTCGTCGGGCCGCACTTAAGATGCAGGGTCTAGCGCAGCGCTGTGCGGCAGGCGCGGGTGGCCGACTCACTTTCCGCGCGTCCTGAGGCGCGGCCAATCCTCTTACGCCGCTAGGCGGGACACCGGCGGGATTTCTCTAGCTCGCTTCGACGTAGATACCGACATGAACAACTGCGCCGACACGCGTCTCGGAATAGACATCGTTAAACCGCGTGCCCTCCAGTTTCCTCAATTCAGAATTCACATGGCCGACGGCCTCGTCGTGTGTTGCGAACACACGAAGGAGGGGAGATTGCACTTCTCCGGCAATCTGGATGCACTTCTCGTGGTCGCCGGCCTTCGCCGCGTTCAGTGCCTCATCACGAGCTTTCTTTTCGCGAGCCATCAAGCTGTGTAGCGTTTCGTGATACTGCCCTGGGCGATAAGCTTTGGGATTTGACCTAAGCCGTAATTCCACGTCCACCGAGGAGAAAATAAGATATGCCTGAACGCCATGCGACTTGGATGAAGGTTGGCCTTCAAAGAACCTGGTGATGTGCATAAGCGTGTTCAGTCTCGTGCTTCCTGCGGATTGTGAGGAACTGTCCAATGAAATTCGTGTCCCTCGGCGTTGAAGAACTTCGTGTGTGACATGTGGTGCCGAATTCGCACGCCGTGGTAGTCAACTCTGAACAACTGGTAGGGTTCGATTCTCCCATGCACTTTTTTACCAATTCCGACACCCCAAAACCGGCCGCCGCCACCGCCAGCAACGACGGATAACTTCGTTCCCCGCACTTGAAGAGGCGTGTCGCGCACGATTCGCGGACCGCCCGCACTTGCAGTGGGCAAATAAATCACTACTCGTGCGTCCTTTGCAGTCTTCCGAGTGGCAGTGCGACCAAAAAACTCCGTCAGTTCCTTTCGGTGCGTCCCCAAAGCAAGTCGTGCAATTGTTGGCATGTCGGACATGACCTGCTGCACTGTCGCTTCAAAGTGCGATAGGCTGAATGAAGATAACGGGCCATTATGTGGATTTGCGCTGGAAATAAGACTGCCAATCTCACCCTGGAGCATGGCCGGCAAATCCTGAAGCGTTCTGAGAATATCGAGAAACTCGAATACGGTCTCGATCCGCTGCTTGATTTGGTAAAGCCTCACCAAGGCTCCACCTCGCGCAAGAATGTTGCCCATCAAATTCGCAAGACCAACTTCAGCAACCGAAGTATTCCCGCTCGGATCAATGCGGTTGATTGGGTCTGCCTGGCAATAGAGGTATTTGTGCAGCGACAACGGTTCGGAATAGATTCCCTCGTACGAATCCATCGTCCAGAACCGGCCGGTGTTGGGGTTGAGATAAACCCCAACACTCTCCTCGCCGAGATTCGCCCTCGTAACTGGGTGAGTGTGAGCGCTCTGAGCCAGGAAAAGGCTGGCCAGGCCGGCGCAAAGCCACCGGCAAAGCGACCGCCGGAAAGGAAGACCCCTGGTCACTCGCCCATGGTGATTCGGCGGCGTTTTACCTGCAAGGTCTTTGTCCGGGCAAAGGGGAACAACAGTTGTTCCTTTTCGCCCCCAAACAGTGTCCCGACATTTCGCCGGTCGGCAGCCGTAAGTCTGGCTGGATGGTATTTGTCATGCGCAGTTTTCAGGTCGCGCATGTTCAGGTGAATGTAAATGGCGGTCGTTTCCAGTTTGGCGTGGCCGAGCATGGATTGGATGTGTCGGATGTCGCACCCGTTTTCGAGCATCAGCGTGGCAAACGTGTGGCGGAAGACGTGGCAACTGCCCGTCTTACCAATCCGGGAATCCTCGATCAGATCATGCACATGCGACGCCAACCGTCCGGGGACCACCCGGCGTCCCGCCGAACCTAGAAAAAGCGCCTCCGGATCAATCAATTTCCCGAGATGGGGACGACCGTGGAGCAGATACTTTTCGAGCCACATCAAGGCTCGTTCGCCGATGGGTACCAGCCGATCTTTTCTGCCTTTGCCTTGTTCAATTCGCAGCACCCCGCGTTCAAACTCGACGTCGGGGAGGTTCAACTTGAAGAACTGATTTCCCTAAACTCCCAGCCGGGCTACGGCTTGACGCCGCCCGCTGCTCCCCTACCCTGTCGTCGCATTCGACGAGCCTTAATCCAAGAATCCAAGCACCCGACGAACCTTATGAAACCTTCAGCCAAATCAACTTTTCCCAAGCTCAAAAAGAAACAAGTCCAACTCATCGCCAGCGGCGATCTGCGCCTCTCCGCCAACCAGGTTTGCTGGCCCGCGCAGAAGGAGATGGAGGACAATCTCGGCGCCGCCATCCAGGCCGCGGGCTATGAAGTCGTCCGGGCGCACACCTACGACCCGGACGCCAAGCATGGCTTCATTGATTCGCAGCGCAAAGGCATCGAGGTGTTCAAACGCATCGACCCCAACGCGCCCCTCATCATCGCGGAAGCGGTCTGGCAATACTCGCATCACGTCCTCGCCGGCCTCACCACCCATCGCGGCCCCATCCTGACGGTCGCCAACTGGTCCGGCACCTGGCCCGGGCTCGTCGGCATGTTGAACTTGAACGGCTCCCTGACGAAACAGGGCGTGAAGTATTCCACCCTTTGGAGCGAGAATTTTGCCGACGACTATTTCAAGACCAAACTCCGGCAGTGGCTCACGACCGGCAAATGTTCGCACAAGACCGATCACGTCCAGCCGCTCGCCAAGGTCAAAGTTCCCAGGGCGGCGCGGAAACTCGGGGAGGCCCTGGCGGCCCAACTGCGGCGCGACAAGGCCGTCATGGGCGTGTTCGATGAGGGCTGCATGGGCATGTTCAACGCCATCATCCCGGACGATCTGCTGCACGCGACCGGCGTGTTCAAGGAGCGCCTCAGCCAGTCCGCGCTTTACCACGAGAGCACCCAGGTGAGTGACGACGAAGCGAGCGAGGTTTGTGCCTGGTTGGAACAGCGGGGAATGAAGTTCCATATCGGCCCGAACGACGCCACCGACCTGACCGCCGACCAGATTCTGTGGCAGTGCAAAACCTACATCGCGGCGGTGCGCCTGGCGGATGATTTCGGCTGCGACTGCATCGGCATTCAATATCAGCAAGGCTTGAAGGATTTGCTGCCCGCCAGCGATCTGGTGGAAGGCACGCTGAACAATGGCGACCGGCCGCCCGTTAAATCCCGGGACGGCCAGCGGGTGCTGTTCGCGGGCCAACCCGTCACGCACTTCAATGAAGTGGACGAAAGCGCCGGGCTTGACGGCCTGCTCACGCAGCGCGTCCACGAAGCGCTCAAGCAACCGCCGGAAAACACGCTGCACGATTTGCGCTGGGGCGATTGGGACCAGTCCGGCACCACCAAGGAATACGTCTGGGTCTTCGAGATCAGCGGCAGCGCACCCCCGGCGCATTTCATCGACGGCTGGGCCGGCGCGGAAGGGTTCCGTCAGCCCCCGATGTATTTCCCAAAAGGCGGCAGCACGCTGCGCGGCATTTCGCGGCCCGGCGAAATTGTCTGGTCGCGCATCTACGTCGCGGGCGGCGCGCTGCACATGGACCTCGGCCGGGCGAAAGTCATCACCCTGCCCCGCGCAGAAACCGAGCGTCGCTGGCAAGCCACCACGTGGCAATGGCCGATCATGCACGCCGTGACCTACGGGGTGACCCGCGACCAGATGATGGCCCGGCACAAGGCCAATCACATCCAATGCGTGTATGCCAACAACGCCCAGGCGGCCGACCAATGTCTGCTGACGAAAGCCGCGATGGCCAATGCACTCGGCATCAAGGTGAATCTCTGTGGCACGAAGGCGGATGGGAAGAAGTGGTGAAATCGGTACGAGGCTGTCGCCACCCATCCAGCGATTGAAAGGCTGGGAGCGCAAAGTTCACAACTGCCGCCGAAGTCGAAATCCTTTGTTGGATGCCAGGCTGATAATCAACCCGGCAAAGATTAATTGAGACCTTGGTTCCGGAACCAACTGCGCAACCGTCACGGTGGTATAATTGCCCATGTAAAGTGACTGCGTTGTCAGGTCGTAGGCGAGTCCGACCATCCCGCTCATCCCGGTATGCCAGGTATCCAATATCCTCCCATCTTGGGGAGAAATAACCCACAAGGTGTCATAAGGTTCCATCCCTTGGGATGCCAGCAAATTCTGACCATCAAACGTCAACCCATAAACCGTCCCGCTGGGTGCGGGAATCGTTCCAACTTGTACGCCGGTGTTGGCATCGATCTTGTGGATTGGCCCTCCGTATTCGGGATAATAGAAATACCCGTTAGCGTACGTTAAATCCATCGGCCAACCGGTCAATCCCGGTGAAGTGGGCACGTTAAAACTAGTTCCGACCGATCCAGCTCCAATTAACGGCAGATTAAGTTCGTAGATCCGTCTTTCATCACGAATTGCCATCCACAGATTGACACCGTCCCATGCCAACCCGGTGGGAAACTGCTGGATGGTTCCGAGCGGAGCCCAGTTCTGCAGGACTTGGCCGGTATTAGGATCCAGCTTATGGATGTAGGCATAACCATAATCCGAGGCGTACAAGAAACCGTTAGCGTACGCCAAGTCCCCCAGTGCAAAATTGGGGAGAGTGAAGGTGCGGTTTACTTGGTAGGGGCCAAACGACTGCGAACAGGCCGCCAGATCAGCAAGAATCATGAGTGCAGCCAGCCCAGTTTGGCGCATCAGTCTCAGGGGGAGATCCTTCACAAGCCCACTTAAGCACCACATTCATCATTAAACAAGAATTTCTTGAGGACGGTATTGAGGACGCCGGCCATGGTAACAAACATCCGAAATTCACCTTCCCCGATTTGGACACCCATGTCCGACCGCGTCAGCGGCTTGGCTTCTTACCAATTCGCAACCGCGAAATAGACCCAAGCTCCCTCAAGCTCAGCCTCAAGTTCAATTCGGACGAGTTTCAAGGCGAAGGCGGACCGTCGATGCCATGTTAAGCACACGAATGTACTCACCCACGTGGTGGGGCGAGGCTACCGACGAGCCGTAATGTGCGGCCACCCGCAATATTCGGCGACTCCCGCCCCTTCATAACCCTAATGGACCTGAAGCAAACGCAAGCAAACTCTCGCCAACCTGCGCCTGCCTTGCTAGTTTCCGCCGCGGATGACTGCGGCGGGTAAACAGTTTCTCTCGGACTGGCTCGGCGGCCTGGGACGTTTCGGCCTGCTGGTCCGGGAATCCGTTGCTTCGTTGTTCACCTTCAAGGTCGTGGGGCGCGACCTGCTGTACCAGATGCATTTCATCGGGGTGAAATCGCAGTCCGTTGTTCTCATCACCGGAGCGTTCACCGGCATGGTGCTGGCCGCCCAGACTTATTTCCAGTTTCACAAGATCAACATGGACACCGCCACGCTGGCGGTGGTGGGCGTCTCGATGTGCAGCGAACTCGGGCCGGTATTGACGGGCTTGATGGTGGCGGGCCGCGTGGGTGCAGCCATCGCGGCGGAACTCGGCACGATGCGGGTGACAGAACAGATTGACGCCCTGCGCACCCTGGCCACGCATCCCGTGGATTACCTGGTCATGCCCCGCTTGCTGGGCGCGCTGGTGGTCATGCCAGCCCTGACCGCCGAAGCCATTGCCGTCGGGATAGGCGCCGGCTATGCCGTGGGCGTTTTCCTGCTGGGGATTGACCCGGCCTATTCCTGGTACAACATGCTCCGCTACACGGGGGTGACCGACATGGCCATCGGCCTGATTAAGGGCGTCGTCTTTGGCGGCATCGTCGCCATCATTGGCTGCTACAAGGGAATTCATTGTCACGAAGGCGCGGAAGGCGTGGGCCACGCCGCGACCGAGGCGGTCGTCTTCTCTTCGATCACGATCCTGATCTCCAACTTCTTCCTGACCCTGGTGTTGGGAAAATTGCTGCACGGCACATGATCGAGGTGCGCGAGCTTAAGAAGAGCTTCGGCCCGCAGGCGATTCTCGACGGCGTGAGCTTCGGCATCGAGAAGGGCGAAGCGCTGGTCATCATTGGCCGGAGCGGCGGCGGCAAAAGCGTCCTGTTGAAACACATCATCGGCCTGCTGCAACCGGATGCCGGCCAGGTGGTGATTGACGGCGAGGACATCACGCGGATGAACGAACGGGAGTTGATCCGCGTGCGGGGCAAGTTTGGCATGGTGTTTCAAGGGGCGGCGCTCTTCGACTCGATGAACGTGGCGGAGAATGTCGCGTTCGCCTTCCGGCGGCAGAAACAATTCACGGCCAAGGAAATTGCCCACAAGGTGGCCGAGGCGCTCGACATGGTGGATTTGCCCAACATCGAACACAAGCGTCCCTCCGAGCTGTCCGGGGGCATGCGCAAACGGGTCGGCCTGGCGCGCGCCATCATCTACCACCCGGAGATCGTGCTCTACGACGAGCCCACCACCGGCCTGGACCCCATCGTGTCCGACAGCATCGACCAGTTGATCATGCGCGTCACCGAACGGTTGAAGGTCACCACGGTGGTGGTCACCCACGACATGCGGACCGCCCGGCGGGTGGGCCACCGGATTGCCATGTTGCACAATAAAAGGATTTACGTGACGGGCCCGCCCAAGGATATTTTTGCGTCGGCCGACCCGGTGGTGCGGCAGTTCATTGACGGCGTCGCCGATCCGTAGAACATCCTCTGATCTGAAATGAGCCAGAAGCGAACAGAAATCAAAGTGGGCCTCTTCCTCTTCGTGGGGCTGGTGCTGGTGGCCAGCCTGGCCATCCTGTTCAGTTCCGGCACGGCGTTTTATCGGAACACGTACGAACTGCGGCTCAAGTCGGGCGACGTCGGCGGCATCAAGACCGGCGCGAGCGTGTTGATGCGCGGCGTGAAGGTGGGCACCGTCGCGCGCACCACCCTGGATCCCGATGGGAAGGGCGTTACGATTTTTCTCAAAATCAACAAGCAGCACACGCTTTTGAACAATGCGCGGTTTGAGATCGAGCAATCGGGTTTTCTCGGCGACCGGTTCGTGGGGATCTACCCCGGGGACGGCCCCGGCCAGCGGCTGGCCCATGGCGATGAGGTGCAGGCCCGCAGCCCCTTCAACATGCAGGAGGCGGTGGCCACGGCGACCGCGACCCTGACCAAAATCAGCCAGGCCACGACAAACCTCGATGCCGCCGTCAGCGACGTGCGCCGCCTGGTGTTGACCGAGGATACGTTGAGCAAGTTTGGAGCGTCGCTCGATCGTTTCGCCACGATGACCGCGGAAGCGCAGGCGGCGGTCAGCCGCCTCAATATCCTGGTTTCTTCCAACTCCGCTCCGGTTACGGCCGCGGTCAGCAATTTGAATGTCTTCACCAGCCAGTTGCCGCCGCTGGCCACCCATGTCCATTCGCTGGTCCAAAGCAACGGGGAGGATATCTCCACGGCCGTCAACAACCTGGAAAGCGCGTCAGTCACGCTGACCAATTTGATGACTGACTTGCAGAACGGCCGCGGCGTGGCGGGCCGGTTGTTGCGCGACGAGGAAATGGCGGCCAACCTCTCGGCCATCGCCCAAAACCTTTCCCTCACGACGAGCAACCTTTCGATTGCCACCAGCAACCTGAACCGCGGTGGCCTGTGGAGCATCATGTGGAGCCGCAAACCGCCCCGCCCTGCCCCAACCACGCAGGCCATCGAATCACCGCGAGGCGCCGAACAATAGCTTATGGCCCTTTGGATCATTCGCATTTTGTTTCTGAGCCTGTGCACCATGGGCGGATTCGCCATCAGCCAGGTCCGCCCGGATCTGGTGGGCGAGCGCTATGGCGCCGTGGTCGGGATATTCATTGGCTTCGGGTTCGGGGGATTGTTGATCGCAGTGGATGAGATGCTCAAGGGCTTTTCGCTGCGCGCCTTCTCGGCGACGACCTTTGGTCTGCTGCTTGGCGCGCTGGTGGCGACTTTGATCGACCGCTCCGGGCTGTTCGACGGCGTGGATGATGCCACCCGGCAGCTCGTGCGACTCGGACTGTTCCTGGGGTTCAGTTATATCGGCATGGTGCTGGCCATGCGCAGCAACAAGGAGGATTTCTCGCTGATCATCCCCTACGTGCGCTTTGCCGCCAGTAACAAGCCCGACAACCTGATCCTGCTGGATACCAGCGCGATCATTGATGGGCGGATTGCCGACTTGATCGAAGCCAAATTTCTCGAGGGCGTCATTGTGGTGCCGCGCTTTGTCTTGAAGGAACTGCAGCAAGTCGCGGATTCGCATGATCCGATCAAACGCGCCCGGGGGCGGCGCGGACTCGAAATGCTCAATCGCGTGCAACAGAACCAACGCAACGAAGTCAAAATCCACGACGGCGATTTCCCGGAGGAAACCGACGTGGACGCCAAGCTCGTCCGGCTCGCGCGCAACCTCGGAGCGAAACTGTTCACCAACGACCACAACCTCGGCAAGATTGCGGCGCTGCAAAATGTCCGGCACGTCAATCTCCACGAACTGGCCAAGGCGCTGAAGCCGGTCCTGCTGCCGGGAGAATCGTTGGAACTCAAGATCGTGCGCGAAGGCAAAGACAAGGGCCAGGGGATTGCCTATCTCCCGGACGGCACCATGGTGGTCGTCAACAATGGTCTGGCCCACATGGGTCAGACCGTTCAGGTGCAGGTTCAAAGCCTGTTGCAAACCGGCGCGGGCGTGATCGTCTTCGCCGACCTGCGAACCGCGTCGGGAAGTTGAAGCCCTGTCATCGGGCAGGAAGTCCCGGTCCTGAAATAATTATGGAAATGGTCACCATCAGCACCGCCTTTAATCCGGCGGATGCGCAATTGGTCCGGTCCCGGCTCGAAGCCGCCGGCTTTCACCCCGTCGTGAAAAATGAGCTCTCGGCGCTCAGCATGGACGGTTACGGCCTCGCTGTCGGCGGGATTCTGGTTCAGGTGCCCGAGGCCGAGGGCGACGACGCTCGCGAATTCATCAACGCACCGGACGCACCCACCGCATGAACTCGTCGCCCCTGCGCACGTTGGCCGCCCTGAAGAAACTTCTACCCGGCGAAATCAGTCTCGCCCCGGCCGTGCTCCGCCAATACGCCGGCGACAAATGGTTTGCCAGTCACCTGCCGGATGCGGTTGCCCGGCCCCGCACCACCCAGTCGGTGGCGGCGATTCTGCGCTTCGCCCGTCGTCACTCGATCCCGGTCACGGCGCGGGGCGCCGGGCATGGCTACGTGGGTGGCTGTGTGCCGTTGCGCGGCGGCATTGTGTTGTCCCTCGAACGCATGAATCGCATCCTGGAAATCAACGCCGGCGATTTCGTGGTCGTCACGCAACCGGGTGTCATCACCGCGACGCTCCAGCAGGCGGTCGAGCAGCAGAACCGCTATTACCCGCCTGACCCCGCCAGCCGCGGCGAAAGTTTCATTGGTGGCAACATCGTCACCAATGCCGGTGGGCCGCGTTGTCTGAAATATGGCGTCACCCGCGATTACGTGCTGGGCCTGGAGGTTGTGCTGGCGGATGGCAACATCGTTCGCCTCGGCGGTCGCACCCACAAGAACAAGACCGGCTTTGATCTACACCGGCTCTTTGTCGGGTCGGAAGGGCTGCTCGGGGTGGTGACGGAAGCCACGCTCAAGTTGCTGCCCCTGCCGCCGTACCGGGCGAACCTCGCCATCGGATTTTCGACCATGCGGGCCGCGATTCGTTCGCTCCACGCCATACTGGGCGCCGGCTTCTTGCCCGCGGCGTTGGAACTGGCCGATGCCTTCACCCTCGCAGCCGCCTTCAAACGGACCAAAAGTGAACGCCTGCGTGGCTGCCGCGCCCACCTGATTGTGGAACTGGACGGACAACGCTCATCCGTCCGGGGCGAGATCCGCACCTTGCAACGTATCGTGCGGGCGCAGAAACCGTTGTTTATCGAGACTGGTCTGGGGCCCAAGCAATGCGAAGCCGTCTGGAAGATCCGCCGTGAGTTTTCCTATGCCTTGCGCGATACGGGCCTCACCAAGCTCAATGAGGACATCGTCGTCCCCCGCAGCCGGTTGGCCGACCTTTTCGCGCTCGCCGCCCGCCTGCAAAAGAAACATCGACTGCAACTCGCCTGCTTTGGGCACGCCGGCGACGGCAACATCCATACGAACGTGATGGTGGACTTCGCCCAACCCGGCGCCAAACGGCGTTCGGAAGCCGCGCTCGACGATTTATTCCGCCAGGTGCTGGCGTGGGGCGGCTCGATCACCGGCGAACACGGCATCGGCATCGCCAAGCAACGGTGGTGGCCGCTGGCCGTTCCGCCGGCGGCGCGTGAGCTGCACCGCACCGTGAAACACGCGCTCGATCCCAAGGGGATTCTGAATCCCGGTAAGTTCGTGTAAGCCCCGGGCAGTGATTCGGACGCTGGTTGGAATCCGGCGATTCCGGGGCCTCGCCAGCGGAGCTGCACGAGGAAGCGATCCGGTTCATGGCAAGCCTCGGCGACTTCGGAATCGCGCCTCGGGACCATGAACCGAGCGATCGGCGCCGAGCTCCTTCTCGGCCAGTTGGGATCGATAACCCGAAACCGGCATCGGCGGTGCTCGGTGCTCCGGTTCAGGGAAAGGCGCAGGTAGCCATCTGCCGACCAGCAGCACGACTCTGGGTTGTTGGACCCGGTGCGTCCACCCGGTCCGCTATCAGTCTCAATGAGCCGTGGTCTAAGAAAGTGGTCAAAGCCAGAAACCCCTTTCCGAGGATTAACTTGGATGGCAGAGTTCTCGCCTCCAACCATCGTGGAACAGATGGGGGACCAAACGCCACCTGGCGCATCGGTCATATTGGCGGCAACGAAACAAATGAAAAACACGATACTGTTGACCGACCTATTCCCGCCCCATTCCTAGAACGACTGGTCGGCGCACTAAGAGAAGATGGTTGTGACCTGCTGACACAAGATACCGGCTCTGCAAGATCAGCCTCCACGGGTGAATACTTGCTAGCATACCCTGACAACGTGGAAAGGCAGTTCAAAGAAGTGGTGGATTACGATTGCGACTGTTGGCAATGTGATATCAAGTGGAATTCGCACCCAATCATCATCGGGCCATGAAGGTCGCCCTGCTTGGTGCGGGTGTAGTTGCCTGCGTGGTTGGTTTGGCAATTTGGATTTTTCCGGTCCATCGGGTCATGCAGCCGAATTGGATTCCGATTTCTGCCCCAATATCACTCGTGTCGCACTTCAGTCTCCACACAAACGGCAACGCCAATACGCCAGGCCGATACTTTTTGTATTTTGTTTTCGATACTGCGAGCTTAGATTTGAAAGACGATAATCCAAAAGACACCTTCGACCATCCAAGGCGAATTCCAATCGACGTCGAGCTTGGGATTGCAGACGAGAAGGGAGTGCTTCTCACCAAACATTTGACCGAGGTCGAGCTCGGGAGCGAGGGGGCGGAGACTGTGGACTATCGCCTAGTAACATTTGATTTGAAGCAACCGGGCCAAGTGATGATCTCCATCTCGAACACTCCATCGCCGATTTCGGTAGGTACGGGCAACCCCCGTCTGGAAATGCGACTATCCGCGGCGACATACCAGGACCGGTTGATAGGCGAGGCCGTGGGGAGAAGGCTTGGGATACCAGTGGTGGTCGTCGGTTTTGTTGTGCTGATAACTGGCTTACTGTGGCCGTCGCATCCGCTGCGCGAAGACGCGGAATGATCAGCCATGTGTGAAAGTAACTAGCGGCGCCGGAAATGGGTCAGTTCAGCTTCCATCACTCATAGTTTTTCGGTTTCGCCTTCCCGTGCGCCACCGAAACAGCCGGTTGTTCAGAAACCCTGCCGTGCCCACCCGCACCCATCTGGCGACCCACTTCTTACCAGCATTACTTTCGCAACCGCACGGCGATGCTCACTGTGCCCAGGTCCCCCGGTTCGGAGCCGTGACCCACACTCGGTCTCGGGGAGAATTTCCAATCCCGGCAATTTGGCTTCGCGCCTCCGCTACGGGCCGACACGATACCGGCGCAACGTCGGGTCCACCTCCTGCGCCCAGGCATCAATGCCGCCGCGTAAACACCGGACGTTTTGCAGGCCGTGCCCCAGATAATACGCGGCGGCGTCCAGTCCATTCCGGCCTTGATGATCCACAATGACGAGCGGCCGCGTATTCGAACCGTCCGCCATGATCTGTCGCATCACGTCCTGCGACAGGAGCTGCGAACCCGCGATGTGCACCGCCTCGAATTCCTCATGCGACCGGATGTCCACCAACCGCACGGCGGGATCCTGTTGCCGCCAGGCTGCGAGTTCCTTCGGTTCGATAAATATCTTCGCATCCTGTTCGTGGCTGGACTGGATGTGCGCCAAGACCTCGGTCACGTCGAGTCCCCCGTTGCGTTCGCAAACCTGCGCCAGGGTTTCGGTCGGCTGAAAACCGCAGCTGCTGCAGCCGCCGATGTGGTAGCGGCGGAACAGCGCCCGTTGCGCGCCAGGAAATTCTTCCAGCACCGCGCTCATGGGCGATTGCGGATGGATGGTTTCAGGATGCTTCATAACGGGGCCGCTGCTCACCGAGGCATTGTCGCCGGGCCAAGCATGGGTCAGCAAGCGCAAAGGCCATCGCTGCAAACCGACCCTAGGCTCATCCGCCGGTCGCGATGGCGGGAGCCACAAACAACCTGCGCTGGAGAATTTGCCTTGTTCCGGGCACTACCTGCGGCACATTGCGCCGGATAACAAGTGCAAGGCGCAATTTGTTTGTGACAAAACTCTGGAATCCCGATGCGGGGCAATGCCGCGAATACGCTACACGCAGAGCGGGTCGTGCCGCCGTCCATTGTCGGCCGAGGCATATGGCGGGCGGCCCGGTGACGGCCCGGCTGCGGACGTTCCTGATGGTGGCCGGGTGGCTGGTGACCGGGTTGAGTCTCGCATCATCCGGACGGTTGATGGCGGAGGACATGCACTATTCCGCGACGGACCTTTGGAAATTTCGCATCGCCGGGGGCAGCCGGTCGTCGCCGGCCTTGGGACTGGATGGCACGATCTACGTTGGGAGTTGGGAAGGGTATTTGTTCGCTTTCAACCCCAACGGGGCACTGCGGTGGCGGTTCCGAACCGGTTTCGAGATTACCTCCTCCCCGGCGGTCGGGCCGGACGGCACGGTGTATGTGGGGTGTCGGGATCACCGGCTTTATGCGGTGACGCCCGCCGGGCAAAAACGCTGGGCCGTCAAGACGGGCGGATGGGTGGATGCTTCGCCCGCGATTGGGACCAATGGCATCATTTACTGCGGATCATGGGATAAGAAATTTTATGCCCTGAACCCGGACGGCGGGAAACGCTGGGAATTCGTCACCGGTGGCCCTGTGGTTTCTTCGGCCGCGATCGACGCCCGCGGGGTGATCTATTTTGGCGCCCACGACCGGAAATTTTACGCGCTGAACCCGGACGGCACGAAGCTGTGGGAATACGCCACCGAGGGGGCCATCACCGGCTCGCCGGCGATTGGCGGGGGCGGCGAACTCTACTTCGGTTCGGTGGACGGCCTTTTCCATGCGGTGAACCCGGATGGTTCCCGCCGTTGGAGTTTGCGAACGGGTGGGATCACAGGATCGTCGCCCGTGCTGGGGGTGGACGGAACAATTTTTGTGTCGGTGAATCAAACCCATTGCGCGATCACGCCGGAGGGCAAGCTGAAATGGCAGCGCGCATTCTGGCAACCGCAACCGGCCGACTTCGGGGAATCAGCGGCCGCCGTCCTGGCCAATGGCCAGGTGGTTTTCACCGGCGGCGATGGTTATGTGATGACCGTCCCCGGCGACAATGGGCACGCGGAGTGGGTTTGGAATTATTTCCTTTACGGGCCCTGCTATTCGTCGCCGCTGGTGGCCGACAATGGAACAATTTATGTGCTGGGCACGGGGCCGGAATTCTCCGCGCTCAAAACGGGGGTGCCGCTAGCCGAGACGCCCTGGCCGATGTTCCGCGGCAATCCGCAACACACCGGGCGGGTGAGTTCCAAGTGAGTTCGGTTGTCTGCCCGGCCGACGGGAGTCGTCGCCATCGGGATGTTGGCGGTCCGGAAAATCTGGGAAACAGGTGCTTGACCCTAAACCAGGCCCGGCGCAATCTTCCCACATGACCACCGACGGGCAGCAATCCGGACTGCACCGGGCCGCCTTGGAGCCGTCGGTCGTGCCGTCGGTCGATCACGCGGTCCGACCGGACAATCCATCGAGGAGCCTCTCGGGTGTCAGCCATTTCCATTTGTTTCCGGGAGCAGGAGCGAGAACGGCTGGCTTCACTTTGATTGAGTTGCTGGTCGTCATTGCGATCATTGCGATCCTCGCCGCGATGCTCCTCCCGGCTTTGTCCAAGGCCAAGGACAAAGCCAAACGCGCCAATTGCGTCAGCAATCTCCGCCAACTCGGAATCGCTTCCACGATTTACGCCATGGACAATCAAGAGCAGCTGCTGCATGCGCTGGCCGATTCCGTCCAAGTGGCTCTCACCCCCATAACCCGGGCGCAATCCAAGGGGCTGGGATTGCTGATCACCTCGAACACCCCGTCGGTCTGGGCCTGTCCGAGCCTGCCGGACCTCCCGTTCTATGATAACTACAACAATTACGATCAATGGGCGATTGGCTACCAGTATTTCGGCGGGATCTCGACATGGAACAATCCCGCCGGCCTTTTCCCCTCGCGCAGCCCCGTCAAGTTGAGCACCTCGCAACCGCACTGGGTGCTGGCGGCGGACATGGTCATGAAGATCAACGGCGCGTGGGGCAAAACGGAGATGAACTTGGGGCGCAAAAATTGGAATGGCCTGCCGCCGCACAAAAGCTCGGGCAACCTGCCCGCCGGTGGCAACCATTTGTTGGTGGACGGGTCCGCGTCCTGGATCAAGCCCCAGGAAATGTACTTTCTGCACAATTGGGGCGGCGGATGGTCGAGCGATCGCATCGCGTATTTTTACCAGGATGCAAAAGACTTCGATGCGAAGCTGGCCCCACCGGCGGTTTTGAATTCGCTTAAGTATCGACCCTGAATCCCTCCCGCCGAGCAAACTCGGCCAACACCTGGTTTTCGTCGCAACCCAACACATTCAATGATCATGCCCCCTGCTCCTGGACTTCTCGCGCGTTGGGCCGCGCTGAGTTTGATCTGCGGACTGCCCGCCTGCGTCTTCGCGGCCGAGCCGGCACCGCTTATTCGCGGCGAGGTACTGCCGCCCGCACCGGTCGGGGCCGCCTGGCGGTTCGTGGTTGAGACGCCGGACGAGGATATCACGCGCGGGGCGGAACTGGCCGTTCAGGCCTTCTACAAAGGGGCGATGAAGAAAGCGGGGATTTTCGTGCCGACCGTGAGCGGGCAAGCCGTTTATCCGTCGTGGGTCCATCCCTACGACAATTACTGGATGAACCGGGTGACGTCCTATTTCTTCGGTCGCGAATCCACCGAATGGCCCATCCGGCTCTTCGCGGTCTATCAGAGTCCGGCCGGCGAGATTCAAGGCGGGGTTTACGACATCCCGGAGTTGGACTGGCGGCGCAAATGGGAGGCCGCGGGCGGAAGGGAAAAGTGGCAACCCCATTATGCCCGCCCAACCGCTGATCACATCGGTCGTCTGGCCGCCGAGCCGGAGAAAATTCAGTATGGCATCTACGTCCGCGATCACTTGTTCGTTCTCCAAGTGCATGATCATTGGCGCGCCCGTGGCCACTTGCCGTTTCTCATCGAACTCTACCCGGCATGCCGGCGTGCCTTGAAATATTTGGAGACGCGACGGGACCTCGATCACAACGGGCTGATCGAAACCACGGCGGTGCTGTCCGACCTGGTCGTGGCCGGGGACACGGATATTCATTCAACGGAACGGGCGGAAGACCAGGTCATGTTATATGGCGCTCTGCTGGCTTTTGCGGAAATGGCGGAAACCCTTGGAGGCGACGATGACGCCAACTGGGCGCGGAAATGGGCGGACCGGATCCGGACGGAAACGAACCGCATTTTCTGGCGTCCGGAAGGCCGCTACATGTTCGGGGTCACCCGCGAAAGCAAAGCTCCGCGGCTCGAGTACGTGACGACCACTTTTGCCAACGGGTATGCCATCCTGTTCGGTCTCGCGGACGCATCGCAGACGACGGCCATCCTTGACTTTATGGGCCGTCAGGAATTTGTCGTGCCGGGGCCCTATCACATTCCGCCGGTGCGCACGGAGGACAAACCGCAGAATCCGCCCGGGGTTTACTGCAACGGTGGCTGTGGCTGGGGGCGTGGAATCATGCCGTCCGTGGCCCTGGCCTGTTTGAAAAACGGGCGCGTGGATCAAGGCGTTGATTACCTTAAGCGACAGGGAGCGGCCGCGCGCAAGGCAGGTTCATTCCACGAATATTGGACCTGGGAAAAATATGCCGGCGAAACCAAGGCCGGCGGCGCGCCGTGGTACAGTGAGACCTCCGCGGGTTTCCTCGACGTCCTGCTGCATGGCGTTTTCGGATTAGCCTCGCCGGAGCCGGGTTTCCGATCGGTTCGCGTCACCCCGCAATTCCCGGCGACGTGGCCGGGCGCACGGTTGGACCTGATGCTCCCAAGCGGTGAGCGACTGGCCATGCACTACGCTTCGCAACCCGGCGCGGTGGAATTGGAAATCAACGTCGGGGACGACACTCCGGTGGAGATTATCCTCCCCTGGTCGGGGCCGGACAAACCCACTTGCCGCGGGGACGGCTTGCTTGAGTGCCGCCTGGAATCGGAAGGCAAGGCATGGCGGGCGTTTGCCCGCGTGAAAGGCCGGGGCACCCTGCGCCTGGTCCGTTAAGCTGAAAAAGGCGGGTACCGCCTCGGCGTAGCGGGCGTGGGATTCTGAACGCTCTAGCGAACGGTTGCCTCGGCTGCGGGCGACCAGAGCCCGCGTTGTTCCAGGATCTTGAGAAAGGCCGCCGTGCGTTGCGGGAAGTAAACATTTAGCAGCCGCTGGATTTCCGGCCGCCAATGATCGTTGCGTGTGTAGCGTTCGTAAGGGCCCTCCTTGTAGCGATGGATATCATTGCGGTAGCTCCCCCAACGGGCGGATTCGGCTACGATTGCCAGGTCGAGCGCTTCGGCCAGCTTGCGATAGCGCTCCGCCGCCCGCTGCGGAGTCAGCGCCCCATTGCCGAGGCAGTGCGTCCGGACGCGTTCGGCAAAAAGCGCGCGAAATTCCTGGCTCTCCTTGAGTTTATGGAACAGCCGGGAGGGACTCTGGTCGTCGTCGAAGTCCATCCGGTCATCGGCAACCTGTTCCAAAGTTCGTTCCCCATCCCAGACAAAGAACTGATAGGGACCCGGCGGATCGCGCCGACGCCCCGCATACCAGTTGGAAGCCCGATCCCAATCAGCATTGGCGCCGTAATAATTGATGATCATGTAATCGGCAAAATTGGTGACATCGAGCAGGTTGGTGACCTGTTGCCACGCAACGGAGTTTGTCACCCCCGCGTTAATGATCGTGAACAGTCTCGCCCACGTATTGGTATCCCCGCTCAGTGCCTTGTCGGCGTTGCGTGAATCGTATTCGTCCGAATTACCGCCCTGGATGCCGGCCAGGAACGGCGCGCTCGGCCGTTCGGCCAGGTTGTAAATACCCCAATAAAGGCCATTCAGGTACAGATGAACAAATCGTCCGCGGGCCGCCGGCTGGCCCATCGCCGCCGAAGTTTCCCGCATCCATTGATCGCGGAGGTAATCGCCCCGGTGGCGTTCCTCGCCACTCCAATGCAGCCAGGAATTATTGCAGCCCCCGCGTAGAATCACGGTCTCGAATTCCTGAACTCCGCCCTGGCCAAATAACGGAAAGTTCAGGCGAGACTCGCCATAGTGTTTCTTGAAGATCAATCGGAGGGAATGCTTCGGGCACTCCTCGGGCCGTCGGTTCCAGCCGCCTTGCACGCGGAGGCCGCAGTCGATCTGGAAACCAGTTTGCCCGTCCGGAAAAATCATTTCCGCGGAGACCGGCCGCTCCCAATCGCGCCCCGTCGCCATCGGATTGGCATAAATGCCGCGGCTCGCTTCAAACAGGTTATCGCGATCTGTGACGAGCGAAAGGCTCGGCAATGCCGTCAGGCCCGCAAGAAAGTCTGGCTGGTAATCCGGACGGCGGGTGATCCGACGATCCATCGCGTAGAACGCGGCCACGGGCTGGCCATTTGTAAAACCCCAAAACTTCGGGAAGTCCGCACCGGTTTGAGCGCCCACTTGCTCGGGGAATAGGAACGAACGGGTGACCACTTCGGTGGGGGCAAAGCCAGGTCGGAATGCAGCCGCCCGAAGAATGGTGGTCCCGGTGATACGAAGCGGACGGCGATACCGGATGCCGGTTGCCTCGCTCGGGACGGCGCCATTGGTGGTGTAGAAAATTCGTGCGCCGGGTGTTCGCGTGGTCAGGGTTAGCACCAGCGGCGCGCCGGACACGGAACCAGCAGTGCTGGTTTTCAAATCTGCGACGAGGCCGCGAACCTCTCCTTTATTGGGGGCCCCCGGCGTCGGTTGACTAAAATAGGTGTAGGCACCGGCGGGGATGCTGGCACTCCCGGCGTCGAGCCGGAAGCCCTCGCGCAGACCAAAGCTCACCGCACCGCGTTGGCGCGGGTATTTCGGCAGAAAATCCTGGGCAATGGACTGACCGTCCGGTTTCACGAGGGCCAGATACTCACCGCGGTCGTTAAGCTTGAAGTTGGTATGCAACGGCCGGGCGGGCTCCCGACGGTCCTTGCCGGAGGCGAAAACGATGAGGCGTTGACCGGGAGCGAGTTGGACTGCCGGAAAGCGCCAGCGCCCCAGGTTCCGGAAGTTGTCCGTCAGATACCAGCCCGCAAGGTCCGCGGAGGTGTTGCCCAAGTTGGCTATCTCAATCCAATCCTCATGCTTGCCGTCCTCGTCTGCCAGGTCCGAGGGGCCCGCGGCACCCAATTCCGTAATAAACAGGTGAGTGACCGGGGTCACCGCACGCTGGTCGCGCGCCGCCAGCGCAAGGCAAGTGATCGCGCCAATGGCAAGCACCAGCCCGAAAACCCAGGCGGGCAAAAGCCGGCGGCCTTCACTGGGATTGTGCATCAGGGCGAGCATTAGACGCCGCCCACGGCTTGGAGGCCAAAGACGTACTTCGACATTCGCGTCATACGATAAGGCAGTTGATTGGCGATCGCGGCCGCTTCGGCACTCGCCGCGTCAGCGTATTTCAATTCCAGAACCACGAGCGCGGGAAACTCGGCACGCGTCAGAAAGGAATTCGAATGGGGTTGGAAGCGCATGAACTTCAGATCGGAATCAATCGTCAGCCGCACCTTGCGATCCGCGGAGCGGAAATACTGTCGCCGATATTGGTTCACGAGGGTTGGCTGGGCATGGCGGATTTCGTGACCCAGATGATTGGACAGCGAACTTGCCTCCAGCCAGCCACCCACATCCGCGGCCGAGATTTGCGGTCCAAAATCGAATGGCACGAGCCGGGCCGAGATTTTCGTGCCCACGTGGCCACGCTTGCATTTCTGCTCCAGGACCGCCTGCGGCACAGGGCCGAAGAGCCGGCCATACCAGCGGGCCCGCAGCTTCGACCGGTGACTGTGACCTTCGACGTTCTGGTGATAATTCCGCCGATCGGGGGTATCGAAGTAGATATTGTTGACGGTCCGCGGCGCGTATTCGGGCGCAAAAATCGCGGGGTGATGCCGGACGTGGTGCTCGACCTCGGCGAGGGACGCCAGCGTGATTGCGAACTTGCTCTCGTAGCGGTGGTTGTCCGGAACGCCGCTCATACCCCGGGAGGCTCAGAGGCTGAGGTTGTTCGGTTCAAGGTAACTGATGCGAATTCCCTCACCCAGTTTCCGGAGCGCTTGCGAGCAAGCGTCGAGACGGGCGAGATTCTCGAACTGGACCTGGAAGGAGGCTTCCAGCAGATCCGGCGTGTGGTCGAAGCGTTTGAGTCCGGAAGCGGTGGCGTGGGGTTGGAGCGCCGCCAGAATTTGCGGCAACCCGACGCCCGCCGGCCCCGGACAGGTGATCGTCAGATAGAGGTTGGGCCGCTCCACTCGGCGGCGCACCCAGTGACGACCGGTGAGCAGCGCGAGCATCACAAAAAAAGCCAGAGTGGTGATGACGGTTTGTTCCGCGCCAAAACCCAATCCCACCGAAATGGCTAGGAACAGGTAGCTGAGTTCCTCCGGCTCTTTAATAGCGGCGCGGAAGCGGATGATCGAGAGCGCACCGACGAGGCCGAGCGAGAGGGCCAGGGAAGATTTCACGATGGTGATGATCAACATCGTGGTGGTGGTCACGAGCAGAAAGTTGCGGGCGAACTGCTCGCGATTCGAAAGCGTGGCGCCGAACTTCACGTAGACCCGGCCCAAAATCCAGGCGAGCAGCGCCGACAACAACAAGTTCGCAACGAACAACGGCAGGGAAATCTGGACGGCCTGGGTACTGAAAAGATCCAGCAGCGTTTGCGCTTTGTTCATGTCGATCCTGGCGGGCTACAACACACGGTCTGATTAATGGGTGAAACGCTGGCACAACGACGACTTGGGAACAAGGAGAAACAAGGTTCGAAGTCTATTTTATTGGGCGTCGCCACGGAGATGCCCAATGGTTTATGGGCGACTCGTGCTCGTTGACACGTAATTATTGGCGTAAAGTCCCTGAGATGACCTGGCGAACCCAGCGCGCAACGAGGTGACTGCCACGGCACTTGGCTTTCGCACGACGGACTGGACCGAAGCGTTCAAGGCTGCAAAACAGAGACTGCCGAAACTGGCGCAACGGTTTTAGCTGTGGCGCACTGGGCAGCATGCAAATCAATCCCGGTTCTCCGAGGGGCAACGGTCGCCGCTATGCCACGCGCCTGCCAAAGCGAGGAAGCCGAAGTCGATTTGCTCATCGGTCCTTGGTTTCCCTCCAGGAATTCTTGCCTCGATGCTCACGTTGAACGAGCATTCGTCATCGATGGCTAATCGATCACAACCATGAAGTTACCTCACCTCGCGCTTCCAGTTCTTTTTGTCGTGCTGTGCGCCGACACCGTCTCCAGCGTTGCCCAGGACGCCGGGCTACCGAAACTTGCTGCGACCCCGCCGGGCTCAAAGACGGCGAGAACCGACTGGCTGCTCGACGCCTCGCCGTTCACGGCGGGGGTGTTCCGGGGTCCAACCAGTGACGAAATCGTCATGCAAAACGGGCTGCTCCGGCGCACCTTCAAACTGTCGCCCAATGCCGCCACCGTCGGGCTCGACAATTTGATGACGGGCGCTTCGGTGCTCCGCGCGGTGGAACCCGAGGCTACCGTCACGATTGACGGCCAGGCGTTCAAGGTCGGCGGTTTGTCGGGTCAACCCGATCGCGCCTACCTGCTCCCGGAATGGACGGCGAGGCTAACCAACGTCCCCGGCAGCTTTGAATTCGTCGGTTACGCCACCGGGAAACCGGAAGCGCCCTTCACCTGGAACCGCAAGCGCCCCAGCGCCGAACTGCCGTGGCCACCGCCGGGCGCGACCCTCGCGCTGCGTTTCCGCGGCCCGAACGAAGCCACCCGCGGGATCACGATCACCGTTCACCACGCGCTTTACGACGGCCTGCCCGTGCTGGGCAAGTGGCTCACGGTCAGCAATGGCACGGACCACGCGATCACCCTCGACCGCGTTGCCACCGAACGCCTCGCCGCGGTGGAAGCGGAGTCGGCGGTGGATGAACGCACAGATACGGCCTGGCGCACCCCGGCAATCACGGTGTTCAGCGATTACATGTTCAAAGGGATGGATGTGGTAACCGGCAATCAGGTGGCTTCGTGGCGCTTGGATCCGGAATTCAAAACGCAGGTCAGCTACGCGCGTAAGACGCCGTGCCTGCTGGTTTGCGAGCCGCCCATCGGACCCGGCGTGCAGTTGCTCCCCGGGGAAACTTTCACCAGCTTCCGGACCTGGCTGGTGATTCACGACGCCACCGACCGCGAACGGCAGGGCTTGTTCACCCGCCGCGCCCATCGCGCACTGGCCCCGTGGTCCACGGAAAATCCGCTGATGATGCATGTCCGCAATGCCGACTCAAAATCCTTCCGCAGCGCAGTCGATCAATGCGCCGAGGTCGGTTTTGAAATGATCATCTACACGTTTGGGAGCGGATTGAACGTGGAGAATGAAGACCCGGCCTACCTGGAAAAGGTGAAGGCGGACGTCGCCTACGCCCATGATAAAGGCATCGAGGTCGGCGCTTACTCGCTCTTCAGCAGCCGGCGGATTGACGATGCCAACGATGTGATCAATCCCCAGACCGGCAAACCGGGCGGAGCGATCTTCGGCAATGCGCCCTGCTTCGGCAGCAGCTGGGGGACGAATTACCTGCGCAAACTCACCAACTTCCTCGCCCGAACCGGGCTCGACCTGCTCGAGCACGATGGCCCGTACCCGGGCGATATCTGCGCCTCCACCAATCACCCGGGCCACCGCGGCGAGGCGGATTCGCAGTGGGTCAACTGGCGGATGTGCGCCGGCCTTTACACCTGGTGCCGCGAGCGCGGCATTTATGTCAACCAGCCCGATTACTATTTCTTCGCCGGCGGCAACAAAACCGCCATGGGCTATCGCGAGGACAACTGGTCCTTGCCGCGGGCGCAGCAACTCATCCACGCCCGGCAAAACATTTTTGACGGCACGTGGACCAAACCCCAGACCGCCGGCTGGATGTTTGTTCCGCTCACGGAGTATCAGGGGGGCGGGGCGGCGGCGACAATCGAGCCGTTGCGTGATCACCTGGATGCCTACGAAGGTCATCTGGCCAACAACCTCGGCGCCGGCGTGCAAGCCTGCTGGCGCGGTCCACGGCTCTACGACTCCGACGAAACCAAGGCCTTGGTCAAGCAGTGGGTGACCTGGTTCAAGGCGCATCGCGACATCCTGGAGAGCGACATCATCCATGGGCGCCGGGCCGATGGCCGCGACATTGATTATTTGGTTCACGTAAACCCCAGACTCAAGGAACGGGCCCTGGTGATGATCCACAACCCGCTGGGCGCGGTCGCCGAGCGCGAAGTGCTACTGCCGCTTTACTACACGGGCCTGAACAGCGTCGCACTCGTCCGCGAGCAAAACGGGAAGGCGAGACGCTACAAACTGGATCGCGCGTTCAGTGTCCGCGTGCCGGTGAAAGTCCCCGCAAGCGGACGAACCTGGTTGACGGTGGAGGCACCTTGATTTTTAACGCCACTGCGGCTCGACGCGCCAACGCCAATCAAGGTGGCTCCTCCCAGCGGATGACAATTTCGTGCTGGTCAACCTGGAGCTTGGCAAACTGCCGGCGGCCGCCGGGCCAAAGCACTTCAACTCCAAGGGCGCCTGGCTTCAAGCCAAGGACTTGAACGGCACTGCTCTGCGAACGATAGCCGGACCCGGCCAGGACTTGGCGGGCAGGCCCCCAACTGCCGGGATACTTCACCCGCAAAGCCGCGCCGATGCCGGCGGGATTTCCCGCCGGCCCCCGCAACCCAACGCGCAATCCAGCCGCGGCCGACCGGTTGCGAAACAGTTTGAGGTCGCCGTTTACCTGTCCCACGACGAGATCGGTGCGCCCATCGTGATCAAAATCCGCCGCCGCCACGCCGCGTTGTTCGCCCGGCAAAACCAGCCCCGCCGCAAAGCCCGGAACTGGCGCCAGCCGGCCCCGCCCATCGCCCCGGAGCAGCAGGCCACAGCCCGCGTCCAACCGCGAGGAATCCCCGTCCACCGCGAAAAAGTTTTGACCGAAGAAGAGATCTTCGTTTCCGTCCGCATCGAAGTCGGCCACCACGGCGCCAAAGGCGGCACTAAACTGCGCCTCGATCGGTAACGGTTGGAAGTTGGCCCGGTCGTTGCGCACGGTAAAGACCAGGGAATCGAGCATGTTCGCTTCAACGAAGGCACTGCGCTGAATCCCTTCGCCCAGAAGCGCGCCGACATTGGCTCGTGCATAATCCGCGTGGCGGCTGAAACGCCCGCGCAAGCTTGGGAACTGCCCCGCAAGCGTCCGAAAATCGCGCCAGGGGAAATACTCGGAAGTGGAGGTTGGTCGCCACGCTTCGACCGTGAGCCATCGTCCGTCGCCAGCCAGCTCACCGGCGTAGAGCCGGATGGTCTGCGGCAGATTCCTTTGCCAGCGATGATTCCGCCCCCAGCCGGTGGCCACGATCTCGACGACCCCATCGTTGTCGAGATCAGCAACCGTAATTCCATTCCACCAACCGCGATAGCCATTCAAGCCAAGCGCAGTGGTGCGTTCGACAAATTTGCCATGTTGATTCCAGAAGATCCGCACCGGGCTCCATTCGCAGGCCAGCAGAAGCTCCGGCCAGCCATCGTTATCCAGATCAGCAAACGTCGCGCTGTTGACGATACCACCGGTCGTTAGCGCCTGATCTTCCGGGTTGACGTTCCAGCGGCCAAGGTCGTTGCGAAGCAAGAACGAACTTACTGGCTCAGGATAGCGGCCTGGCGCGAACGAACCGCCAACGAACAAATCCAGATCCCCATCGGCATCCACATCGCCCAGGGCCATGGCGCCGATCGCCGGCGGCAAATTACCCACCGCCACCGCCTCCCATTTGCCCGGCCCCAACCCGGCGGCGGAAAGCAGCCGTGAGGGCCCCGACTGGGCCAGAAGCAAACGGGCGTTGTTCGTTGCAGTCGCCCAGCTCAGGACCGTCACGTTCTGCGCCGGGCCGCCGCTGGCCGTTGAAAAATGTTCATCCCGCGCAAACCCCCCGCGCAGATCATTGGTGAGAACAATCGCGGGCTGAGGCGCCGAACCCGTCACGGCCACGTCATCCCAACCGTCGCCATTGACATCAACGGCCGCCACTCCGGGACCGCCGCCGCTCACCTGGCGAGGCAGCAGCGGTTGTCCTGCGCTCTCGTCACCCGACCGCTCCTCGTGGCGGTGACCCAGGAGAGCGCTCGCATCCACGAATTGAAAGGCTGCCGGACTCGCGTCGTTCCCGCGACGCCCGACCGCGCCGTCCCGTGGCTCCGTCACCTCATAAAGTTGATTCGGCTGAACCGCGTCGACCTGGCTCCGGCGACCACTCCGCCAAAGGATTTCCAACCGGGCGGGCTCGTTCTGTCCCGCGATGAAGGCAAAGGTGCGTTGCGCCTGATCACAGGACAAATATCGACCGCCGGCCACCATTTCCTGCGATTGGGTGAGGCGGGGAGCGACGAGCCGGATGTGCGCCCCGATGCCTTGAGTGTTGGGCGTCGCGCCCCGTAAACGCACGGCCACCCGCGGCGCGCTGGAGTCGTTTCGGTACAGCCCAGCCGCCTGGTCCAGGTCGCTGGTGACAACGTCCAGGTCGCCATCGTTGTCCAAATCGGCAAGGATCACACCGTGCGTGATGCCAGACCGGTCGAACCCCCACGCAGCCCCGAGTTCCTCAAAGTGAAGCTGGCCTTGGTTGCGAAAGGCCAGGTTCTTGGTGAGGAGCGGCGGAAAGTTGGTGAGGAGAACCTGATTGCCCACGCGCGGATTCTGACTGCGCGACCGACCAATGCGATCCACCGCGTCGAGGTCCTGCATGTCGAATAGATGCCCGTTGCCGACCAGCAGGTCTTCATAGCCATCCAGATCGACATCGAGGAAAACCGAACCCCACGTCCAGTCGCTGGCTTCCAGCCCGGCCAGAAAGGCGATTTCGGCGTACGTGGTGTTACCACGATTCCGGAAAAGCGTATTGCGCGGATACTGCGGACGATCGTTGCGCGCATCCTCGGGCTGAACGCCGCGCTCCGCATTGCCGCGTTGCACCTGGCGCCGAATGCCGTCCGGGCTCAGCATGTCGGCCACAAACAGATCGACGTGACCGTCCCGATCGATATCCGCGCCGTCCACCGCCATCGACGCCCAACTGGTGTGCCGCATGGCTTCCGGCGGAAGGGCAGCGAATTGCCCCCGACCGTCGTTCATCCAGATGCGATCCGGAGAGGCAAAATCATTGCAGACATACAGGTCGGGGGCGCCGTCCCCGTTCAAATCCCGAAACATGACGGACAATCCCCAATCCAGCGGCGCCCGTCGCAGCGGTTGTCCGTGTTCATCCCGGAATCGACCGTCCACCCAAGACTCCGCCCGAAAACGGCCGTGGCCATCATTCAGGTAAAGCACGTCGGGTTCCCCCAGTTCAATCAGGGAGCCTTGCCCTGGCCCGCGCACCTGCACGAGAAATCGGTCCTCGTACGGCGCCGGCACGACAAATTCCCCGTTCACCTGCCGCAGACGTACCGACACCGGATTGTCGCGAACCGTGCTGGTCCGGTAGTTGGCCACGTAGACATCGAGGTCGCCGTCCCCATCCACATCCGCCACCGCCAGCGAGTGCGCCCCCAACTCCGACTTGAAACCGGAATCCTTCCGCTCTTCAAAGCGGCCGCCGCCGAGGTTCCGAAAATGTCGGGTGCCCCCGCCGATCGCATTGACGAGCAGATCGAGTTTGCCGTCGCCATCGAGATCGGCGAATGCGGTGCCGGTGGACCATTGGCCCTCGCAGCGTACACCGGCGGCCGTGGTCGTTTCGGTGAAGCGCCAGCCCCCCAAGTTCCGAAACAAATGATTCCCATTTGTCAGGGTGCAGAAGTAGAGGTCGCAAAGGCCGTCCCCATCGTAATCTCCGGCGGCGACGCCAGAGCCGTTCAGCAGGATTTGGTTTCGCGCCGCCAGTTCGAGGGAGACGTGATTGGTGATGGTGATGCCGGTTAGCTCCGGCCCCAGGCGGGTAAAACCGACCCGCCTTTCTTCCCCGTGAATCGCCAACCATGTCGCCCGGTGGAGGGCCGGCCCCGCCTCCGGCTTATCGTCGGCGCGGGAAGCCAGCCCGAACCCACCCGTGAGGAATACGGCCAAGACTTCGCAACAAGCCTGGCGCAGCCGCATTCGCGACGCGACGTGGATCACACGCAACAAACTAGCGACCGGGACGAACCCTGGCAACTACTGGGAGCGCAGCCGGAAATAAGCCGCTCCGCCGCTGATCGGCACGCGGACCGTAAAACGATTGTTCTCGATCGTGGGCGTTCCGGGAATCAGATTCCAAGTCGGGTCACTGAGCGCACCCTTGCCTTCCAGAACAAATCCCGTGTCGGCAACAGACCAGGACAATGCAAACTGATTGCCTTCGCGCTTGCCCGCCAGCACCGGCGAAGGCCGGGCCAATGGGGTATCGCCAAAGCGGCGGTACCGCACCGAAAGGATGGCCCCGGCCTCATCGCGATCCGCATTGGTGTTGAGTCCAACCAAAATCTCGGCTGGCATGACCACATCGCCGGAACTGATCTGCACCCAGTCCAAACCATTGGTGGAACGGAAGCTGGTGAAGGTATCGCCCGCACGCTGGAGGCGAATCCACTGCGGGTAAACAAGCCCGGGGCTCGTGCTCGGGTTGAATTCGGTTGTGCCGCCGTCCTGAGTTGGCCGGTAGAGGTACTCCAGATATCCGCGCGTGGACACCACGTTCAGTGATACGTTCGGGCTGCCGGGAGTCAGATTTGCCCGCGCCATGAGGGCTGCTTTCGGGTCGCCTCCCGCAGGGCCGATTTGTTGCACCGAATCCACCCGCACCCGTACGTCGAAGTCGTTCGTCTTTGGTCCGTGGACGAAAGTGAAGGAGTCGGAAGTATCCCAGGTGCGCAAGCCACCTGCCATCACATCGATGTCACCCAGCCCCGCCGGAGTCGTTACATAGCCTGGTTCGATGGGCCCGCCAATGTCGGTGGCCGTTAGGCCCAGGTCGTTCAGTCGCACTTTGCTGGAGACATCACCTAGGCTGCTGTAGCTGACGGCAAGCGTGGCACCGGCTTGATCAATGTCCGGATTGGTATTGAGACCCACCTGGAGAATGGCCGGCATCACCACCTCGCCTTCGCTGATCTTGGTCCACGCCACGCCATCGGCGGAACGATAGCTGATAAATTTATTCCCGGCCCGGCGCAGTCGGATCCACTGTGGAAAGGCAAGCCCGGGGCTGGTGCTGGGATTGAATTCCGTCGTCCCCCCGTCCTGGGTTGGCCGGTAGAGATACTCCAGATAGCCACGGGTGGACACCACGTTCAGCGATACGTTCGGACTTCCCGGACTCAGGTCGGCCCGCGCCATGAGCGCCGCCTTCGGATCGCCTCCCGGCGTTCCATTCTGCGTGACCGAGTTGACTCTGACCTTCACATCGAAATCGTTGGTGTAGGTCTTATGCACAAAATAAAACGAATCCGTCGTATCCCAGGTCCGAAGACCACCTGCGACCACGTCAACGACCCCTGGCTCCTCACCAAACGAGACCTGCCCTTTCTCAATCGGGTTGCCGATGTCGTGGCCGACAAATCCCTGGTCGGCGCCGGCAATGGACAGTTTCGAGTACTGAACCTTTAGTTTGGCACCGGCTTGGTCAATGTCAGGATTAGTATTCAGCCCGACCAGAATCGTTGCCGGCATCACGACATCGCCGAAGCTGATCTCCACCCAGTCAACGCCATTGGACGATCGCAAGCTGGTGAAGGTATCGCCCACGCGCTTCAATCGAATCCACTGCGGGAAAGTCAGCCCGGGACTGGTGCTCGGATTGAACTCAGTCGTGCCGCCGTCTTGCGTTGGCCGGTAGAGATACTCGAGGTAACCGCGCGTCGACACCACGTTAAGTGAAACGTTAGGACTGCCCGGCGTGTTGTTTGCTCGGGCCATGAGCGCCGCCTTGGGATCTCCGCCCGGAGTGCCAATCTGTTGGACGCTGTCCACCCGGACGCGCACGTCGAAGTCGCCGGTGCGCTGCGTGTGAACGAAGTTGAAAGAATCGGTATTATCCCAGGTCCGCAAACCACCCGCCACGACCTCGATGCTGCCGGCTCCCGTGCTGAATCCCGATCCGGCTTCCACTGGATTGCCAATATCCTCCACCACGAGATCGAGCACCGCACCCAGAACCAACCCGGGCTCACCCATCACCGTGCCCAGGGAACTCTTGACCCCTTCAACCTTCACGGTGAACGGATCCGCCAGGGCGCCACCGCTGAAGGCAATTTGAACCGAGCGACCATCTGGCCGGAGAGTTACCGAGGTCACCGTCAGGCTTGGCCCCACCCCAAAGATCTTGTAATTGGCTTTGTTGGTCGCGGTGATGGGGTCGAGGGCGGCGTCGAATTGGACCCCGATCGGGCCGCCGCCCACGCTGGCTGCGGAGAGGACATGTGGTCCGGGAACACTCGATCCGCCTTGGACGGTGGCCGTAGCCGGGGCCGAAGCCACCGAGCTGAAGCGGTTGCTGACGAGCACGGAGTATTGCCCGGCATCGTCGGCGGAGGCCGAGGCAATCCCAAAGTTGCGGGCATTGGCTCCGGCGATGGGGGCTGCCCCTTTGAACCATTGGTAAAAATAGGGCGGCGTTCCGGCGACCGACACACTGAAATTCAATGGATCGCCAATCGCCACGCTGTTGCTTTGCGGTTGCGTGACGATGCTTACCGGACCGGAGGGCGCGAGCGAGGAAAGGAACTCGGTCGCCACCAATTCGGCTGCGGGCCAAGAATCATAGCGCCAGCCGATGGCAAATGAACCGCCGCCCCACTGCCGCTTGCCCAAAGCCTCGATATAATATTTCTTACCCGCCTCCAGCGCCACCTGGACGGAAGGGGTCGAGAAATTCCGAAACCCATTGTCTCCAGAAATCAAGTGTTCCACCTTGTCGCTTTCGTTCGTGGTGGTGCTCACATAGAGCCGCGTCGAGGTGTTGTCGCCCGCCACATAAAACTCGTAATTGCCCGTCAGCGGTGGATGCACGAAACCAACCAATTGATAACCGACGACGCCCAGGGTGCCGGCGATTTCCGCATTGGTGACGTAACTCACATCGTCGGGAGAACCTGGAAACTGCGGGCTGTTCAGCAAGTCATCCACTGAACCGCCGAAAATGCCGGAAAACGTCCTGGCGGTGATGGCCCCTTGCGAGTTCATCATCACGACATTGACCAGCGTGCTCGAAGAGTTACCGGCCAGATCCGCCACATTTCTGACCGAAACGGTGTACTGGGTTGACGGATTCAAGCCGGTGGTGTTCAGCCGCACCAGATTCACGTCGAGCTTCGTCACCGAATTCACCGTCACACCACCGCTGACCTGATAATTGGCCGTCGTGGTAGCGGAGGGCACCGTGACTTCCTCGTTGAAACCCACATAGATCGCGTTGGAGATCCCGAGATTGTATGCCTTGACGGGCACCGGCGGATCAAAATCCTGGGCCAACCCAGTCCCAAGGAAGGAAGTAAGCAATGCGATTAGGAATAGAATTTTTGGTTTCATCAGAACGTCTCTAGGTTATAGCGGTCGCTTCTTTGGTGTTGTTCAACGGGTTAAACGTGCGTGATTTTAGGAATAAGCCATCCCGTGTCAAGAGTGCGGAATGAGTTTTTTTCGCAACTGCCGAAGCCCGCGAGCCTGCCCGGCATGCAGCGCCCTAGTTGGGCAAAGAACCGCGAAATTCATTTCCTAAGCGCCGTAGGTTGCGGTAAAACTCCCCCGGGGTTGCTTTGCCATTGACCGCTTCGCTCGCTGGTGAAGCGACCCCACGAGATTGACAACCATGAAATCCGCTGCTGATAACTTCGCCCCCCTGTTACCTCGCTTTCGGTCCCCGTTGGTCGCCGCCTTACTCGCATTGTTGGCGAGCAATGCCATGGCGGCCGTAACCACCTACCCGCTCGCAGTGCTCCCGCCGGAACACCGGCGGATGACGGATCCCAAAACCGGGGCGGAGTTGCTCTTCCTGACCACCGCCCCCGGAAACGATGCGAATCTCTACTTTCACGAATATTCCTGGCTGGGCGACGAGTCGGTCATCTTGTTCAACTCCGCCAGGACGAACGGCGGCCTGATGGGGTACGTGACCGCAACCGGCGAGTTGATCCGCCTCACCACGCCCCAAGGCGGCCTGGGCGGCGCCACGGCGGCGGCCAAGGGCAACGCGTTTTTCGCCGTGCGCGGCCGCGCCATCGTGGAGATCAAGCTCGCCATCGAACCGTCCCCGTCCCCTTTGACCCGGCCTTCGCGGGTGACGGCCACTGAGCGCGTGCTTTGCACCCTCCCGGACGGCGGCCCCGCCACCTCGCTGAATCCCAGTTGCGACGGCAAATATGTGGCGCTCGGCGTGAGCGGTTTTGCGGATCCGACTCGCGGCCCTGCGATCTGCAAGATCAACGTGAAAACCGGCAAGCTCAGCGACGTCTGTCGCCTGCCGCAACAACCCGCGTTTGGCGGCCACGTACAATGGAGCCGCACGAATCCCAACCTGCTCAGTTTTGCCGGCGGTCGCGGGCCCACGGGTGATGTCGCCGGGCCGCGGCACAGTTCCAAGGGGCCGGAAGATTACGCTGGCCGCGGACAACGGCTGTGGGTGGTGGACATTCGCGATGGCATTCCGCGCAACGTGTACATGGCCGAGGAAGGCGAACTGGTCACGCACGAATCGTGGTGGGTCGACGACCTGCTTTTGTTCTGCGGCGGCAAGGGCCAAAAACCGGTGGAACTCTCGCACGTCAAGGCGCTGAACATTTATTCGGGTGAAGTGCGCATTGCCGGCGCTGGCGCGGCCTGGCCGGAAGCCACCGCTGAGGGCGCGGCCCACTTGAATTGGTGGCATGTGGCGGGCAGCGGCGACGGAAGGTGGATCGCCGCGGACAACTGGCATGGCGAAATCATGCTCTTCGAGGGCAAGACAACCCGCCCACATTTGCTTACGACCGGCCACCGCACTTACGGCAAAGGCGAACACCCGCACATGGGCTGGGATCGCAAGGGCGAAAAGGTCGTGTTCGCCTCACACCTCCTGGGCGACCTCAATGTCTGCGTCGCCACCATTCCGAAAGCGTGGCATGACATGGTTTCGGCCAATGATGATGGTCTGCGAGCACGACGCAAATGATCTGGGCTGCAACCGCTGAACCAGGGGCGGGCAGTTGTCTCACCGTTGCATCGGTTGCAACTTGCCATAGGTGATTGACCGCCAAAGCCATTCCAGGGGACCGAACTGAAACCGGTTCAGCCACCAGCGGCTAAGGCCGACCTGGGAAACGTAAATCGCAACCGTCAGCCCCAGGCCCGCCGCCCGGCCCATCGATCCAAACAAGCCCAGGCCGTAGCTGTAAAAAATCGTCGTACATATCAGCGACTGGAAGATATAATTGCTCAGGGCCATCCGCCCGGGAGCGGCGATCAAAGTCAGCCAACGCTTCCAGGCGTCCTGCCGCAATAGCAGCGTTATCCCAGCGGCGTATGCCAGGCTCTGAGCCGGTCCGCCAAGGCCAACCAACGCCTGGCACAAGAGCCACCCAAAGTGAACATCGGACAAATCACTGGCAGCCATGCCGATGGTGAATAGCAGATTGGCCGGCAACCCGACAATCAACCCCCAGATGAACACGCGGCGCAAGCATCCGACGTGGGCTTCGAGGTCCCGGAAAATGTGGCGTTTGCCGGCGTACAGACCGAGCAGGAACATCGCAAGAATGCCCGGCGCGTAAAAGATACCCATGAGCCACGCATAGCACACATTGCCGGCACGCGCGGAGAATACCTCCGCGTAGCTACCCTGCGAAAACACACGAATGATTTCCTCGATCTGCCGGGCGGATGCTTCCGACTCCGTGACCAATTGTTTTTGAATCCCTTCGGCCAATTGGGGCACGAACGACAAACCCACCAACCCGACCCAGATTAGAAGGATGAGCAGCACGGGTATCAACCAGCATAGCACCCCCCAAATCAGCAACGTTCTTGGCTGGCGGTTGCGAAACGGCAGCAGGAGAAAGCCACCGATCGCGTACCAGACCAGAATGTCCCCTTCCCAGAGCAGGAGTCCATGCGCGAGGCCAAATCCCAGCAGCGTCAACATCCGTCGGCAGAATCGGGAGGTGAAGTTTGCCCCGCAACTTGCCGCCCGCTCCAACTGGATCGCGGCACCCAGCCCAAAGAGAAAGGCAAAAAGCGGATAAAACTTCCCCTCCGCCAGGAAACGGATGAACCCGTCGGCGATGGCGTCAGTTCGCGTTTCCCAGAATAGCTGTCGCATCAACATCATTTCCGGCGGCCAGCTGAACCCGACCATGTTGACCGTCAGGATTCCAAAAAGCGCCACGCCGCGCAGCACATCGAGGGTCTCGATTCGCTCGCTGGCCGCGACCGGCGTCAACGCCGGGCGTTGCCAGCCAGAAATGACGGGAGGGATGGCGGCTGCGGTTTGCATTCCAGGCGTGGTGCGTCCAACTGATGATGCAAGGCGGCAACCGGTGGTCAAGCGGGACTTGCGGGCCAGACGCCGAGCCCCGGCGGGTGGCGAAAAGGTGGCACAATTCGGTTTGACTTCGCGGGAGCGGCCCGATTGATTCACCTCATATCAACCTGTACTCCAGGTCGGGCCAGCCTCAGGGGCGAATGGTCGTTCAACGAAGTTGACCTGCGACCCCCGCCCAAGCAGCCCGGCGGAGTGGCGGTCGAATTTTCATGCGCCAGATAATTGCCTTCACCATCTTGACCCTGCTCGCGGCGAGCCGCGGGGTTGCGGCTGAAAAGCCGAGTTTCGGCTCCCTCCAATCCCAGGCCCAAGCCGCCTACGCCAAAGGCCAGCCGGATGAGGCCATCGCGCTGATGACGCAGGCCATCGCCGTCGAGCCGCAGAATCCGCGCGGCTATTTTGTCCGCGCCCGTTTTCACGAGGCAAACCGCGAGCCGGCCAAAGCCATCGCCGATTACGACCAGGTCATCAAACTCGACCCGCGCCGGCCTGACGCCTGGCAACATCGAGGCGGCGAGCATTTCAAACTCGGCCACATCAAGGAATCCATTGCCGACTTCGACCAGTTCCTCAAGTTGGTGCCGTCGCAAGCGCCGCATCATTGGCAGCGCGGAATTTCGTTGTATTACGCCGGTCGCTTCGACGAGGGGCGGAAGCAGTTTGAATCGCACCAGACCGTGAATCCCAACGACGTGGAGAATGCAGTCTGGCATTTCCTTTGTGTGGGGCGCACCAACGGCGTGGAGCAGGCCAGAGCTGCACTTATTCCGATCAAGGGTGACAGTCGCGTGCCCATGATGGAAGTCCACGCGCTGTTTGCGGATAAAATCAAACCCGAGGATGTTTTAAAGGCGGCCACGGCGGGCAACCCTGCGCCCGCGGAACGCCAACGCCAGTTGTTCTACGCCCACCTGTATCTCGGGTTGTATTTCGAAGTTCTCGGCGATGACAAACGGGCGCGCGAACACATCACCCAAGCGGCCCGGGAATATCAAACCGGCGATTACATGGGCGACGTGGCGCGGGTGCACCTGCAGCTGCGCTGGCCGAAATAAAGGCAGAACGACCGCCCTCACCCCGGCCCTCCCCATGAACCTCAAGGTAGGGCGCGTCACTCCGTGCGCGCCGTCAGCGCTGGCAACAGGGCCCGGCGCGCACGGAGTGACGCGCCCTACCATCGCTGGGTTCAGGGGTTCAAAGCG
>CAZIJO010000030.1:0-38134 GCA_964539515.1 uncultured Bifidobacterium sp. | reverse complement strand
GTGCGTGACGCGTGCTCCGTGACGCGTGATAAATCATTTCCAGGTTCGGATGCCCTTTCACGCATCATGCCACACGCATCCCGTTCCGCATTCATCGCCGCCGTGATCGCCGCAAGCGCCGACGCCTGACTTGGATTCAACACCAGCGGCACGGTGGGCAGGATCTCCTCGCGGGCATAGGGATCACGCTCGGAGATCTGCGGGGCGACCTCCACCAGGCCGCGATCCTCCAGTTTGCGAACGGTGGCAGCAGTGGTCGCGGTAAGTTCGAGCAGTTCGGCCAGCGGCAGTTCGCGGCGCTCGGCGATCACATTCCAGACTTCCTGCTGGCGTGGGGGCAGTTTGGGCTTCTCCCCATTGGCCGGGAGAACGCGGACGAACAACCGCTGGCGCCAGCCGGCGTCCTCTTTGCGGACGGCTTCGGGCAGCACCGACTTCAACGCGATCTCCGGCGCACAGCAATAGTACTCGCCGATCCAGCGGGCCAGCTGGAGCACCCTTGGTGTCACCAGGGTTTGCGCCCCGATGACTTTGATCATCGGCTTGATTCTGGCGTGGGCGGATTCCTCCGCAATCGCGGTCACGACGCCCAAAACTTTGCGCGCTCCAAACGGCACCTGCACGCGGGTGCCGACATCGACTCGGCCCAAGAGGTGGGGAGGTATGGCTTAATCGAACTCCTTGCGGTGGGCGATTTCGAGGCTGACACGTGCGATCATCGTGGGGGCCGAGAGTCGAAGGTCGGTTAGCGGGTGTCAAGCGCCACCGCGGCGTGCGCCCGGGCGGCGGGCCGGGGTTCAATCCCGGGTGATGGCCCGCAGACTGGCCTCGACTTGCTGGCGCAGGGCTTCGCGCTCGGCGGCAGATATCGAGCCGGGGACGCGCACCATCGGGCCGGTGGTGATTTCGCAGCGGGCAAACGGAAGCGGAATTTGAAATCGGTCCCAGGTCTTCAGACAGATTTTCCAGTTTAGATGATAGGCCACCGGCACAATCGTCAGGCCGCTCAATTGCGCCGTGGCGATGACCCCTTCCGGCAGGGTGTACTTCGGTCCCCGCGGCCCATCCGGCGTGATGGCCAGATCGTATCCGCGCTCCGCCAAGGCAACCATTTCCCGCAACGCCTGGGCCGCGCGGCGGCTGGAGGACCCGCGCACCGGGACCACGCCGAACAGCTCGATGATGCCCGCCACCAGGCCACCATCCCGGCTCGCGCTGGCAATCGCGGCCAGCCGTCGCTGCGGGTCGCGCCGGGTCACATAGCGATGATAAAGGACCAGGGCCAGCACCAGCCGGTTGTGCCAGATGGCGAAAATTATTTTCTCCGGCGGGAGTTGGGAGAGGAAAACCGAGTCATGGTTCACCCGGAAACGAATGGTAAACGCCAGACAACGGATCAGGGTGTAGATCAGCCGGGCGGCGAGCCGTTGATGCCACTTCGGGTGGTGCGGGACCACGACCCGGGACGACCGGCTGCCCGCTCGGGACGGCACTTTTGGCGGCTGCAGATCGGAGCTGGGGCCGGGCGCAGTCATCACGCAGTTTTCTTCAGGGCCGCCCGCACCAGTTCTTCGACGGTGGCCGTGGCCCCCAGCATGGTTTGCGCGGCGCGAACGGTTTCGTGCGCTTCCATTTGTTTGAAGCCCAGCGCCATCAGCGCCAGGACAGCGTCGTTGGTTTTCTGGTCGGCGGCGGAAAGGGCGCGCGCGGCACTCGAGGCTTCCCAGACGCCGGCGGCGCCGACCTTGTCCCGCAGCTCCACGACAATGCGTTCGGCGGTCTTCTTGCCAACGCCGGAGATTTGCGAAAGCGATTTCACGTCGCTCCCGGCCACGGCGCCACGAAACGCCACCGGGTTCATGCCGCTCAAAATATTCAGCGCCGTCTTCGGCCCGATCCCACTGACGTTGTTGATCAGCAGCCGAAACAGGTCCCGTTCCGCCGCGGTGGCAAAACCGTAGAGCACATGGGCGTCGTCGCGGATGACGAGCTGGGTGAGCAACCGCACCTCGTCGCCGGGTTGCGGCAATTTGTCGAAGGACGACAGCGGGATGAGTGCTTCATAGCCGACGCCATGGACGTCCACCACGACCTGGGTGGGCAGGGCTTCGGCGAGTTTGCCGTGGAGGAAGGTGATCATGGCAGGGCGAACTGACGGAGGGGAAGCTTCATATCCGTTTGGCCGCGGTCAACGAATGGCGACCGTGACCTTGAGCATGGGCCAGCGCGAGCGCCAGCGCGTCGGCGGCGTCGGCGGCAGGCGGTTCAGTCAAGTGCAACAGGCGCTGGACCATCTTGGCCACCGCGTGCTTTTGCGCCGCACCGTAGCCAACAATGGCCTGCTTCACTTTGCGCGGAGCGATTTCATAGACCTCGAGACCCGCTTCGGCAATGGCGGCGAGCGCCGCACCCCGGGCTTCACCCATGAGGATGGCGGTCTGCAGATTCTGCGCGAAAAAGAGCCCTTCGACGGCACAAACCGTGGGGGAATACTTTCGCAGCACGTCGCGGATGGTTTGCGAAATGTTCGCCAGACAGCGCGAATGCGGCCAGGCAGCCGGGCAACGGATGGTGCCATGAGCCAGGGTGCGGGGATGGGGTTTGGCCAGTTCGATCACGCCGTAACCCGTCCCGCGCAACGAAGGGTCCACCCCGAGGATAATGGTGTGGGTGACAAGAGGGCCGGCGGGCAACGGCAAACTGGCCCGCGCTGCGGCCCGGGGACTGCGGCCGCTAAGACGGGCGTTCATCTGGTTAAACTGCTGGAGGGTGATGCCCACGCGCGTGACTGTGCCACCGAAGATTTGGTTGCAAAAGGAGAAAACCGCATTCGCGGCCGGATGGCGGACCGCGGGGATCGCAGATCGGAGCCCCGAAATCGACACCGGGCCCCAGGGCCACTGAATTCCCTTCGGTTTCACGCGTCCGAAAGGAAGAAGCCAAGGGGCCGCGTGTGGGTCGCGGCACGGACCGGCCGGATAATTGGGGGCGGGCCGGCGGAGGGGCGGAGTTTTTTGTTGGCTGCGGTACGGGTTCCTCCCCTAAGCTCCCAAAGTTCGCACATGAATAACGATCCGATGATTGAGGTGGTCAAGTTGACCAAGCGCTACGCCGGTCACACAGCGCTGAAAGACATTTCCTTCTCGGTCGGGCGTGGCGAGATCGTGGGTTTGCTTGGGGACAATGGTGCGGGCAAGAGTACGACCATGCGGATTCTGTCCGGATTCCTGCCGGCCACCTCCGGCACGGCCCGCATTGCCGGGCGGGATGTGTTTTACGATTCGCGCGAAGTTCGGCGCCGGATCGGGTTCATGCCGGAGAACAATCCCCTGCACAACGAAATGCGCGTGCGGGAATACCTCAAGTTCCGCGCGCGGCTCAAGGGCCTGAGCTGGTCCCGTTCCCGCGAGCGGGTGGATACCGTGCTGGCCCAGTGCAGCCTCACGGAGGTGAGCCAGCGCATCATTGGGCAGTTGTCCAAGGGCTACAAACAGCGGGTCGGGCTGGCGGATGCCCTGGTGCATGAACCGGAGTTGATCATCCTGGATGAGCCGACCATCGGCTTGGATCCGCACCAGATCCGCTCCGTGCGGCAGCTCATCAAGAGCCTGGCGGGTTCGCACACCATGTTGATTTCCACGCACATTTTGTCCGAAGCCGAAATGATGTGCAACCGCATGATGATCATGCTGGGCGGGCGCATCCTCGCCTCGGACACCCCGGACAATCTGCAGAAACTCATGGCCAGCCGCGGACGGGTGGTCGCGGAGATCGCCGCCCCGGCGGCGGAATTGAGCGCCTGCTGGGCGGCGATGGCGAGCGTGGAGAGCTTTGATGTTTCGCCGGCGGAGGGGTTTTTCCATCGTTGCACCCTGACACCCCGCGAGGGGTGCGACCCGCGACCGGAAATTTTCTTGCTGGCGCGTGAGCGGGGCTGGGTCATGCGGGAGTTGACCCGCAGCCGGAATTCGCTGGAGGACATTTACATGCAGGTCACGAAGCCGAAAGAGGAGGAGGAAGGATGAAGCCAAGCAACAATTCAAAACGCAAAATTCCAGATTATTTTGCGTTTGGCATTGTCGATTTTTCACCGGCTGCGGGGTTTATAATTCTGCATTTTGCATGCTTAATTGACTGGGCCGGGAGGAGTCGTTGATGCAAGTGTTTATTACCCTCACCCGCCGCGAACTGGCCACCTATTTTGTATCGCTGACCGGCTATGTGATCATCGCGGCGGCGACGTTGCTGGTGGGAACAAGTTTCGTGGTCCTGCTCCGGAACATGGGCAACGAGTCTTCCCCCATGCCCATCACGGAGATTTTTTATCTCACCCCGTTTTTCTGGATCATCCTGCTGCTGGCGGCGCCGGTGATCACCATGCGCCTGTTCGCCCTGGAAAAGTACTCCGGCACGTATGAGACCCTCATGACGACGCCGGTGAGCGATGTCCAGGTGGTGGGCGCGAAGTTCACCGCCGCCTGGCTGTTTTACCTCGTCATGTGGCTGCCGATGCTCGCCTGCCTGTATGTCGTGCAGTATTACGCGCGGCAATCGGGTGCCCTCGAACCCGGCACGGTCGGCGGGATGTACCTCGGCATCGCGTTGGTGGGCGCGTTGTTCTTGTCCCTCGGCTGCCTGGCCTCCGCCCTCACGAGCAGCCAGATGGTGGCGGCCATGCTGTCCCTGACGCTGGGCGTGGGGTTGTTCACGCTTGCCTTCCTGCCGGAACGGATGGAAGCGGGCACGCACTGGCAGGCCCAGGTGCTGGCCAGCTTTGCCCTGTTTCGGCAGCTGCACGATTTTGCGCGCGGGGTGGTTGATACCCGGGCGGTGGTGTTTTTTTGCAGCCTGACCTTTTTCTTCCTGTTTGTGACTCTGCGGGCCGTGGAAAGCCGGCGTTGGAAGTAACATGGTACACGAATCCAAACCCAGCTTTTCCCGCCGCCGCAAATGGCGCATCGGTCTCGATGTGGCCGTGCGCACGGCGGTGGTCGGGGCCGTGGTGGTCATGGTGAATTACCTGGGCAACAAGTATTATCACCGCCAGTTTCTGAGCGAGCAGACCCGCATTCACCTGTCCCCGCGGACGATCAGTGTGGTGAACGCGATCACCAACCAGGTCAAGGTGACGCTTTATTTCGACAAGGAGAACCGGCTTTACCCCGATGTGCTGGCCTTGCTCAATGAATATCGAAACCTGAACCCCCGCCTCCAGATCACCACGGTGGATTACCGGTGGGACGCCGCCGAGGCGCAGCGCATCAAGAAGGATTACGACCTTCCGGAGGCGGTGGACCCAACGGAAAAGGATGACACGAAAAGCGACAAGAATTTCGTGATCTTTGATAGCGCTGGTCGGCATAAAGTGGTGAATGGGAACAAGCTGGCCGACTTTAAACTCGAGCAATCACCCCAGAGCAAGGAGATGGAGTTCCAGCGCAAACTCACCGCGTTTCACGGCGAATTGCTCTTCACCTCGTGCTTGCTGGCCATTTCCAATCCCAAACCCTTCAAAGCCTATGTCTTGCAAGGGCATGGCGAGCACAACTTCGACAGCGGCGACGAAGTGAGCGGCTACCTGAATTTCAAACTGGTGCTCCAACGCAATTACATCCAGCCCGAGCCGCTTTATCTGACCGGCACCAACGGGGTACCGGAGGACTGCAATCTTCTCATTATTCCCGGCCCGCGCACCGCCATCCCCGAGAGCGCTTTGGAAAGGATCGAGCAGTATCTGGCGGACGGCGGGCGGGCGTTTGCCCTGTTCAACGCCTTTGCCGACCAACCGACCGGCCTCGAGAAGCTGCTGTTTACGCGCTGGGGACTGCTTGTCGGCAACAGCATCGTGCGTGATCCGACGCACTCCGCGTTTCGGACCAAGAGCGCCGGTGAAGCCGGAGATGTGGTGGTGGGCGCCTTCGCCAAACATCCGGCCGTCAGCGCGCTGTTGGGCTTCAACTTGAATTTCATCCAGCCGCGCCCCGTCAGCCCGGCCAGCGCCCGGGAGAAAGTTGCCGACGCCCCGAAGGTCGAAGCCCTCATTGCCACGGAAGCAACCGCCACGATCAATGACGACCCGGGACGGACCCCACGCCGGTATCCGCTGGCGGTGGCCGTGGAAAAAGCCGCGCCGCTGGGCGGCACCACCGCCCGCGGGGCAACGCGCATGATCGTGGTGGGTGATTCGTTCTTTCTCGGCAACGAGCCGATCAAGCGCTTTGCCAACGCGGACTTTGCCGAGTATGCCGTGAACTGGTTGCTGGACCGGCCCCAGCTCACGACCGGGATCGGGCCGAGCAAGTTCACCGAATTCCGCATTTTGCTGACCGCCGAGCAGTTGAAATCCATTCAATGGCTCCTGCTGGCGGGATTGCCGGGCTGCGTGATGTTGCTCGGCTTCCTCGTCTGGGTGCGCCGCCAAAAATGAAAATGTCGAAACCGCATGCCATCAACCCGTGGACCGGCACTCAAAACGCAACCGGAGCCCGGCGTCGGATGAATTCCACATGGGGTGACTTGCACCCGCTTAACGCATGAATTCTAAAAGCACGTGGATTTGGATCGGCCTGGCCGCGTTGCTGGCCGGGCTCATTTTCACCCTCGAGAAACTAGAGACGAAACCCGTTGCCGTCACCGTCCCGCTCCTGTCGGATTTCAAAGCCGCGGACGTCACCAGCGTGCAGGTGACCATGGCCGACCAGTCCGGCATGCGGGCGGAACGATCCAACGACGTGTGGCAGATTGTCAGCCCAATCATTTATCCGGCGCAAGTGGCCAGCATCGAAGGCTTGCTCGACGTCCTCGAACATCTCACGCCGGCCACGGTCATTCCGGCCGGCGAAGTCCGGCTGCGCCCGAACGCCGACGAAGAATTCGGGTTCGTGAAACCACAAGCCACCCTCAAGCTCCTGAGCGGCACCGGCCTCCGCCTGCTGAACATCGGCGCCCGCACCGCGCCGGGGGATCAGGTTTATGTGCAGGTGGTGGGTGTCGAGGGCGTGTATGTCATGGACGCCGATCTGTTGCGGGCGCTGCCGCGGAAACTGGATGACTGGCGCGATACGGCGCTGATGAACTTGAGCGGACTGCGCTTCGATGGAATCACCGTTTCCAATACTTCCTCCGTGCTGGAACTGCGGCGCGACCCAGCTTCTTCCCTGTGGCAGTTGACCCGGCCCGTTCCCGCCCGGGCCAACAATACCCGCCTGCGCGAGTCGTTGCAGAAACTCCATGCCCTGCGCGTGACCCGGTTTGTGACCGACGATCACCAGCTCGACATCGAAACCTTCGGGTTGCAAGCTCCCGGCTTGGAATTGACGCTGGCGGACGGCACGAATGTCGTGGCCCGGCTGCAATTCGGGAAAAGTCCGACCAACGACAGCACGCAGGTTTTCGCCCGGCGACTTGGATTCCCCACCATCGTGACCGTCCCACGCGGCCTGCTCGAACCCTGGCTGGGCACGTTCAATCAGTTTCGGGATCCCCATCTCGTGGCGTTGTCCACCAATGTGGCGCAAATCGAAATTCGCGGTGCCGAACCGTTCATGCTGCAACGGAGCGCCAGCAATGCCTGGCGGGTTGCCGGCCAGGAGTTGCCGGTGGATGCCGGATTGGTGGAGGACCTGCTCGCGACCCTGAACCGCATGGAGATCGTGCAGTTCAAGGATTCCATTACGGAACCCGATTTGCCCAAATATGGCCTTGCCAACCCCGGGCGGCAGATCCTGATCAGCGCCCCGGCGCAGACCAACGGCCTCACGAATGTGGTCGTAGCCGCCCTGGCGTTCGGCAGCACGAATGCGGGAAACATTTTTGTCCGCCGGGCGGACGAGAACCCGGTTTACGCCGTGGCCCTGTCGGAGTTTCAAAGCCTGCCCGCCGCGGCGTGGCAATTCCGTTCGCGGCCGCTTTGGAATTTTGCCGTGAGCGATGTGACCCGGATCGTGGTGCAACAAGGCGACCGGCGCCGCGAGTTGTTGCATGCGGGCACCAACACCTGGGTGCTGGCCCCCGGGTCATCCGGCACGCTGGACGGCGGGCGGATGTCCGCGATCGAGGAAACCGCCCATCGTTTTGGCGAACTGACCGCCACCGCCTGGGTTGGGCGCGGGGAGGAACATCGTGCCCGGCTGGGCTTTGGGCCCAATGGCCTGGTGATCACGTTTGAGCTAAAAACCGGCGCAAAGTACCAAATCGAGTTCGGCGGGCTGTCGCCGGAAAACTATCCCTACGCCGCCGTGAAACTGGACGGGCAAACGTGGTTCTTCGAGGCTTCGCTCGCCCTGTATCAACTGGCCTTGTACAGTCTGGCACTTCCGGCGAACGCCCCTTGATATGGCGACCGACGCGCGACGCCGCTTCTGGCGCTTATGCCGCATCTATTTCCGTCGGTTCCGCATCTCCATCTGGTTCGTCGTCCTGATCCTGCTCGGCGCCCTGATGTACCTCAACCGGGTGGGCCTGCCGGATTTTATCAAACGTCCGCTGGTCAACAAACTCCGCGAGCAGGGCGTGGCGCTCGAGTTTGCCCGCTTGCAACTCCACTGGTCGGAAGGCTTCGTCGCGCACAATGTCAGCTTCGGTTCGACGTACGTCCCCGCGGCGCCCCAGTTGCTGGCGACCAAGGTCCAGATCAAGCTCCATTTAAAACCCCTCCTGCGCGGCCAGTTGCAGGTGGATTCTCTCGGCCTGTCCGACGGCCGCCTGCAATGGATTCCGGCCAACTCCCAAACGCCGCTGCGGGCCCTCACGGTGGACAACATCGAGGCCCGGTTGCGTTTCCTGCCCGGCGATCAATGGCGGCTGGACGATTTGCACGCCCGCTTCGCCGGGGTGGATTTCCTGGTGTCTGCCAGCATTACCAACGCAACCGCCGTCCGGGATTGGGAATTCCTCAAGGGCCGGGGAGCGGCCCCGGAAACCCGGTGGCCGGAACGCCTGCAACACCTCGCCGATACACTGGAGCAGATCTCGTTCGCTTCCATGCCCGAGCTGCGGCTCGTCTTTGAAGGGGACGCGCGCAACCTGCAAAGTTTCAGCGCCCGCCTCAACTTGAATGCCGCCCAAGCCGCCACCCCATGGGGACAGGCAGAAGGCATTGACTTCAGTTCGCGACTTTTTGCCGCTGCCACCAACGAGCTGTCCCGCGTCGATATCACGCTCCAGGCCGCCAGCGCCCAAACCCGGTGGGCCAACACCACCAACCTCAACCTCCAGCTTCGCCTGTTGTCCGTGGGGATCCAGCCAGACCTGGTGGACGCGGCGCTGACCCTGCGCGCCAGCGCCGCCGAAACGCCATGGGCCACCATTGGCCAGACCCAGCTGAAGGCCCGCTGGGTTCACGCCGTGACCAACCCGATCCCGCAATCCGGCCATTTTGAAATGGACACCGACATGGCCATCACCCGTTGGGCCCGCGCCGCCCGCGTTCAATTCACCGGCAACCTCACGCGGGCCACCAACGGCATCGCGCCGGACGCGACGCTGGCAGGGTGGACCAATTTGCTCCCCTATGCGATCGGCTGGTCCGCCAGCGCCGGCGCGCTGAAGGCTTCCGGGCTGGACGTCAGCGACATTGAATGTGCCGGACAGTGGGACGCACCCCGACTCGCCATCACCCGGATGCACGGGCGACTTTTGCGCGGCGACCTCGATGCCACTGCGCACGTGGACGTCGGCACGCGGGCGCTGGCCTTCGACGCCACTTCCGATTTCGACGTCAAGCAACTGGCCGCGCTCCTGTTGCCGAAGCCCCCGGACTGGCTGGCCAAGCTTTCGGTGGTTGAACGACCGCGCCTGCAGGGGGGCGGCACGCTCACCCTGCCAGCTTGGACCAATCGCGCGCCGGACTGGGCCGCCGAGGTGCGCCCGACGTTGCAACTGGCCGGCGAAATCGCCCTGACCAACCTCGCGTTCCAAGGCATTGCCGCGATCTGGCTCCACGCGCACATCACTTGCACCAATCAGTTGTGGCAGGTGCCGGATCTGACGCTGGGCCGGCCCGAAGGGCTGCTGCGGCTCGAACCCACCGTGAATGAACGCACGGGCGATTTCCACACCCGGATCTTCAGCTCGCTGGACTTAACCGCCGCCCGCCCGCTGCTCGATGCTGGGACGATCGAAGGGCTGGATCTCTGCCAGTTCACCACCCCGCCCATCATCGAGGGGGAACTCTGGGGCCGCGGTGATGATCTCGAGCGCCTCGGTTTTGCCGGTCGCGTGGCGCTGACGAACTTTACCTTTCGGGAATTCAACACCGATGCGGTGGTCACCGGCTTGCGCTATACCAACCGCGTCCTGGCTTGCCTCGAACCCCGGCTGTGGCGGGGCCACCAGACGGCAACCGCCGCGGGCATCACGGCGGATTTCAACACCGCCCGGATTTACTTCACCAACGGCTTCAGCACCGTCGATCCGGGCCCGTTGACCCATGCCATCGGCCCCGTGGTGGAGGAAGCCATGGCGCCGTATCACTTTATTGATGCCCCGACGGTGCGCTTCGAAGGCTATGTCCCGCTCCACGATCCCAACGACGTGGACATGCGGTTCGAGGGCCGGGCGGGCCGGTTCGCGAGTTTGAGGTTCAAAGTGCCGCGGATTTCGGCGCAAGTGCATTGGTTCACCAACACCCTGACCATTACGAATGTGCAGGCGGATTTTTACGAAGGCACGGGCCAGGGCTGGGCGCGGTTTCTCTTCCCGGAGGAACCCGGCGCGCGGTTCACCTTCAGCGTGAACACAACCAACACCAACTTGCGCTTGCTCATGACGGACCTGACCGCGCGGACCAACGATCTCGACGGCCGGTTCAACCTCGAACTCGTGATCACCGATGCCAACACCGTGGACATGAAGTCGTGGAATGGCTTTGGCCGGGTCCAGCTGCGGGACGGCTTGATCTGGGATATTCCGATCTTCGGCGTGCTTTCCAAACCGCTCGACGCCATCGTGCCCGGCATCGGTCACAGCCGGGTGACAAGTGCGTCCGCCAATTTTGAAATCACCGCCAGCGTGGTGCGGTCGGACGATCTGGAGATGCGCGCGCCGACCATGCGGTTACAATATCGCGGCACGGCGGATTTTGACGGCAAGGTGAAGGCCCGCGTCGTCGCCGAGCCATTACGCGACACCCCGATCCTGGGCCCGCTCATGAACGTGGCCCTCTGGCCCGTGGCGAAACTGTTCGAATATCGAATCACCGGCACTCTCGCCGATCCGAAACTGGCGCCGCTGTACATCCCCAAAATCCTGATGGTGCCGCTGAATCCTCTGCGCACACTGGAAGAATTGTTCACGCCCGCTCCGACGGCCCCTGCACCCCCGCCCGAGTCCAAGTAGCCCCCGACCCCACGGGAAAAATCCTGGCGTGGCGTTGGGCCACCGCTGTGGCCAAGGCGGCTTCGCAAACCGCCGTTGAGTCGTCGAACTCCGTCTCAACCTGTGTCATTGAGGCTTTTTCATTGCCCGACCGTCGGCTTGAAATGCCTTACCCACGCTCTGCTCGATGAACTCATACCGCCAACATAGTCTCCGCGACCTTACCCCACCCACCCGCACAACTTGGCCGCTTAAAGATACGGCGAGCCCAAGGGAAAGCGCGAACTCTACACCCGCCAATCGCCCCAAATCCTCAGAGCTCCGCGCGAATCCTCCGCAGCGCTCCAGTTCAAAGCGCCCGTTGAATGGCGGTGGGATCGTTCGTGATGATGCCGTCGGCGCCGAGCGCGCGCAGGGATTGGGCGAGGGTCGGATCGTCGATGGTGTAAACCCAGACTTTCAAACCTTGCTGATGGGCGTAGGCCACGGATTCGCGGGTGATCTGGCGGTTCCAGACCACCACTCGCGCGCCGGTTCGCCGGACTTCATCCACCCAGCCCTTGTCCAGAATCTTTTCCGGGTCCTCCAGTTTCTTGCCGCCGCGCGATCCGGGCGGCCCCAATGCGCCGAGAATCTGCCGCGGTTCCTGCTGATGAAAGTCCTTCAGGTAATTCCAATCGAAGGATTGCACGACCACGTGGTTTACGAGTTGCCGGTCGCGGAGCAGTTTCACGCACGTGGCCGCATCGCCCGCCTTGCGTTCGATGAGCGTGACGTTGCCGTCCTGGATGCAATCGAGGGCTTCGGCCAGCGTGGACAGGCGGGTGCCGGCGAAATTGGCATCGAACCACTGCCCCGCATCCAGCGTGCGCAGCTCCGCCAGCGTCTTGCTGGCCACGCGAATTTCCTTGCCGCCCCAGCGGGCGACGGCGTCCGTGGTGCGATCCAGTTCGCCATCGTGGATCACAATCAACGCGCCATCCTTGGTGTGGTGATAGTCCAGTTCTACGAGGTCCGCACCGGCTGTCTTGGCCAGCTTGAACGCCGGCAGGGTGTTTTCCGGCGCCGAACGACTATAGCCGCGGTGCGCGATAACCAAGGGTCGCTGGAGGGACAGCAGCTTCTCGGCGGGCGCCAAGGCTTCGGCGGCTTTCAGGGTGAATTCGGTAGGCATGAGGAGGAATGGCACGAGGGCAAACCCCAGCCAGTGCCAGTTGATGGTTGAGGCTCGATGCATCGGGTGCAATGTAGGGAGAAGGATTTGACTGGTCAAAGTGGAACTGGAACCGTGGGAGCGTGGCGGACGGGTCGCCAGCCGGTCCGGGATCTTCCCGCAGGACAACAAAAAGGCATGACAGCCATTCCAGCCGTCGATTATGCTCCCGGCGCTTCGGAGATTCCACAGGGCCGAAACCGCAGCCGGTGCCGGGTGGCGGAGCACGGTGTTTACCGTCCAGACTCAGAAATTTTCAATCATTTGAACTGCAATATGCGAAGTCAGAAAGGTCACCATGGGCAAGCCGATTAAAACTGTTTCCTTTGATTTGTGGGATACCGTGTTCATTGACGACTCGGACGAACCGAAGCGCACCGCCGCGGGCCTGCCGCCCAAGCCGGTTGCGCGGCGCAATCTCATCCAGCAATTCCTCGAACGCCAGAGCCCCATTACGCGCGAATTGATTGATCGCTGCTACGACACCACCGACGCTGCTTTCCGTGAAGTCTGGTACGGCCAGAATGTGACCTGGCCCGTGAGCGTCCGGCTTGGCGTCCTGTTGCAGGGGCTGGGACGCAAATTACCGGAAAAGGAATTCGCCGAACTGGTCCGGCTGCACGAAGACATGGAGCTCGAGTACAAACCCGACCTGCTGCCCGGCGTTGGGGAAGCGCTGGAAAGCATCAAAGGCAAATACAAATTGGCGGTCATCTCCGACGCCATCTTCAGCCCCGGCCGGGCCTTGCGCGAATTGCTCCGGCATTACGGTCTGCTCCACTATTTCGACTACTTCGTGTTCTCTGACGAAGTGGGATACTCGAAACCCGACCCGCGGGCCTTCCACGCCGTGGCAAAACATACCGGCTGCACGCTGGCGGAGATCGTCCACCTCGGCGACCGCGAGGCCAAGGACATCGCCGGGCCGCATGCCGTCGGTGCGCGGGGGGTCCTGGTGCCGATCGCCAAGGACCGGGGCGGCCCGAATTCCAAGGCGGACGCCGTATGCCGGGACTTCCGCGAACTGCGGACGATTTTGCAGAAACTTGAAGCTTGATGCCATCCGCCATGCGTAAAGTTACCGGTGCCAAGATGAATTTTCTGATCGTGGACGGCTACAACTGCGCGAGCCGCGACGATCTCGCCGCGGCGGGCATGAAGCTGGCCGCTGATCTCTACCTCGAAATGCTCAAGCGCGAACTGCCTCGCGCCCATGCCGATTTCCTTTTTCCGAGCGACCCCGGCGCGGAAATCCCCACGGGCGTCGCGCTCAAGGATTACACGGGCATCCTGTGGACCGGTTGCAACGCGACGATTTATGAAAAGGAACCGCGCGTGTTGAGCCAGATCGAACTGGCCAAGCGCGGCTACGAAGCCGGCACACCGCAATTTGGCAGCTGCTGGGGACTTCAGATGGCGGCTTACGCGGCGGGCGGCGACGTCAAAGCCAACCCGAAAGGCCGCGAAATGGGCATCGCCCGTCGCATCCGCCTGACCCCGCAAGGTAAAAAGCATCCCATGATGGCCGGCCGCGCGGACGTGTTCGAGGGGTTCATCAGCCATGTAGACGAAGTGACGGCGCTGCCGCGGGGCAGCCATTGGCTGGCCACGAACGATTGGACGGGCGTTCAGGCCATTGCCGTGAAGCACAAAAAGGGTGAATTCTGGGGCGTCCAATACCATCCGGAATATGACCTGCATGAAATGGCGCGGCTAACCGTCGCGCGCGAATCCAAGCTGATTCCGATTGGTTTTTACCGCGACCACGACGACCTCATGGCGCATGTGAACCGGATGGAAGCGCTACACAGCGAACCGCAGCGCAAGGACCTCCGCTGGCAACTCGTCATCGACGACGATGTGCTCGACCCGCACATCCGCACCATCGAGTTCCGCAACTGGATTCAGCACTTGATCCTGCCGCGAGCGGCCAGGAAATGAGGCGGGGCTGGAGTCTCGGGTTGTGATGCAACTTGCCGCCCCGTTGAGTTCGACCCGGCGCCATTCCGGAATAGGCTTGTCGCCCGGCGCGGGCCCGGAATAGCTTCTGACGATGTCGTTGCCTGCGGACTATCACATGCACACGCCGCTCTGTCGGCACGCCACCGGCGAGCCAACCGAATTGGCGGCGCAGGCCGTGCGCATCGGACTGAGCGAGATCGGGTTTTCCGAGCACAGCCCTATGCCCCGGGACGACTGGGACGACTGGCGACTACACTCGGCCGACCTTGATGCCTATGTCGAAAACGTCCAGCAGGCCCGGCGCGATCATCCGCAGCTGACCATCAAGCTCGCGCTGGAGGTGGATTACCTCCCCGGGCTGGAGGATTGGATAAAGCAACTGGCCGCGCGACATCCCTGGGATTATCTGATCGGTTCGGTTCACTACCTTTCGGATTCCTGGGCCCTGGACAATCCGAACAAAATCTCGGAGTGGCAAAACCGGGACGTCTTCGAAGTGTGGACCACATATTTCGAGCGGCTCACCCAAGCGGCGGATTCGGGCCTGTTTGAAATTATCGGCCATGCCGATCTCTGCAAAAAATTTGGCTTTTACCCCAAGCAGGATTGCACACCGCTGTTCACGAAGTTTCTGGCGGCGGCCAAACGGAAAGGTGCGGCGATGGAACTGAACACCGCCGGTTTGCGCAAAGACTGCAAGGAAATCTACCCCAGCCCGCAGATCGTCCAGCTGGCGGCGCAGTACGGCGTGCCGATCACTTTCGCGTCGGACGCGCATGCGCCCCACGAAGTGGGCATGAATTTCGCCGAGGCGGTCGCCCTGGCAAAGAGCGCCGGCTACACGAGCTACTGCCGTTTCACGCAACGGCAGCGGGAAGACACCCCGCTGGCCTGATTCTCAATTTATGAACCTGACCTCCTTCTCCTTTCCAACTCCAACCCTCTACGGCCCCGGGGCTATTTCTGAACTCAGCGCGCGGTGTCAAAAGCTATCGATCCGACGCCCGCTGGTGGTTACCGACGGTGGTCTGGTGAACACCGCCACTTTTCGGGCGGTGGCTGACGCACTGGGCGCCGCCGGGAAGGACCGGGATTGGTTCCTATACTCGGGCGTGCATCCCAATCCGATTGAGCAGGACGTGCGGGAGGCGGCCCAGTGCTATCGCGATAATCGCTGCGATGGCGTGATCGCCCTCGGCGGCGGCAGCCCGTTGGACGTGGGCAAAGCCGCGCGCCTCCTCGTCAAGCGGCCGGGGTTCGACTTCGCCAAATTCTACGATGAACCCGATTGGTCCGGTCTCGCCCCTTGCATCGCCATCCCGACCACCGCCGGCACCGGTAGTGAAGTTGGCCGCAGTTCGGTCATTACGCTGGATGCCACGCACCGGAAAGCGGTACTGTTTCATCCCGAGCTGCTGGCGAAACTCGTCATTCTGGATCCGCAGCTCACCGTGGGCCTGCCGGCCAAGCTCACCGCCGCCACGGGCGCGGATGCGCTGACGCATTGCATCGAAAGCTTCACCTGCCCGCAATTCCATCCGATGTGCGACGGCATCGCGCTCGAAGGAATCCGGCTCATCGTTGAGGCGTTGCCGCGGGCTTGCGCCAAAGGTGACGACCTCGAAGCGCGCGGTCACATGCTCGTCGCGGCGGCCATGGGAGCGGTGGCATTTCAAAAGGATCTGGGGGTGGTCCATTCGCTCGCGCATCCGCTTTCCACGATTTGCGGCCTGCATCACGGGCTGGCGAACGCTTTGTGTCTCGTGGCGGGAATGAAGTTCTGTGCGGCCCGCAAACCCGGCATCTACCGCCGCGTGGGCCTGGCCTGCGGCCTGGAAGTTTTGAAAAGTTCGGCGGCCGAGGCAGACCAGCAGACCATTGCCTTCATTGCCGCCTTTCTGGCGAAGATTGGCCTCAACACCCGGCTCAGCGATCACGGCGTCAAACGCGAGCAGCTCGACGCCCTCGTCGCCCAGGCCGTGGATGATCCGTGCCACAAGACCAATGTCGTGCCCGTCACGGCCGATGATTTCCGCAACCTCTACCTCGAAGTGTTATGAAATATCCGACGCAACTTTTCATCGACGGCGCTTTCCGCGATTCCAAGTCTGGTCGCCGCACCACGCTCATCAACCCCGCCACCGAAGCCGCGCTTTGCGAGGTCGCGGCGGCGGAGGTTGCCGAAGTAAATGCAGCGGTGGAATCCGCCCAACGCGCGTGGGAATCCGGCTGGCGCGATCTCGCCCCGGGCAAGCGCGCCGCCATTCTCTTCGACGTCGCCCGCAAGCTGCGCGAAAACCTTGAAGAAATTGCCCAACTGGAAATGTTGCAAATCGGCAAGCCGATCAGCGACGCGCGTGATGAGGCCGGTCTGGGTGCGCGGGTGTTCGAGTATTACGCCGGCGCCATCGCACGCTTCGGCGGCGAGACCCTGCCCGTGGCGCGCGGCGGCCTTGATTTCACTTTGCGTCAACCAATGGGCGTCGTCGCCGCCATTGTGCCGTGGAATTTTCCGTTCCCCATCGGGTGCTGGAAAGCCGCACCCGCGCTGGCCGCCGGCAACTGTGTCGTGCTCAAGCCGGCATCGCTCTCGCCGCTCACCGCGCTCAAGTTGGGGGAACTGGCCCACGCGGCCGGCCTCCCGCCGGGGGTATTGCAGGTCGTGCCCGGTCCGGGCGGAGCGATTGGCGAGGCCTTGATCACCCACCCGCTGATCCGCAAGGTTTCGCTGACCGGTTCAACCGAAGTTGGCCGCCGCGCGATGGAACTGGCATCCCGCGATTTTAAGCGCGTCTCATTGGAGCTAGGCGGCAAGTCGCCGAACATCGTGTTCGCCGATGCGGACTGGCAGGTGGCCGCCGACGCCTCGCCCATGAGCGTCTTTGCAAACACGGGCCAGGATTGTTGCGCGCGCAGCCGGGTGTTTATCGAGCGCAGCATCTATGACAAATTTGTGGATCGGTTTGTCGCCGCGACGAAGAAACTCGTGGTCGGCGATCCCACCAAACCCGAGACCCAGCTCGGCCCACTCGTTTCGGCAAACCAGCGCACGACCGTGGAGGAATTCATCGCGGATGCCCGGACCCGCGGCAGCAAGTTTGCCTGTGGCGGCGCCCGGCCGCATCCCAAGGGTTACTATCTCGAACCCACCGTGTTGCTCGACGTCGGCAAGACCGACCGCTGCTGGCGCGAGGAAATTTTTGGTCCGGTTGTCTGTCTTACGCCGTTTGACGACGAAGCGGCGATGCTGAAGGAAGTCAACGCCTCGCCGTTCGGCCTGAGCGGTTCGATCTGGACCAATGACCTGCGCCGGGCTTTGCGCGTGGCTCGCCGCGTCGAGAGCGGCGTGCTGAGCATCAATTCCCACAGCAGCGTCCACGTCGAAGCGCCCTTCGGCGGATTCAAGCAAAGCGGCATCGGCCGCGATCTCGGCATGGCGGCAATGGAGGGTTACACCGAATTGAAGAATGTTTACGTGGCGGAGTAGGGCGTGCACCGACTAAACCATGACCCTGCGCACCCTGCTAGCCAAGATTAAGAGCGGCGAGATTGACACCGTCATCGTCGCGTTTCCGGATGTCTTCGGCCGTCTGGTCGGCAAACGCTGCACCGGCGAATTCTTCCGCCAGCACGCCCAGCAGGGCACGCATGGTTGCAGCTATCTCTTCACGGTGAACATCGAGATGGACCCGCTTGATGGCTTCCAGCTGGCCAATTGGGACAAGGGTTTTGGCGATTTCGCGCTGCGGCCGGATTTTTCCACGCTGCGCGTGCTGCCGTGGCAGGCCGGCACCGCGCTCGTCATCTGCGATGCCATGCTGGCAAACGGTCAACCCGTCGCCGAAGCCCCGCGCTCGGTTCTGCGACACCAGATTGCCGTATTGGCAAAAAAAGGCTGGACTGCCGCCGTCGCCAGTGAGCTGGAATTTTTCCTTTTTAACCAGAGCTATCACGACGCCTTTGCCAGCGATTACCGGAATCTCATTCCTTCCAGCGATTACCGGATTGATTACCACACGATGCAACCCGCACGCGATGAAACGTTGATGCGGCTCGTGCGGAACGCGATGGCTGCCGCGGGCGTGCCGGTCGAATCCAGCAAAGGCGAATGGGGCCGGGGTCAGCACGAAATCAATCTGGTTTACGACCAACCGCTCGCGATGGCGGACAGGCACGTCCTCTTCAAGCAAGGGATCAAGGAGATGGCGGCGCAACAGGGCAAAGCCATCAGTTTCATGGCCAAACCCTGGCCCACCGAGGTGGGCAGCAGCTGCCACATTCACCTCAGCGTGTGGAAAAGCGGCCAAAATCTGTTCGAGAATCCGAAATCGGCTCACGCTTCACGTTTCACGCAGCACAGCTACGTGAAACGTCAAGCCGTGAAGCCTGACTCCGTTCGCGACGTTGGCTCCCCGTTCTTCCGTCAGTTTCTCGGCGGGCTGATGAAGTATGCGCCCGAGCTTGGTTACTTCTTTGCGCCCACCATCAATTCCTACAAGCGCTATCAATCGGCCAGTTGGGCGCCGACCCGGATGGCCTGGTCGGGCGACAACCGCACCGTCGGCTTCCGTGTGGTCGGCCAGGGCGATTCCTTTCGCATCGAAAACCGGATGCCAGGGGCGGACGCCAATCCGTACCTGGCCTTCGCAGCGATGATGGCGGCGGGGATGGCGGGGGTGGAAGAGCAGCTCGATTGCGGTCCGGAATACGTCGGCAACGCCTACGGGGACGCGAAGCTGCCGGCACTCCCCGGATCCCTCCTTGAAGCGGCGGAGAGGCTCAACCGCAGCCAGCTGGCGCGTAAAGCTTTTGGGGAGCGCGTGGTGGATTTTTACGTCCACACCGCGCGATTGGAAGTTCAGGCCTTTGAAAGCACGGTGACGGACTGGGAGCGGCGACGTTACTTCGAGCAGATTTAGTCCGAGCGGCATTGCGCGGCTTACGGGTTTCCGCGCCAACCAACCGCGGAATTCCTGGTGGAATCCCCGAATCAAACCGGCGCAATTCAAAAATCAAATAACTCCGCAGCGAATACACGGTGCAAAGGGCATGGCCACTGCCAACCCGTTTGGCGGTTTTGTGTCAATCCTTCGGACTGACCCGTTCATGACCCGTTGAGGTTCACGTGCTCCCCCGCCGCGGAGCGGGGCCTTTTGGCCCACGCAACCGGGGGCCAAACCGGGGCCATGGCGGGGGTGAGCGCAGGCGGCGCGGGGTTCACTCACGGAGGAGAGCCAAAGGCAAAAGGCAATGGCACAAGGTACGGCTGCAAAAACCTTCCCTGGCCGGTTCAACCACGGATCGGAATGACGCTTCGCTGCGCTCCGGTCATATCAATCCTTGGCGATTAGCGCGACGGAACCGCTCGGTTTTCCTCGCGCGCAGGCCAACCAGCGCAACCAGTAACAGTACGCCCGTGGAAGGCTCTGGAACGACTTCGACGCGAATGTTGTCGAGTGCAACTTGAACGTCTGGATCGTAAGCTGCTCCCTGGTACCATGAGGTTAGTCTAAACCCAACACCTGTGTCCGCTGACCAAGGAATGTTGCTGTAAACCAAAACGTCGTCCACCGAGAGGCGCCACAGGTTGCCTGCGAAATCCGCGGATACAGTGAAGTGGTAAGGTATACCGTCGGTAAATTGCTGCACTGTGCGGTCGGTATATGGAGAGGACTGGAAGACTTCAACAGCGTTCAGGCCACCGTGGAGACTCACTCTCCCCACGCCTGAATAGAGCACGAACTCATACAGAGAAGTGCTCAGACCATGCGTGACTACGTCGAAACTAACGGTGTAACCTGTGCCTCGCGCATCCCAAGGCAAGATCATGTCCTCTACATCGGAACCTGGATTCATCTGGAAGAGCATGGTGTCTGAAAACCCACCAAAGGATGAGACCACAGTAGGGTTGCTGCTCGGGGGCACCAAATAAGAACCTACGTCAGGTGGGGTGAAATCGATATCATAGAGCACCTCCGCACGTAAGGGGTTACTCACTAAGGTAAGCAGAGCTGTGAAGGTGGTTAGATAGCCAAGTCTTTTCATATCGGTTTTCTCCAGTTACAGACGCACCTTACGATTTTACAGCTCGCACTGAAAGGGGTCGCCCAGAAAGGGGTTCTTGGTATTGTTCACTCATCCGTTCTCGGTTTGGGTTTCCCTTGCGCCACCGGTACCGCCGGCTGTTCAGATATCATAACGTGCCATTCCGCAGCCGCACCGCAATGCATTTCGTCGTTACCAGTTTCTCTTTCCGCACCCGGGTTTAGTCACACCCGACCTCAGCGGCGAGATTTCCGGCAGGGATTTCGGGAAGCTTGACACCGCAATCCTTAGCGTGCTAAAACCCTGCCACCCACAATTAGCTGTGGTTTCTTATGCGTTGCCCGAAATGTGGCTGTCAGGATGACAAGGTAGTTGATTCGCGCGCTTCCCGCGAAGGCGCCACCATCCGTCGTCGCCGCGAATGCACGGCGTGCGCGCATCGTTTCACCACGTATGAAGAAGTCGAACGTCCGGGTATGATGATCGTCAAGCGCGACGGGCGGCGGGAGGAATTTTCGAAGGACAAGCTGCTCTCCGGCGTCAAGAAGGCGTGCCAGAAGCGGCCCATCAGCCCGAAAATCATCGAGGATCTGGTCGAGCGAATTGTGGAAACGGTGAACAACAAATTTGAAGACGAAGTGCCGGCCGAGTTCATCGGCAAGCAGGTCATGGACGGGCTGCGGGGCATTGACGAAGTCGCCTACGTGCGCTTTGCCAGCGTTTACCGCCGATTTCAAGAAGCCACCGACTTCGTGTCAGAAGTCAAGAAACTGGAAAGCAAAGAATGATCCTGCTAGCCCCCGATTGCCTCCTGGTCCAACTCCCTTCGGGCGAATCCGTCCCGTTCACGGCCGATATGATCTCCGTCGAGTTGGGGGATGGGGTCGGTGGCTTGTTTGGCCAGGACTTTGTTGAACATGCGGTGGCATCAGTCTTTCACTACTTCAAACACCACCTGGGCCGGCAAACGGTTTCCGTGGCTGAATTTGCGGCGGCCTTCGAACGCGTGCTGAACGGACTGGGGCTGAAGCTCGACGCGGGGCGGATTGCAGTCCGGGAGCCGGATCCCGCGGCGAAAGATCTGCGCCTGCTGGCCCAGGAAGCCGGAGCCGGTTGCGAATTGTTATTCTTTCCACGCCTCCGCGCCTCGGTGCGCGCCCAGGCCCAGGACTCGCCGCAACTTATTCGCTTCCACGGTCTGCGCGGCTGCGTGAAACGGCTGCTGGGTGCCCAACGCTGGAGTCCCCGGTGCGAACAATTTCGTGACCAGATCGTCGAATTCCTCCGGCGCAGTGTCCGCGTTGAGACCGCCGGGGATGCCTGTGCGTTGATGGTCGAGTGAAACGGTGCCGCGGGCTTCCAGCCGGCGGCCGGGCGATCTTCACGGAAATTCATTTATGAGCAAAACCCTTTTCGAGAAGATCATTGCCCGCGAAATCCCGGCCCGGATTGTCTATGAGGACGACCGGGTGCTCGCCTTCCACGACATCGCCCCCCAGGCCCCGACGCATGTCCTCTTGATCCCGAAGCAGCCCATTCCACGCGTGGCGGAAGCGACGCCCGACGATCAGGCTCTGCTGGGCCATCTGCTGTTGAAGGCCGCCGAGGTCGCCGGGAAACTGGGTCTGACGCAGAATGGTTTCCGCCTGGTGTTCAACAATGGCCCGGACAGCGGCGAAGCGGTGCCCCACCTGCATTGCCATATTCTCGGCGGACGAAAAATGCACTGGCCGCCCGGCTGATGGCTCGTGATCTCGTCCCGATCGCACCCTTTCACGCCAGAAGTTTTTGCACCACTTCACCGTGGACATCCGTCAGCCGGAAATCGCGCCCCTGGAATCGGTAGGTTAGCTTGGTGTGATCGAAGCCCAGCAGGTGCATTATCGTGGCGTGGAGATCGTGCACGTGGACTTTGTCCTTCGTGACATTGAAGCCGAATTCATCCGACTCGCCGAGCGTGAGGCCGCGTTTGACCCCGCCCCCGGCCAGCCACATCGTGAAGCAGTTGGGATGGTGATCGCGCCCGTCGTCGCCGCCTTGCACCATTGGCGTGCGGCCAAATTCGCCCCCCCACACCACCAGCGTATCGTCGAGCAAACCGCGTTGTTTGAGATCCGTAATGAGCGCGGCGGCGGCCTGGTCCGTCTTCAGACAATTCTTTTTCAAGTCCGCCACCAGGCTGCCGTGCTGATCCCATGACTCGTGAAAAATCTCGACGAAGCGCACGCCCTTCTCCACGAGCCGGCGAGCGAGCAGGCAGGCGTTGGCAAAGGAACCTTTGCCGGGCTCCGCGCCATACAATTCAAGGGTTTCCTTGGATTCCTTGGCAAGGTCCATCACCTCCGGCGCGGCGAGTTGCATCCGGTGCGCCAGTTCAAACGCGTTGATGCGCGTGGCGATTTCCGGATCACCGACCACGTCGAGATGTTTTTGGTTCAGCCGCTTGATCGTGGCGAGCGAGTCGCGCTGGATTTGATCGTCCACCCCTTTCGGATTCGAGAGGTAAAGGACGGGATCGCCAATGCTCCGGAACATGACGCCCTGATGCACCGAAGGCAGAAAGCCCGGCCCCCAGTTCGAAGCGCCACCACTCGGCCCCTTGCTCCCTGTGCTGAACACTACGAACGACGGCAGGTCCTGCGTTTCGCAGCCAAGACCGTAGGTCGTCCACGCTCCGATGCTGGGCCGCCCGAATTGCTGTGAGCCGGTGCTCATCATGATCTGCGCCGGCGCGTGGTTGAACGCATCGGTGTGCATGGACTTCACGATGGCAATGTCGTCGACCACGCGCGCCAGGTGGGGCAGGAGTTCCGAAAGTTCGGCGCCGCTCTGGCCGTGACGGGCGAACTTGAATTTCGGGCCGAGGAGGGCGGCGTTCGGGCTGATGAAGGCGGCACGGTAATCTTTGACAAGGTCCGCCGGAGGCGGCTGGCCGTTCCATTTGGTGAGCGCGGGCTTGTTGTCGAATAACTCGAGGTGGCTCGGCGCTCCGGCCATGAAAAGAAAGATGACGCGCTTGGCTTTGCCGGGAAAATGCGGTTGCTTCGGCGCGAGCGGATTCCCGCTGGCAGGCGCGGCCCAGCCGTTCTGGCGAAACAAGGAGCCGAGCGCGATGGCGCCGAGCCCCACGCCGCACTGCTCGAAAAACCAGCGGCGCGTGATGAGCTTTGGGTCGTGCCCGTGATGGAGATGGGATTGGCAGTTCATGGCTACTCCTTGGTGATCGTCTCGTCCAAATTCAGCAATACCCGCGAGACCACAGTGTAAGCGGCCAATTGCGTCGGCGTGGTGTCCGCAGGAAGTTTAACCGGCAACTCGTTCTTGCCGGTAGCGAGCTCATAAGGATTGACCCAGCCAGCCACGAGGTGTTTGGATTCTTTTTCCAGCAGGGATAACAATTCGCGCTTCTCCTCCGCCGTTGGCGCGCGGGAAAGCGCGCGCCGAAAAGCATAAGTGATCCGATCCGCGTCGGTCTTGCCACCCTCGGTCAAGGCCAGGCGGGCCAACGCCTGCGCGCTTTCAACAAACACGGGTTCGTTCAAGGAGACGAGCGCCTGCAGCGGGGTGTTCGAGCGCAGGCGGCGCACGCAGGAGAAATCTCCGTTCGGCGCATCGAAGGTTTGCAGCATCGGAAACGGCGCCGAGCGAAACTTGAAAACATAGAGGCTGCGCCGATACCGCTCCGGGCCGATGTCCTCCTTCCAGGTCTTCGGACCGTAGCTGGCGGGCGGTTGAAACAAGAACTCCGGCGCGGGCGGGTAGATGCTGCGCCCCCCCATGACCGGATGCAGCAGGCCGCTGGCCGCCAGCGCAATGTCGCGGACAATTTCGCCTTCGACGCGGAAACGCGGCCCGCGCGCCAGCAGGTGGTTCGCCGGGTCGCGGGCATAAAGCTCCGGCGTGACGCGCGAAGCCTGGCGGTAGGTGGCCGACGCGACAATGAGGCGGTTCAGGTGTTTGATGCTCCAGCCGGAATCCATAAACTCGCACGCCAGCCAGTCGAGCAGTTCGGGGTGCGAAGGCATCTCGCAACGCAGGCCGAAATCCTCGGGTGTGGTCACCAACCCGTCCCCAAAATAATTCTGCCACACGCGATTAACCAAGGCGCGGGCAGTGGTCGGCGATTTGCGGTCCACCAACCAGCGGGCAAGCGTCAACCGTGACGAGTCAGCGTCCATGGGCAGCGCATGCAAAAAGGCGGGGGTGCCGGCAGTTACTTCGCCGCCGGGCTTGAGCCAGTCGCCCCGCTTTAAAAACTGGGTAGCCCGCTTTTCGTCGCCGACGTTTTGTCCCGTCCGGGCAACCAGGGCAAGCGTCGGGGTACCTTCCGGCCACTGTTTCCACAGCGACTCAATCTTCTCGTTGGTTTCCTTGAACTCCGGGACCGTCGTGCGCCAGTAACTGAAAACCGCAGCCACCTGGGCCGGGGAGCGTTGTTCCGCCGGCACCTTGAACATCGCGCGCAGGCTTGCTGGCAGTGGGTCGGCAACCACATTGGTTGCGCTCGTGACGCTGAGGCGGAAACGGCCGAGGTTGTGCGTTTGATTGTCGTCGGAATTCCAGCCGCCATGGTCTTGCTGGAGGCGGAAGTGCAGTTCGACGCCGTTCGTGAAAGTGAGCGGCTGCTCCGGCACAAACACCGCTTTGCGCGATTGATTCCGGCGCCCCGGTCCGGCATCAATGCCCCAAGCCGTGTCCGTTTTGCCATCAATCGCAAACGCAACCGGCCCATAAACGCGTTTTTTGTCGGATTTGTCGTAAAACTCCGGCTCCAGTTCCTTCTCGGCGTTGCTAAAGTCCGCCGTGGCCTGAACGAATTTGACCGTGACCTTGTTGGTCGGGTTCTGCAAGTCCACCGCTTCGACCTTGAATTCCGTCAAGGCTGCCATCCCCTTGATCGAACGGCCCGGGCCATTGCACGGAAGGTTCGGATCGATCAACTGTTCGAGCTGGAAGGCACCGATGACCGGCAGATTGTTTGTGCCGCGAAAATGCGGGGACGATTTTGTCGTCGCGTAACTGGACGCGCGCAATGAGCCGTCCGCGTAATCATAGTAGCGGGTGCCGTTGTCGCCCATGTGCACGACCCGCACTGGAATCCATTCCGGTTGATCCCTTTTCACGGAGTCCTCCCACTGGTTCATCCGTTTCTGCCAATCGGGCGTGGTGTGCCGCAGCCCGGCTTCGAGATCGTGCATCTGCCGGGTGAGATTCGCCACGCGCATTTGCTGGTCGGCGGAGTACACGACGGTCGAAGCCTCGTGATCGTTGTTCAAGAAGGCGAACAGCCGGTAATACTCCTGCTGGCTGAGCGGGTCAAACTTGTGGTTGTGGCACTGAGCGCACTGGATCGTCAGGCCCAGCACACTCTTGCCGATGCAATCCATCCGGTCAAAAACCGCCTCCATGCGGAACTGTTCCGGGTCCACGCCGCCTTCCTCGTTGAGCATGGCATTGCGGAGAAAACCCGTGGCGACCCTCTGCGCGGGCGTGGCGTTGGGCAACAAGTCGCCGGCAATCTGCTCGGTGATGAACTGGTCGTACGGCAGATCCTGGTTGAACGCGCCGACGACCCAGTCGCGATAGGCCCAGATGAAACGAGGTTTATCCTTCTCAAAACCGTCCGAATCCGCGTAACGCGCCGCGTCGAGCCAATGCCGCGCCCACCGCTCCCCGTAATGCGGCGACGCCAGCAAGCGCTCGACTTGCTTTTCATAGGCGTCCCGGGATTTGTCCGCGAGGAACGCATCCACTTCCGCCGGCGTGGGCGGCAGGCCGATGAGGTCGAGGCTCAAGCGCCGGAGCAACGTGGTCTTGTCGGCCTCGGGGGCGGGCTTGAGTTTTTCGGCGCTGAGGCGGGCGAGGATGAAATTGTCGATTGGTGTGCGCACCCATTTCCGGTTGGGCGGCGGGGACACAACGGGGCGCACGGGAGCTCGAAATGCCCAGTGGTTGGTGGTGGCCGAAGCTTGGCCAGTAGTGCTCCCGGTCCATTCCGCGCCTTGATCAATCCATGCGCGCACCAGGCCAATCTGTTCCACGGTGAGCACTTCCTTTTTCTTCGGCATTTGCGCCAAGCTGGGATGCGTGCCGGCCAGCACTTGCACCAGGATGCTCTCCGCGCCATTCCCTTGCACAATGGGCGAACCGTTGTCCCCGCCTTTGAGCAAATCCGCACGGTTATCCAGGCGCAAACCGGATTCCTGCTTCTTCGGGCCGTGACAATCGTAGCAACGCGCAGCGAACAGCGGCTGCAACTCCGCCGCGAAATCAACCTTGCGGCTGACGGGGGCCGGGAGATCACTGGCACCTGCCCAAGCACTCAGGCTGGAAACCAAGCCGGCTGCGATTGCTGGGATTGCTGGGATTGGCAAAAAACGTCGGTCACGCATTCTGGTTCAATGGTTGACTTCAATTTTGCCTCAACCGCTTGAGATGTCCAAAGCATTCTCTGACGGGGTACGACTCGGTTGCCGATAGCCATGTCGAGAAATTCGGTGGTCAAACTCCGCGATGAGGCATACCGGCGGGAAGTGAAGAAAAGGCGGACCTATTCCTGAAGGGGACGTTTGGGGGCCAGGGGTATTGCCCGGCGGGTCGGGATTGCCAGTAGCCGGTTAGCCTCGGTGGTCATTGCGGGTCTGGCCAGGTAATTCACCAATTTGATCGATTCGCAAATCGTGTCTCATGGCACCGGTGTATGACTGGCTGGGCGGAAGGCTTTGACCCTTTCGGCACTGTTCGGCGACTGCGGCAAGACTACCGCCGGCCATCAAGGTGAAGCGGTGTCGCCGATCACGCGAAGGACGCCGTCGCCGCCCACGGCCAGCACCTCCACCAACCCGTCCCCGTCCACATCGGCCACGATCGGACTGCCCCCGGCCCGCAGCCGCCAAACCTCGTGGCCGTCCGTGCCGCTCACCGCGTGCAGTTCCCCGTCGCGGCCGGCGAAGAGGAGTTCCTTGACCCGGTCTCCATTGACATCTGCCGCCACCACGTCACCCGTGACTGGTGTTGAGACGCGCCATTTGTGCGAGCCATCGGCCGCGTTCACGCACAAGAGCGTTCCATTCAGCACAGGCACGGCAATCTCCAACTTGCCATCGCCATCAAAATCGCCAACGGGGCCCAGTCCATCGGACCCTTCATCATTGTTGTGAAACTCCGCCCAAAGCGCCTGGCCATCCGCGCGAACGGACGCGTAGCCGCCCCGGGCATACGATCGGGAGTTAAGGTAAACATCCGGGCTTCCGTCACGGTCCAGATCGGCCACGGTCGGCTCCGAGTAGGCGAGCCACTTGCCGAAGTGATCGGGGCCCGGGAGATAGGCCGGTGGAAAAAGTGGGTCGCCGGAACGGCCGTCGATGGCGCCATAAATGGTGAAGAACATCTGGACCAGGTCGTCAACTCCGTCGTCGTTCAAATCGGCGATCGCCGGCAGCCCGCCGCCGAATGGCATTGCGGATTCCTTGGCCACAATTCCTTTCCGTTGCCAGACGACAGTACCGGTGTCGCCCCGCAGCATCCAACCTTCACCGCTTCCTTTGGCACGGCGGTGGAGATCAACATAAACGTCCACGCCGCGCGCCCGCCCCGTGAATCGGCCGAACGTCCAGTGATCAATCCCGGCCTGCAATCCGCCGGCCGGGCAACCGGGGACGGAACGTGACCACTTCTGCTTCCCCTGCCCGTCCACGCAAACCAAGGCGTTCAATCCGCGGCGGTCCTCGGCGGCGAACCAGACTTCCGGCCGACCATCGCCGTCAGCGTCCGCCGCCTGCGGGCAGAGCGCACCGCTCCGGGTGTAACCCGGGTGCAGGTTCATCGCAACGCCGGCCAGCGACCACTGCAAGACGGGCGGCGACGTCCGTTCGGGTCCTGGATGCAGCGCGAGGATCTCACCCGCGGCATTCTGGATCACGATTTCATTTCGCTGGTCGCCATTGAGATCGACCACGATGGGAAGCGTGGTGAATCCACCCGGCTGGCCGAGATCGGACCGTTTTTTGATCCGGTGGTCCGCGTCGAGGGTTAATACCTTGCATGCGGTCAGGTCGCGCACCTGCACTTCATTGGTCAGGGCCTGAACCAGATTCAAGCGGTGGCCGCGATGCGCGAACTCCCAAGTCCGCTTCAGCTCACCCTTCGGCCACAAGGTGAGCGCGGAAAATCTGTCTTCGAAGCGTCCGGTTCGGCCTGGGTGGGCGACGAAAAACTCGGGCCGGCCATCCCCATTCACGTCCTGCAGGAGAACATCCTCCTGACCGCCATCGGCGATGGTATGCGCCGTCAGCGGCAATGTGGCCTTCATCAATATGGGGCGAACCCGTTTGTGAACCGTCAAATCGAAAATCTTTCCATCTCGAAGCCGCCCCAGATGCAGCTCACTGAAAGTCGGCGGCCGCTTTTCCCGCGTGGGCGTGTAGATCAACTCGGAAACGCCATCGCCATCGAGATCGGTGATGGACCAGAGCCAGATACCGGCGATATCCGCTTTGATGGTTCCGGATGCGGAGTCGTGGACGATCAAATGCCACTGATCATCGGTCGCGGCATCCACGAGGGAGTAAGCCAGTTCGTCACGCTGGTCGCCATCAAGATCGGTCACGGGATTTGGACCGACGCGGAGGTATTTCTCCCGTCCCTGCGGCCGCGCGGCATTCTCGTCGTCGAGATATTTCCGACCCCAGGCATGGCCCCACTGGCCGTTTTCGAAACGCATACACTCGGCATGCAGGACGAAATCCGAAATGACGTAGATGTCTTTCTGTGGATGCCCCGGTCGCGGCCGGGTGAGCAGCATGCCGTAGTTCCGGCCCTTGGCGACCTTCACGGCGGCTTTCAGACCGCCCGTCTGGCCATTGTAAATCTGAACCTCATAGTGGGGCGCCGTGACAATTTCAGGCTGGCCATCACCATCCACGTCATCCACGACAAGCGTCGGCGCATACTGCGAAATAAGCGGACCGGTGGTCCAAGCCAGAACCCCATTCGTCGCGCCATTATCAATTGCAAAGCAATAGCCCTGACCCACACCCGTATCCATGCGGGAGGAAAAGGAAACAATCTGCTGTCCCTTTCGGCCAGGAAACAATCTGGCCACCCGGACGTTGCCGCCCAGCGGATGCCCATTCACCGTGAACGACCACAAGGGCCGTCCGGAAAGATCGGTGACTTGGAGGGTATGATTGTTGAGAGAAAACTTCTCGAGCGTGCCATCGCCATCCAGGTCGGCGGTGTTCGGCACTTCCGCCACCCGGTCCGTCGCGAGGTCGATCCGCGGCGTACCCAGGTAGTACTCCCACAAGATCTCTGGCTTTATGATCCGACCGATGCCCGGCGATACCCCGGACAGCGCCACATCGTGTCGATAAACCGGCCAGTCCGGGCTGGCTGCAATGAGCACGTTGATCCCCAGCAGCAGTTGAAGGCCGGCGATAAGTTTCATCGGCCGAGCATAACCGGATGATCAATCGTTGCCGAGGAATTGCACGTCACGAACGAACTGACCGTTCTCGGCGCCTGGAGCCGGCGACGGGTTGCTTCGGTGATACGTTGACCGCCCGGCTGGGGTTCAACCGGTCTGTCAGCGGCGGGAGGATTGTGGCCGGGCACTTTGCTCTTGATCCGCTACCAGCAATTTTTGCGACAGGGTGGCGGCCAAATACCCGGTTGAACATGCTGTACCGGCGGCAAGGGGCAATGCCGCAAACCGGACCAGGAGTCGCGGAAGATTCGGGGACCTATGCGGCCATGTGCTTTGCCACAAGGTAATCCTTGAATGCTGCGTAATCAGCGGGCATGCGGTCGAAGTCCTCCGGTTGTTGGATCGCCGCGGCCATTGCGGGCGGAACGTCCGGGGACCAGCCCATGTTCTTTTCGATTTCCTCGGGAAACTTGGCCGGGTTGGCGGTCTCGAGAATCACCGCCGGCCGGCCGTCGAGCGATTCCTGCTCCTGCCAGTCCTGAAAACCGCGCCAGGCCACGGCCCCGTGCGGTTCGAGCAATAATTGATACTTTGTCCAGACCTCCCGGATGGTCACGCGGGTGCGTTCATCGGAGATCGAACTGGAGAACAAATCGCGGCGCATGGCGGCGAGGTCAGGCTGAAGGTGAATCCGGCCGGTCTCATCCATCCGCCCCCCATAGACCATCACCAGCCGGGCCAGGTTGCTGGGATGGCCGACGTTCATCGCATTCGAGACCGAGTTACGGGAGGGGACAACTTTTTCGTAGCGCCCGGTAGCGAGAAAGCGCGGAAACGCATCGTTGTCGTTGACCGACGCCACCAGCTTTTTGATCGGCAGCCCCATTTGGCGCGCGACCACTGCGCCCATCAGGTCGCCAAAATTCCCGCTCGGCACGGAGAAGACGATGGGTTCGCCCGGTTGCGCAAGCCGGGACGCCGCGTAAAAGTAATAGACGCTTTGCGGCAGCAGCCGGCCGATGTTGATCGAGTTGGCGGAGGAAAGCGGAATCCGTTTCAAGTCGGGATCGGCGAAGGCCTGTTTCACCATCGCCTGGCAGTCATCGAACTTGCCGTCGATCGCCACGGTGCGAACGTTCTCGCGCAGGGTGGTCATCAGTTTGCGCTGGCTCACGCTGACTTCGGCGAGCGGAAAAAGCACGATGACGCGGATGCCGGGTACGTTGTGGAACGCATGCGCCACGGCGGCCCCGGTATCGCCGCTGGTGGCGGTGAGGATTGTGAGTTGTTTGCCGTCCTCGTGCAAAAACCGGCCCAGCAGCCGGGCCATCATGCGGGCGGCGAAATCCTTGAATGACGCGGTCGGGCCTTGGTCGAGGCGCATGACATAAACCCGGTCATGGACTTTTTCCAATGGGATCTCGAAGTTGTACGCATCGCGGCAGATTGCGTCCAAGACCGCCGACGGAATGATTCCGTCGGTGTATTTTGCCAGCACGCGAATGGCAATTTCGGGATAGGACAGCCCGGCAAACGCGGCAATTTCGTCGGGGGCGAGCTTTGGGAATTCCTCGGGAAGATACAATCCCCGATCCGGCGCCTGCCCGCTCATCAGGGCCACGCGCAAATTGACGGCGGGCGCCTGGCCGTTGGTGCTGCGAAAGGAAACCGCGCCCATGTTAGTCGAGGCTTTCCACCCGGAACATGACCGGCCGGCCTTTAACGACCGGCAGCTTCGCAATTTTGGCAAGGGCTTTGCGCATGGCCGCGTTGGGCGCGTCGTGCAGCATGAGGATCAGAGGAACGCTCTCGCCCTCGTGGCCTTCGGGTTGAATGACCGAGGAGATGCCGATCCGGGCGGCGGCAAAGAGGGCAGAGATTTTCGCCAGGACGCCGGGACGATCCACAACACTCAACCGGACGTAGTAGCGCGAAGTGATCTCATCCATCGGCACCACCCGGCCCCGGCGGATGTGGGCGACAAACGGCGGCACGCGAACTTTTCCCCCGTTCTTCAAGTCGAGCGCAGCATCGGCCACATCGCTCAAGACCGCACTGGCAGTGGCATCCTTGCCCGCCCCGCGCCCGTAGAACAGCGTATCGCCCACCACATCGCCGCGGACAAAGCATGCGTTGTAGACCCCGTTGACGCTGGCCAACACATGGGTGTTCGGTATGAGCGTGGGATAGACCGAAACCTGCACCCCCGGCGCTCGCTGGCTCTCGAGGCGTTTGACGATGCCCAGCAGTTTGATCGTATAACCCAGTTGTTGCGCGAATTGTATGTCGAGCTTCGAAACATCGCGGATTCCCTCGGTGTGAATGGCATGGTGGTCAATCCAGAAACCGTGCGCCAGCGAGGCGAGGATTCCGGTCTTGTGCTGGGCATCATGCCCATCAATGTCGAGATCGGGCGGCGTCTCGGCGTAGCCCTGCTTTTGGGCCTCGGCCAGAACAGCGGCAAATTCCGCGCCCTCGAGTTTCATGCGGGTGAGGATGTAATTGCAGGTGCCGTTGACGATCCCGTAAATCGCCGCGAACTGATTCGCAACGAATCCCTCACGGAGGGACTTGATAATCGGAATCCCGCCGCAAACACTGGCCTCGTAATAAAGATTAACGCCGCGCGCCGCCGCCGCCGCGAACAGTTCCGGGCCGTGGGCCGCAACGAGGGCCTTGTTGGCGGTGACCACCGTTTTACCCTGTGCGAGCGCCGCGAGCACCATGGTTTTCGCCAGGCCCGTCCCCCCGACCAGTTCGATGAGGACTTGAATCTGCGGATCGTGGACGACTTCCTGCCAGGCAGTCGTCATCAGTTGGTGGGGGATCGGATATGGGCGGGGTTCATCTAACGCCTTCACGGCAATCTTGCGAAAGGCAACCTGCACACCGAGGCGGGCCGCCATCAGATCGCCGTTCTGCTGCCACGCATGGAACACACCGCTGCCCACCGTGCCGCCACCAATCATCCCGAGATTCACCTGCTGCATAGACCGCAGAGGTTGCCGCGAAACAGGGCGGTGAACAATTCAATTTTGGCAGCCGACCATGGAACGGACGGATTTTCACACTAATTCGGCCGGGCCGCCCGGTAGTCGATCACTTTCACCGGCTCCAGCGTCACGAGGCCGCCGCCAAGCATGGGATCGAGCGTGGGCAGGAATGCGTCAATCTTTTCCGCGCTGTCAACGATTTCGACGACCATAGGCAGGTCCAGCGAGAGGCGGAGAATCTTGGCCGTGTGCAACCGGCTGGACTTACCAAATCCCATCGGCCCGCGCAGCACGGTGGCCCCTGCCAGATGCGCCGCCCGGGCTTTGAGCACGATGGCTTCGTAGAGCGGTTGATGTTCCCAACGGTCGCTTTCCCCGAGGTAAATGCGCAGGCGGACCGCTTCATGAGGGATTTGCATTTCAAGTTCCTTTCGATGAGGTCAGCGCCGCGCCCAGCACATACCCGATCCAGACGGCGATCAGGCACAGGCTGACGGACAACAGGATGTTGCCGCCGGCATAAAGCCACTCGCGGTCACGCACCAGATTCAAGGTTTGCAGGCTAAACGAGGAAAACGTCGTATATCCGCCGCACACTCCCAGCATGAGAAATTCCCGCAGGCCCGGGGACGGGAGCAGTCGTCCCTCCGGAACCGAAAGCGCGGCGAGAAACCCGATGACCAGCGAGCCGCTCACGTTCACAACCAGCGTGCCGGTCGGAAACGACCCGCCGAAACGCGCGTCAACCAGGCCCGAAAGCCAGAATCGGCCGACGCTGCCGATCGCACCGCCCAAGGCCACCCAGAGATAGCTCACGATGATTCCACGTTCTGAAATTATGACCGCAAATAGAAGTCACTCCGGGAAAACCCGGCGCCGGACTAATACCTGCCTGGTTCCCGACTGGCATCCATTCACCCTGCGTACAAAAAAAAGGCTGGCTTGCGCCAGCTTTAATTCGCCATACGACAAATCCCGACTACGACTTTAGCCGCCGGCCCAACAGGCAAACCGCGACGCCAATCACCGCCAGGGTGACCGTAGCGGGTTCCGGCACGGCGGCGGGCGCAAATGTCGCCGCGTTCGCCGTGCTGCTATTAATGACCCCCGCAAGGCTATTCTGGTAGACCAAGGAATCGGTCTGGATGATCAACAAAGCGCTGTGGGCACCGGGGAGGAGGGTTCCCTGTTCAGCGGGGTCCCGAAAATTGAAACTGATTTGATTACCCGAAACCGTCCGCACCGCATTTAGTGGAACAATTCCGCCCTGGGACGAAACATAACTGACATCGGTCAAGAAGCCCACATAGCTGCTCAGGGTGAGCCGCTCGATCGCGTCGGGTCCGTTATTGAAGAGTTGATAAGTGAAAGTGAGGCCACCCCAAGGGTTGGAAGTGTCACCCGAATAAACCGAGCTCAACAAGGTGCCGGCGAAAGTCGGAGCGGTGACCGGTGATGACGCGAAGGCAACCAGACTGGCACCGACGGGCTCTGCCTCCAAAGAAAGGGAGATCGATGATCCCGGAGCAAGCAGAGTCGCCCGGGTCGAAACCGTCCCGATGACCAACAAAGCCATCACCGCAGCCAGATGCTTGATCCTGTTTTTCATGTTGAGCGAGTCAGGGTGATTGGGTTACTTGCGCACTTTCAGTGAACCCGATTTGCGGACCGGAGTCAAGAAACTTCTGCGGTTTCACGGGCGCAATTCATCAACGGTAATCTAGCCGCAACTCTAACTGGTCCTTTGGCCGGCAATCCACTGAATGGCCATCAAAGCTGGGAAGTGTGGGGAACAGAAAAGTTCCCGCGACCATGATCTTTTCGTCGCGGTACTTCGGATACCTGACCAAAACTCCTCCTCCTCTTCAGCAACCCGAGGCAATTCTGCGCGATGGCAACCCCTGGTTTTTCCCGCTGAAACCCAAAGCCTTAGCCCCAGACATGCACAGCGAGGCACTGGGAACTGCCCAGCCATCCCCAAGCACATCAGCGGGATCGACGATGGTTCAGCAGCCGAGCAAAACAGCCTCCCTGCGGGAATTGGGGAATTGGATTGGCTCAGGCCTGAAAGGATTTCCCGCAGCCGCAACTTTGTTTTGCGTTTGGATTCAGGATCTTAAATCCGCCTCCGGTCAGTTCGTCGCTGAAATCCACCTGCGTACCGCCGAGGTATTTTGCACTAAAGGCGTCCACCAAAACCTTGACCGACCCGGACCCACCAATCAGGTCTCCCTCCCGCTGCTCGTCAAAAGTCATGCCGTACTGCATGCCGGAGCACCCCCCTTGCTCCACGTAGACACGCAGAAACTTGCCCGCGTGCTCGGGATTATCCTGCAGGAGTTTTACCTGCTCTGCGGCAGACTCAGTCAGGGTGATTGGCAATGGGTTGCTACAGTTGTCGCTCATGGAATCATGATAATTACTTTGATAGAACTTAAGGGGCAACCGATTGGAGTCAACTGCGGGGCTTGCTTTTGTCGAGGCAAAGCTTACTCGCCCGCTCCCGGGTGGCCTCAAAGCTGACGCGGGACAACGGCAGCCAGTCCTGTAGTTGTCCGCACAGTTTCTCCACGGCACACCAATCCTCCAAGGCTTCCATTACCCTTAGCGCCTCTAGCCCGGCCTTTTTGCGCCAAAACACCACATCCGGTGTTTCCCCGGTTTGGAGTGTGACATCCAGATAACAGTCGCGCGCCAGCACGAGTAGCGCCCGCCTTTCCTCCGCTGCTTGCCTTTGCTCCGCCAGTTTTTCCAGTGTTTTGCCCAGACCCACTTTGGCCTGACTTCGTACCGTCACGCTCGCGAAAGGTGAGCTGATGGCTTGCTGATAAGCATTGGAGGCCGCTGCATAGTAACTTACGTCCTCCACGGCCAGTTGGAGCGAGCAATTGCCAATTTCGCCCCAGGCCAGCGCCGTTTGTTGATTCGTCGGATACAAATCCTTAATCCGGGAGAATACCCGCCGGGCTTCTTCCACGTTGGCCAGTTTGATCAGCGCGCCGCCATACCCGAACAACGCCTGGGCGCGCAAGGCATCCGGGCAATTGGGCAGGCTGGCAAGATTGGTGAAGTATTCACAGGCATTCCCATAGGCCTGCCAGGCCATCGCGGCGCGTCCCGCCATCATGCGCGCCTCGCCGGCCAGTTCCGATTGGGGCCACGTTTGAAACAACAATTTGTAACTGGTCTCGGCGGGCTGGTATTGGAGCTGATTCCAATAATAATCTGCCACCCACCATTGCGCCCGCGCCGCCAGCACGTCGTTAGTCGGGAATTGCGCCACGAAGTTTGTGAGCCGGGTCAACGCATTCGTTTCGTTGCCGGCGTGCGCCTCCACCAACGCCCGCGCAAACTCCGCTTCCGCCCGGAGCGGACTATTGGTCGGATAGCGGTTCAGCCATTCGTCGTAGGCCGCCGCGGCGTTGGTCCAGTCCAATTGTTGTTCCGCCAACTGGGCCAAGAGCAAATCCACTTCCGCCCGCAACGTCGAAGCCGGGAACACTTGGCCAAAGTCACGGAACAATTGCTGAGCTTTCGCGGGCTCGCGGGCATCCGCCCAAGCCTGTGCCACCAGCAGGAGGCCGGCGGCAGCTTCCGCACTCTGAGGACGGCTCTCCAAAATCCCGCGCATCGCCGCTTCGGCCGCCACCAGATTGGTCAGCGCCAGACTCGCCCGCAGGGATTGATACAAGGCCGGCGCGCGTAAAGCAGCCGTGACGGGCGGCCAGTTGGAGGCGAGCGATAAAGCCGTGCCATAATTCTCCAGCGCGCCGCCGAAGTCGTTCTGCATGAACAGCGCATCTGCCAGTTTGAAGCGTGCCACTGCCTGATTTTCCGACGGTGCCAATCCCTCGGCTGCCGCTTTGAAAGCCGCGGCGCTTTCCGCATACCGGCCATCAATCCAAAAACACCAGCCCCGGTTCAGTTGCGCCTGACCGCGGTACGAACTGTTGGTGAACACGGCAAGCAACCGATCAAAACCTGCCAGCGCGGCGGCGAGCCGGTTGGTATCCCGCGGCGCAAGGGATTGCCGCAGGTACAACTCCCCCAACGTCAAGAGCGCGCAGTCCGCCACCGGCGCATTCGAAAATTGCCCGACAAAAGTCTCCAGCGTCGCGGTGGCTTCAGCGAATTGGCCTTGGGCGAGGGCGAGGGCGGCGATCTGGCTGAGCGCTTCCCGCTGCCGGATCACCGGGGCGTTGGTGCTCAGGTTGGCCTTCAACGTCGCGATGGCCTCGCCGCGCCGCCCCAGGCGCTCGAGCAAATCTGCGCGAAACGCCACGCTCTCGGCCAGCCAGTCCGCCCGGGTCGTGCCGGCGGCTGCCGTCAGCAAACCCGCACTTTCGACCTCGGCCTCCTCTGTGCGGCCGGCGCCCAGTTTCGCATGGCAGAGCAGGTGCCGCCGGCGCCAGTCCAGTTCGGGCGTCAGTTGGGCGCTGATCTCTTTCAGTGCTCCCTCGGTTTCGGCAAAGTGATTCTGGGCGAGTTGCGCCTCCGCCAGCAACAGCATGCCCCGCGTAAACCACTCAGTTTTCCCCAAACCGGACGCCGCCTGGCGAAAAGCGCTCTCGGGCGGTTGCAGCAAGGTCACCACCGTCGCCCATTCCCCCAATTTTGCGCGGGCCGCGGCCTCGCCCACCGCGGCCTCGAGCCGGCGGGGAGACTCCCGAAATTCCCGCGCGAGTTTGCCAAAGGCGGCCGCGGCCCCGGGGTAATTCTTGTTTTGAAACTCTGCGGTGCCGATCCAGTAAAGGAACTCATCGGCCAGTTTCCCGGCCTCGGCCTGTTGGGCGGAAAGCAGCGCCACCACGGCCGCGTACTTCTGCTGTTGGAACATCGCCTGGGCCTGGAACGACACCGCCGCGGCCCGGCCCTCGGACTTGGGGTACTTCTCGACGAATGACGCAAACTCCTTTTCCGCCCGGTCCCACACCTTGATGTTGAAGGATTTCTCCGCCGCCTGAAAGGCAGCCTCCTCCCCGCCCGACAAAGCCGCAGCGCCCCTTCCGCCGGTCAGCGCCAGCAGCAGCAGGCAAACAGCGATTGGTCGCAGCTTTGTCATCCCAAAGAGGCTAACCCGGAAGTTGTCCGCCGGAAAAGAATGAAATCCGAATGCGATTCCCTCAGCGCGCATCTCAGTTTTGTGAGGGGTGGAAGGCGGTGTGGGGGAAGAGGAGG
>CAZIJO010000029.1:0-38309 GCA_964539515.1 uncultured Bifidobacterium sp. | reverse complement strand
AGTAGGCATTGCCATCCGGATAAAGATTCGTGTGCGGCAACGACCGACGCATGGCGGCCAGAGCGAGCCGCGATGGACCGAGCGGATTTTCGTTGGACGCCAGCTTGATGATGTCGGCGGGGGGCAGCCCCAGTTCCCGGGCGACCTCTTCGATGGGCCGGCCGGGTTGATAGTGGGGAATCCCGTCCAGTGCAGGATTGAACGCGAGCGAGGTGGGCATATCAGAGCGAGTCGAGAATCCGTTTAACGTTCACGTTTCCGGCGACGATGTTGCGGATGAGGGAGATCTTTTCCGCGTCGTTCGGACGCGTTTTGACAATGAGGTCGTGGACCTTGGAGGCCACAACGTAGCTGTCGTCCAGCGCCAGAAGCACCGGCAGGTGCAGGGCCCGCAGTCCCCGCATGATGGGACTGCCAGGCTTCAATCCACCCGTCAAGACAATGCCAGCCATGGCCTGACCACTGGCGCAAGCCGCCGTCAGGATGTCCTCGCGGTCACCGGGCGTGATCAACAGGACGCCACGCTTGAAAAAGCGCTGGGCATTCTGTGCCCCCATGGCACCCACGACGACGTCTTCCACCGCCGTGTGAAGTGTGGGGGGAGCATTGAGGACCTCCGCTTTGAGTTCTTCCCGGACCAGATCCACCGTGGGCTGGCAAAGAATTGGTTGGTGCGGAATGACCCCGAGCAATTCGAGGCCCTTGCGCTTGAGACCGCGCCGGGCAAAGTCCGTGACGTAATCCACTTTGTTATCCAGCACCTGGTTCAAGATGACACCGATGATTTCCACCCCTTCCTTCTGGAACAACGCCTGGTTCAAGGCGACTTCGTCAATCGGTTTGCCAATGCCACCTCGCGCCACGATGATGACTTTGCAACCCAGATGCTTGGCAACCTGGGCGTTGGAGAGATCGAACACGGAGCCAACGCCGGCGTGCCCCGAGCCTTCACAAAGGACGAAATCCTTTTCCCACGCCACCCGATCAAATGCCTTCTGGATCTTTTTGACCAGCGCTTCGTTGTTGGCGGCCTGCAGATACTTTCGCGTGAAGTCCGGCTCGACCGCGATGGGGCTCATGTCCACGAGCGGGCAATTGAGGCGAAAAACCGCATCCATCAGCACGGTGTCTTCGTCAATCTTCTGCTCGGCGATCTCCACGAAACGCTGTCCCACCGGTTTGATGTAGCCGACCCGTGGGAAGTGCTTTTGCAGCGCGGCGATCAAGCCGAGCGAAGTAGTGGTTTTGCCGTCGTTTTGGCGGGTGGCGGCGATGAAGACGCGCGGGGTGACCGTATTCATTGTTAGTCGCCGGCCAGCGCGGTGTCGGCACTGGGATGCAGTTCGGGATAGCTGATGGCCTGCACGCCGACAATGGCGGCGACGCCCAGAATATCATGCGCATTGGACCCGCGCGAGACGTCCGCCGCCGGCCGGTCCAGGCCGAGAAGAATCTGACCGTAGGCATTGGCGTGACCAATGAGCCGGACGAGCTTGCTCGCGATGTTGCCGGAGTTGAGGTCGGGAAAAATCAACACGTTCGCCCGGCCGGCAACTTTGCTGTCGGAACATTTGCGCTCAGCGATGTCCGGCACGAGGGCGGCGTCCACCTGGAGTTCCCCGTCAAAATCGCACTCGAAGCCGATTTTCTCCGCCTTCTGCCGCGCCAGGGCGGTGGCGGCCTGCACCTTGCCGATGGACGGGTGGGTGGCGCTGCCTTTGGTCGAGAACGACAATAAACCCACGCGCGGGCGGATATTGAGCAGGTGCCGCGCAAGTTGTGCCGTCGAAAGCGCGATTTCGGCGAGTTGCTCAACGGTGGGATCGGGAACGACCCCGCAATCGGCCATGAACAGGACGCCGTTCTCGCCAAAGCGGGTGTCCTCCACCTCCATCACCATGCAGCTCGAGGCGACTTTGGCTTTGGGGGAAATCTTGATGATTTGAAAAAGCGGGCGCAACACGCTGCCGGTGATGTGACTGACACCCGACACAAGCCCATCGGCCTGGTGCATCGCCACCATCATCGCGGCGAAATAATTCGGCTGGCACATGGCCTCGCGCGCCTCGGCTTCCTTGATGCCCTTCTCGCGGCGCAACGAATGAAACCGATGCGTGAAATTTTCCAGTTCTTCGCTGTCGCCAGGATTGATCACCCGGATGCCCTCCAAGGAAATGTTCAAGTCCGCCGCCGTCTGCTTCACCTGGGTCCGGTCCCCGAGCAGGATGGGGGCACCCAGCCGCAAGGCGTGGAACTGCCGGGCCGCCTGCAAAACACGCGGTTCCGCCCCTTCCGGAAAGACAATCCGTTTCGGGTGCCGCTGAAGTTTTTCAATGACATTGCCAATAAATCGCATGGCGACAGGTTAGCGGGCGGAGTTGAAACCGCAATAGCGATGGAGGGGATGGGCCAGTGGGAATAGATTCACGATTACGCACTGCCGGCTGGCGATGGCGTCTCGCCCGGGCACCGGTGGTTCTTCTTTCATTCGCCGAACGCCAGCGATGTGAACCGACGAACCCAGGATGACCTCGAATGAAAGCGGGAGAAAGCGCGGGCGACGACCAGGGGCATTGCTAACGCAAGTCCGCCGCCAATTGTTCGCCGAGCTCGGTGGCTTCCGTCATCGGTCGATTGCCCTCGGCGCGCCGGGCCGGGCCGTCGCGGAAGGAGACCGCGCGCATGGTGAGCCGTCCGCCGGCGATTTCGGCATAAGCGGCGACGGGACTCTGGCAGCCGCCCCCCATCCCGCGCAAAAAAGCGCGCTCAGCGGTGACACACTGCAAGGTGGCCAAATGATTGAGCCGCTCGCAAATGGTGGCGATCCGATCATCACCTGCGCGAATTTCAATTCCAATGGCGGCCTGGCCAACGCACGGCAACATGGCGTCCACGGGCAGCACAGTGGCGAGCAAGCCAGCAGGCACGCCCTCGCCATGGAGCGTGCCGTCGGACTCGACCGTGAAATGCAGCCGCATGATACCGGCGAGCGCGAGCACGGTGGCATCCAATCCGGACTGCTCGGTGACTTTTTTCATGCGCGTCGCCACATTGCCGCGGATCTCGACAACGTTCAGGTCGGGGCGGATCAATTGCAACTGGGCCTTGCGCCGGGTGCTACTGGTGGCAATGGTGGCCCCCGCGGGGAAATCGACAAGCGCCGTGTGCGGCTTAAGACCGCGGATGACATCCGGAGAAGAGGCCTTTTCGGCCGAGCGGTAAATCAACACGTCCCGCACATCCGCCCGGGCGGGCGTTGCGGCGAGCATCAGGCCGGGGGGAAGATCGGTCGGGAGATCCTTCAAACTGTGGACCGCGAGATCGGCCTGGCCGTCGAGCAGGGCAACTTCCAGTTCTTTCGTAAACAGTCCTTTCGGCAGCGAAGCATCCGGTCGGGCCATCGAGGCGGTCTGCAACTTGTCGCCGGTCGTCTTGATGATCTTTAGTTCAAAGGCAAGCGCGGGAAAGGCCGCCCGGCATTGATTGAGAATCTGGTTGGCTTGGGCGAGCGCCAGCGCACTCCCCCGGGTACCGATGATGATGGGTCGTTCAGACATTGGAAGGGGCGGTTTGCGAACTGGGCGCCGGCCGCGGCCGGGCCACCTGATCGAGAAGACCCCGCACCTTTTCCTCGATGATGGCTTCGCATCGTGAAATTTCCTCCTTGCGCTGCGTCAAATAATCCTGGGCGATGCTTTGGAGATCATCCACATCGTAGAGATAGACGTTGTCCAGCTGGTTCACGGAAGGGTCGATGTCGCGGGGCACTGCGATGTCAATCAGCAGCAAAGGACGGTTTTTTCGCCGTTTCATCAGCGGCTCCAATTTCACCCGGTCCAGAATGTGGTGCGGCGCGGCGGTGCTGCTGATGACAATGTCGATCTTTTCAAACTCGTGCGCCCAATCGTCGAACTTCACGGCGCGCCCCCCGAGTTCCCTGGCCAGCGCTTCCGCCCGATCGAAGGAGCGATTCGCCACAACGATGCTCTGAGCTCCGCGCGAGAGCAGGGCGCGGGCGGTCTTTTCGCTCGTGTCGCCCGCGCCGATGACCATGACCTCATGCCCCGACAACGAACTGAAGATCTTCTCCGCCAGACCCACCGCCGCCGAAGCGACCGAGATGCTGCCGCGCTGGATGTTCGTTTCCGTGCGCACCTGTTTGGCGACGTTAAATGCCCGCTGGAAGGCCTTGTTCAACCGGGCCCCGGTGTGGCCGTGTTGCAATGCCAGATCATAGGCTTTTTTGAGCTGACCGAGAATCTCGGTTTCGCCCAGAACCATCGAATCCAACCCGCACGCGACCTTGAAAAGGTGCTGCACGCTGTGCGGTTCGTGCAGGGCGTACAATTCCTCACCAATCGGCGAGGAGTAATTATGGGTTGTGGCCAGAAACTCCTTCAACGCCCGGAAAGCGTGAAGCGGCTCCAGCGTGGTGAAAGTGTAGATTTCCACGCGGTTGCAGGTTGACAGGATCACCGCCTCCTCCGCGATGCCGGCGGCACGCATTTCCTGGAGCGTCGCCGGGATCCGCGCCTCGGCGAAGGCAAAGCGTTCCCGCAATTCCACCGGAGCGGAGCGATGACTGAGACCAATGACGACGACGCTCATGGGTGGTGCAAAGTCGACAACAGGTTCGTGCCCCAAAAAGTCAACAGCATGAAGATAAACGCGCCAATCGTCCCCAGGGCGAAACGGCGGCCGGCGAACGCAAAGCGCATCCGGCTGAAAAGGAGTCCGGCATACAACAGCCACAAAAAGCCCGACCACAACACTTTCGCGTCCTGCCAGTAGGCCACGCCTTCCGGCCGGGGCAACCGGCCGCCGGCCATCAGCCCGACCGTCAGAAGCAGCAGCCCCACAAACACCACGCGATTGGTGATGATGTCGAGCCGTTGGATGGGTGGCAGCAGGGAAAAGACGGCCCGGAGTTTGTCGAACTTGAGATTGTGTTGTTGCGTCAGAAACATCGCCGCCGCAACGGCGGCCAGGCCGAAGGCACCATACGCCAGCATGATGAGTGCGGCATGCAGGCTGCCCAACGCCCCGGTAAATTCGGTTTTGGGCCCGTCGAGGGAGGGCATGAGCGCAAACACGCCGATGGCGAACAACCAGGGAGCGGCGAACGCTCCCAGGAATCGAAAGCGTCGGAACAGGCCCAACAGGAGGTAGCTTAATGTAATGACCCAGGTGAAGAACATCATGGCTTCGAACAGGTTGTTCACCGGGCAGCGATTGAGCGAGAAACCGCGCTGGAACAGGGCCAGCGTATGAAATGCAAAAGCGGCGAGCAGGAGCACATAATTGACGCGGTCATCCTGGCGAAATCCCTTTCGCCAGAGGAACACCGAGTAAACCATGCTCACGCCGTAAAGCACCACGGCCAGCAGGAAGCAATGACGGTCGGTAAACCAGTCCACGGAGATAGATTAAACAGGCCATGCCCGGGAGCAAGCGGCAACTCACCGGCAACTGACAATGACAAACAAGGCAACGGACATGCGATTCGGAGGAATGTCTCCTCCGGCGGCAGAATTTCACTCATGAATTCAAGGGATCCAAGCCCGTGGGGATTATGTCCCAATTTGTCTTGAAGGTTTGACACTGCCTCCAGGTTTGGATATCCAACTCGCCGAATGGAAACCAACACAAGCTTTAATTATCTGGCGTGGGGAACGGACAACATCGCCTACGGACCGGTCGAGTTGCCCGGTCTGGTAGCCTGGATAAAACTGGGCCGCGTGACCGCCAACTCCTGGGTCTTCCGGGAGAAAGACGCGGTCTGGTCCCGCGCAGCCGATCTGACTGAGCTGAAAGTTCTGTTCAAGTCCAAATTGCCGCCGAGCGCCGCCGCTTCCGCCGCTGCGCTGGGGATTCAACCGGGTTCGTTGCGCCGCATTAAAATGCTGGCGGACGTGGAGGAGCGACTGCTGGCCTCGCTGTTGACTTATCTTGAAGTGGTCAAGGTGCTGCCAAACGGAACTGTGGTGAGCAAGGGCGAGCAGGGTGATTCCCTGTTCATGGTGCTCGAAGGCGAGCTCCGGGCGCGCGTGATCATTGACGGGCGCGAATCGACCTTGAGCACCATGGGTGTGGGCGAGTGCTTCGGCGAACTGGCCCTGGTTGATCAGGGACCGCGCTCCGCTGACGTCATTGCCAACCAGCCCAGTGTCCTCGTTAAAATGTCCGCGGCGGGCTTGAAGAAAATGTTCGCGGAGGCCCCCGCCCTGGCAGCGCCATTCATGTTTGCACTGACGCGAGTGATTGCCCAGCGGGTGCGGTTCCTGACCAAGCGGTATGAGGACTCCATCCACTTTGCGCGAACCGCTTCAGCCGCCTCTGCTGCCGAGCTATGACCTAAACTTTGGGTGAAGTCACCGCAGAATCTCCCGCGGTGATCCTCACGAGGGATCTCGATGTTTGACCTTGGCTGCTAAGGTCAGGGGAGCATCAATTCGAAAGCTTACCTCGATGCGAATGGCAAGCTCTCCGGCGGCGGATGCTATCTGGCAGCGCCGAAACTCAGGCGGGTCCATCTGCGATTGCAACGCACGTTATGGTGATGTCAATACCCTGCGGCGACAGACGAAAAGCTCGCGGACCCATCTTACCGCACTGTCATCTCGGATAAGCTGATCCTGCGGGATCAAATGCTTAACGACTGGAGAAGCAACTCGCTCAAGGCACGCGAACGCTCTCTGGGTCGAGAAAGCTTCTTTCTGACCAGTTTGACCAAAACGAAACCGAACGGTCGCGGCCGTTCAGCTCCGGACAGGTGCGCCCACCAGCTGAAAACGTTGGCTGGCGTGGGTTTTTGGATCTGCCTGGCAACAAATGGATGGATGGCATAGTTGCTGCATTTTTGTCCTTGGCAGTCATTTACCCAATTGAATCCGAACCGATGATTCCCGAATCCGCCACCGGCATCCCCTCCCCCATCCTCGATTATCTCCGCGAGATCCACAGTCGCCACGCCAGCCTGCAGGAAGGTCAGGTGGCCACCTACATTCCCGAACTAGCCAAGGCTAATCCGAACTGGTTCGGCATCTGCCTGGTCACCACGGAGGGCCACGTGTATGAAGTGGGTGACTCGCGACAGGCCTTCACCATTCAGTCGATTTCAAAACCCTTCGTTTACGGACTCGCCCTCGAAGACAATACTCGGGCCGAGGTATTGAACAAGATTGGTGTTGAGCCGACCGGCGACGCCTTCAACGCCATCAGCCTCGAACCTGGCACCGGCCGGCCGCGTAACCCAATGATCAACGCTGGCGCCATTGCCGCCGCCGGACTCATTGCCGGACGCCAACCGCAGACGCGGCTGAATCGGATGCTGGACATGCTGTCCCGCTACGCCGGCGAAACGCTGACTTTGGACGAAACCGTCTATCGCTCGGAAAGCGAAACCGGCCATCGCAATCGCGCCATCGGGCACATGCTGCGCAATTTCAACATCCTCACCGAACCGCCCGATCCGGTGGTGGATTTGTATTTCAAGCAGTGCTCGGTTTCCGTCAACTGCCGCCAGCTGGCGGTAATGGCCGCGACCCTGGCTAATAGCGGCACCAACCCGATCACCGGCCGGCAGGCCGTCCGGGGCGAATACGTCGAGAGCGTCCTGAGCGTGATGGGCTCGTGCGGCATGTACGACTACGCTGGTGAATGGCTCTATCGCGTTGGAATGCCGGCCAAGAGCGGCGTGTCCGGCGGGCTCATCGCCGTGCTCCCTGGCCAGCTGGGCATCGGGGTGTTCTCGCCGCGGCTCGACAGCCGCGGCAACAGCGTTCGCGGTCTCGCCGCCTGTGACGACATTTCGCGCTTCTTTGATCTGCACCTGTTCAACACCCCGTACGCCAGCAAATCGGTTATCCGGCTCAAATTCAGCGCGGCGGATGTGAACTCCAACCGGATCCGCAGTCCCGAGGAAGCCGCGGCGTTGCGCAACCACGGCGCCAGCATTCAGGTCTTCCAGCTGCAGGGCAACCTCGTCGTCTCGACCGCCGAAGTGATTTTGCATGAAGTCATGCGGAAACTGCCCAGCGTGAGAGCCGTCATATTCGACTTCAAACATGTGCTGGCCATGAATGAAAGCGCCAGCCGACTTTTTTATCAATTGCTGATTGCCATGGAAGACCAGGGCAAAAAGGCAGTATTCACCAACATTGAGCGCGCACCGCAATTGCGCCGCTATGTGAAGGTCAAGCTCAAGGAGCGGTTCGACCAGATCTTCGCCAGTTTTGAGGACAATGACGCGGCCTTGGAATGGTGTGAAAACCGGCTGCTCGCCGAAAAGGTTGCTGTCCCAGGCGCCCAGCAATCCGTCGCGCCCGCCGATTATGAACTTTTCGCGGGCCTGGGGCCGGAGGAGGTCGCCGCGGTGCAAGCCCTGCTCGTGCGCAACAAATATCAGGGTGGCGAGGTGATTGTGCATTCCGGCGCAACCGCGGGGGAAATGTATTTCCTCGCACGGGGTTGCGCGAGCGCCACCCTCTTGCAAAGCAGCGGCCGGCAAAAGCGCCTGGGCACCTTCTCCCCGGGCATGGCCTTTGGCGAGATGGCAATGCTCGACCGCTCCTCCCGCTCGGCGGCAGTGACGGCGGATACCGAAGTCGAATGTGATCTCCTCAAACTTTCCGATTTCGAGCGACTGGGCGAAAGTCACCCGCGCATCAAGCTTGTGCTGTTGCAGAATCTCGCTTTGCGCCTGTCGCAAAATCTGCGGAAACGAAACCAAGAATTCAGCGTGTTCGACTACTAACCCGGCACCGCGAGAATGGTTGGACCCCGAACTCATTTGTGGAAAGCGGCCTGGTCGCGAACTGCGAATGCCTCGACCGCAGATTGCCATCGGCAGCTGGGGCGGGTAAGACCCTCGCACAAGAATCGAGTCTTCGTGCCCCAACCGGAAACAGGGAGGTTGAGCGCGGCACATTCGGCATCGGCCCGCGAAGCCGGGAAGACGTTTTTCCGCTGAAAACGGTTGTCCAAGTCCGATGGCCGTGGCCCCTCCTCCTAAAGCCGTTCCGGTCGCAAGACCGGGCGAGCAGTGCTTTACTTCAAACAGCCAGAGAAGTAATAACAAGCCAATGATTTTGGCTTTCCCAGCTCGTTCTGCTTCCGCCGCATTTTTGCTGGTCGTATCGGCCCTGCTCTGTGGGACCGAGGGAGCGCGCGCGAAGTCGCCGACCTTTGCCGCTCAGGCTGAGCGGGCATTCCAAAGCGGCAAATTCAGCGCGGCGGCGACGGACTGGCAGGAGGCCCTCGCGGTTTTCCGGCGCGAAGGCGATACCAACTCCGAAATTCAGGTGGCGATATCCCTCGCGAGTACCTATCAGGCTCTCGGGCAGCAACGACGGGCCGTGCAGGTTCTGGAGGAAACGCTCGCGCGTATTGAAAACACCGGGGACCCCTCGCGCTTGACCTTGGTCAAAAGCAAACTGGGAGCAGCCTTGGTCTTGACCACGGAGACAGAACGCGCCGCCACCCTGTTGGAGGAAGCCCTGGCCGCCGCCCAGGCCGGGGCCGAACCTGGAATGGTGGGCGCAATCCTGAACGACCGGGGTAATATGCTGGCCACCCAGAAAAAAGATGCGGAAGCCCTGGCAAGCTACGAAGCAAGCGCTGCTTGGGCGCGACAGCATCGCAACTCTTGGCTGGCCGCCGAGGCGCTCTGCAATGCGACTGCGGCCGCGGAGCGCATAGGTGATTTTCGGAAAGCGGAAGATTTAAACGCTGAAGGACTGCGGGAGATCGAACAACTCAAGCCCTCGCACGCCAAAGCGTTTTTGCTGCTTACCGCCGGGCAGCGAGACCAAAAAATCCATCCTACCGACGCCGAATCCAGCCGGCGACTCCTGCTCCGCGCTCATCAATCATTCCAACAAGCCGTAGCGCTAGCCGAAAAGTTGGGTGATCACGCAGTCGAAACTTATGCGCTTGGATATCTTGGACAACTGTATGAGCAGGATCGGCAGCCCAAGGCCGCCTTGACCCTGACTCGGCGCGCCGTTTTCGCCGCCCAGCAGGCACAAATGCCGGAAGCCTTGTATCGTTGGGAGTGGCAAACCGGCCGACTCCTGAAAGCCCGGGGTGAGATCGAGCCGGCGATGGCCGCATATCGGCGTGCGATTCAAACACTGCAACCCATCCGCAGCGATTTCTCGATCGGCTACGGCAATCGCACCCCGCGCCTCTCGTTCCGCGAATCGGAAGGGCCACTTTTTTTTGAACTGGCAGATTTGTTATTGCGGGAGGCCAGCTCTACCACCGATCCGAGCATCGAGCAGGCGCTCCTCCGGGAGGCTCGGGATACGGTCGAGCAATTGAAAACGGTCGAACTCGAAGACTATTTCTGCGATGACTGCGTTGACGTCCTGCGCGGCAAGACGCGGGCGCTCGAAGAAGTGGATCCGCATACGGCCGTGGTTTATTTGATCCCCCTACCCGGCCGGACTGAAGTTTTGGTCGGACTGACTTCGGGTCTCAAACGGTTTGCGGTGGAGGTCGGTGCGGATGCCCTAACCGCGGAGGTGCGGGCGTTTCGCCGTAATCTCGAGACCCGCACGAGCTACGGCTACCTTGCGCAAGCACAGCAACTTTACGACTGGCTTATCCGGCCCCTCCGGGAATTGCTGCGCGAAAAAGAGATCAATACTCTGGTATTCGTTCCGGATGGCGCGCTCCGGACCGTTCCTTTTGCCAGCCTGCATGACGGTGAGCGGTTTCTGATTCAGGACCTGGCGGTGGCCGTGGCGCCCGGGCTCTCCCTCGTCGAGCCGCGGCCCATCGGACGCGGCAAAGCCCGTTTGCTGCTGAACGGACTTTCAAAACCGGTCCAAGGCTTCGCCCCCCTGGATTTCGTGACCGGCGAGTTGCGCAGCATCGATCCTTCCGCTTCCAGCGAGACCTTGTTGGATGAAGATTTCACCCTGGCGGAACTCAAGCGAAAGCTCAACGACGAGCAATTCTCAATCGTCCACATCGCATCGCACGGACAGTTTGATCGCGACGTGCACAAGACTTTCGTCCTCACCTACGACAATAAATTGACGCTAAACGATCTCGAGAACCTGATTCGCCCCGGGCAATATCGGGGCCAGCCGGTGGAGTTGTTGGTTTTAAGCGCCTGCCAGACCGCGGCGGGTGATGACCGCGCCGCCCTCGGGCTGGCCGGCGTGGCGATCAAAGCGGGCGCGCGTAGTGCCCTGGCCAGCTTGTGGTTCGTGAACGACCAGTCCACCTCCGCCTTGATTTCCGAAGTTTACCACCAATTGCGGCAGTCGCCGCCGATCTCCAAAGCCCAGGCCCTGCAAGCCGCTCAAATCAAACTCCTCAACGACCGCCGTTATCGCCATCCATGTTACTGGTCACCTTACCTGATCATCGGGAATTGGCTCTAGCCAAATGAGCGCAGGCAGGTCCTCCACGCCGGGATTGGGGAAGCTGAAATTTTCACCACCCACGGTCAGCCTGTTGATGGTGCTACTGGTATTTCTGGGCACGCTTTTCGCCCAGCGCCGCGGGTGGTTGCAATTCCTGGAGTTTCAAGCCTATGACTTCTTCATCCGTCACCAACCAAAGGTCGACGCCGGCTCGATCGTGCTGGTAGAAATGACCGAGGCGGACATTCACAGTCCGTCGCTGGACTGGCCGATCTACGACTTCAAACTGGCGGAGATGCTGGAGATGCTCGAGGCCGACGAGCCGGCCGTGATCGGGTTGGACATCTGGCGCGACATCCCGGTTCCCAAGAGCGGCGAAGGTCTCCACAAATTTGATCGCGTGCTCCAGACCTACTCCAATATTGTCGCCATCTTTACACTGGGCGGCATCGATCCACCAGCCATCCTGAAATCGAACTCGGACCGGATTGCTTTCAACGACAACCTCATTGTAGATGACAAGGTGGATGGCACGATTCCCAAGGTCCGTCGCACCGCCCTGTATGCTGACTCGCCGTCGGGAGAGAGTTTCGATGCGTTTCCGTTCCGGCTCGCTTTGGTTTACTTGCAGCGAAAGGGAATCACGCCGGCGGCCGATCCGGATGATCCGCAGTCACTTCGGCTGGGCAAAGCGCGACTTCACCCCCTCACGTCCACCGACGGCGCTTATGTCGGAGCCACAATTGACAACTTTCAAGTGCTCATTGACTTCAAATGCCCGGCGGAGTTTACCCGCTATTCATTCGTCCAAGCGCTATCCGGCCAGATCCCGCAGGGAATGTTGCGCGACAAGATTGTGATTGTGGGGCTCAACAGCAAGAGTGTCTTCGATCAAAGCGTGACACCCATTCGCCGGGATCATCTCGGGATCGAGGTGCAGGGGCTCATTACCAACCAACTCCTGCGTATGGCGCTGAACGGTGAACCGTCGCTGCAATTCTGGAAGGATTGGATGGAGGATGGGTGGTTGTTGTTCTGGTGCCTGACAGGCGGGGCAATCGGCTACCGCGTGCGTTCGCCTTGGCGTTTTGCCGCGACGGTGGTGGCGTGCCTGTTCAGCCTGGGTGGAGCAGTTTGGATCGCTTTTTCCAATGGCTGGTGGATTCCCGCCGTTGCCCCCGCCCTCGGCTTCATGCCGGCCGCGGCGTTGATCGTTTCGTACGTCTCCAAACAGGAACGATCCATGCGAGGCGTCCTGATGAAACTCTACTCGCGCCACGTTTCCAAGGAGATCGCGGAGTCCATCTGGGCGAATCGGGAATCCTTTATCGCCGGCCACCGACCGCTGGCGCAAAAACTCGTCGTCACGGTGCTGTTCACAGACCTGAAAGGGTTCAGCACCATTTCCGAGAAGATGGAACCAGCCCGGTTGTATGAGTGGCTGAACGGTTATCTCGGGGCCATGGCCCAGGTCATTCAGGATCACGGCGGCGTTTTGAAGCAATTCACCGGAGACGGTATTCTGGCGCTCTTCGGAGTCCCCGTCCCCCATACAACGGTTGCCGAGCAAGCCAAAGACGCCGCCGCCGCCGTGCGGTGCGCCCTGGCCTTGGGCTGGCGGCTCGTGGAGTTGCGTCGCGAATGGGAGACGGAGGGACTGCCGCCGGTGAGCATGCGCGCGGGCCTTTACACGGGAGAGGTGGCGGCCGGGAGCGTCGGCAGTGATGATCTCTTTGAATACGCCGTCATCGGTGACGTGGTGAATACCGCCTCGCGCCTGGAAAGTTATGACAAGACTTTGGCGGACCCTGACCTGCTGCCCAACCGCTGCCGCATTCTGATTGGGGCTCCAACGCACGACCTCTTGGGCGATAAATTTGAAGCCAAAGAAATCGGCTTATTGGAGGTCAAGGGCAAAGCCAACAAAGTTCCCGTGTTCCAGATCCTGGACGAGAAACGAGAACTCCCAGCCGGGGGAGACAGTTCCCCATCCGTATCGCCTCCGACGGGGCCGCACGGTGCCCGGCGTGAGCGCAAAGTCGCTACTGAATGAAACTGTTACTTTGACAATTAGGGCAACTGTGGATACAAAGCATTTGCCGTTGCGTTTGACCAAGTTCCGCTGAATCAATCAAACCGAAACTTACATGCTATGAAGAAGCAACTACGATCACCATTCGGGCTGGCCACTTTTCTGACGATGCTAATTTGGGGTGGCCTCGGAACTCAATTCGTTTCGGCCCAGGCCAATTCTCCCTCCACTGTTAAGTTTCGTCCGAAGCTCGCCAGATCATCCGATGCGACCTCCGTGCGGGTGACGGGAGGCTCGCGGGGAACCGGCGACGCTACCATCACCCTCGATGTATTGGCACCGGACGACATCGGCCTGACGACCCAGGAGCAACCGTCGCTCTTCTGGTTTCAGTCCAAACCAGCCAACGCGAAATTCGAGCTGACTCTGCTCCAGGATAACAAAGTAAAACCGCTGGTCCAGGTGTTGGTCGAGCGTTCGACAAAAGCGGGGATTCAGCGCCTGAAGCTATCCGATCATGGCGCCAAGCTCGCTCCCGGCGTGGAGTACCAGTGGGTCGTGGCGCTGGTGACCGATCCGGACAACCGATCGAAGGATTTGGTGGCCAGCGGGGTAATCAAGCGGGTCCAACCAGACGCCGAATTAAAGGAACAAATCTCAAAAGCCAGTCCGGCATCTTTGGCCGGTGTCTATGCCGGCGCCGGGATTTGGTACGATGCCCTCGCGGTGCTTTCGGACCAGATTGAGGTGCAGCCCGAGAACCTGGGCTTGCGCGAAACCCGGAGCGACCTGCTCCGTCAAGTGGGCTTGAAAGCCGCCGCGGCCGCTGAGGTCGCCCCGGCCAAGAAATAGACCCGGCCCGGGAATCCGAACGGAACAGTGGAGTCACGTCGAAGGCAACGTCGCATCCTTCCCAGGCGATCAGCTGCGGACTTTATCCGTCAGCAGGCGCAGTTGCAGGCCGCGAGCAATCCAGCTAAAACGCCATGACGTTCAGCTTGAAGTCCAATCCGTGACCTTGCAAGCCGGAGTCATCCGGGATCACCACATCGCGCAGGCGGTAGCCCCAGTACAGTTGCGCCGAGAAGTGTTTGCCGGGCGTCAGCAGCAGACCAATTCCAGCGCTGTAGATCTTGGTTGGACTGGATGAACCATCGACGTCCCAGGCCCCGCCGAAATCGAAAAATGGGGCCAGCTGGACGATGCCCGCGCCGGCCTTGTTGAAAAGCACCGGAACTCGAAATTCCGCCGAGGAGACCAGCGCCCGGTCGCGCACCAGCTGGTTCTCGAGGTATCCCCGGACGCTTTCAAACCCGCCAATACTCATCTGTTCCAGTGCGAGCAACGGCTCGTCGGTGCACTGGCCGGCCAGCCGGAGGACCAGCTCGTTCTGGGTGTTGAACAGCCGCAGGACGTACTGCCCCTGACCCTGCCAAGAGAAAAACTTTGCATTGGGATCTCCCGCAATGCCGTTATCGGTCGCATCCAATATGTCCAGACCAAAGTTGAACGTCGAACGCAAAGCGAGCACCTGGTTCGGCCCGCGACTCAGCCATTCTTGAGAAAAGCGCAACACCGAGACGACCATTTCTCCGTTTACCGCGCCGGGGGAAATGTTGAACGGCTCGCCCAATAACCAGGTAGTGTTCTGCCGGTGATCGAAGGCAAGCCCCACTGCAACCTCCCGGTTGGCCGTTTGATAGACCGGTTGGCGCAAGAAGACTCCATAGCTGTCAGTCCGGCTCGGAATGTCCAATGAAGCGAACGGCTGTTCGATGATACTCGTGTTGAGCCGGCTCCCACGCAAGCCGAGGGTCGTGTCGTATCGGGTCACGGGCAAACGGTAGCTGGCCTCAATGTTGTCCGCGCCTGAGAATTCCAAGCCGTCTGCGCCGGCGTTCGCAATTCCGTACCGGAAGTCGAGCTGGTCACTGAGACCCGTCAGGTTCACATCGGAAACCAGCAGCCAGATTTCTTCGGCACCGACGCTGGGCGGCCGCTGATTATCGATTTGGAGCCCGAGCCGAAACGGCTGTTGATCCACCACATTCACCTCGAGCCGGCTCTCGCCGGGCGCCGCCCCCGGCTTCAATTCGGCGTTGATTTGCTGAACGTTTGGATTCTGCCGGAGCAACTGCAAACCTTGCTGCAGCTTGTTAAGGTTGAGCGGTTGGGCCGACCAGCGTCGTAGACGCCGGTCGATGTAGCTATCCCGGAGCCACTTATTGCCCCGCAATTCGACCCCGGATAGCACGCCTTCGACGATGCGAATGACGATGATCCCGTTGGTTGGGTCCTGGTCGGGAATAAGCGCCCCAGAGTTAATGTACCCGTGGCTGATATAATAGAGGCTGACCGCGCGTCGGGCTTGCTCGATTTCCTCACTGCCGAGTTCCCGATTGGTAAACGGCTTCGTCACTCCGGCGAGTTCTGCGTCACTAAAGGCGTGGTGACCTTCGAATTGGAATCCGCGCACAAACAGGCTGTTTCCGGTGGCCAGCGTTGCGGGCGAGTCTCGGCCCGCCGGTGGCGGCGGCAGAACTTGGGCACGGAGCAAGGCCGGGATAAAGCTCAACACCAGCAGCAGGGGCAGGCGCTGGAGGAGGCGACCGCATGTGCGGGACTTGCTATTTCGCTTCATCCCAAGGCGAGCTTGCCCCGCTCGGCACGAAACCATCGGGGGCAATGGGTAATCCACCCCGGCCGAGAACCACAAAGCTGCTGAGATTCGCCGCCAGTCGCACCCGGCAATCCGGACGCAGCTGCGTTTCGGCGTCCAACAGATTGGCTGGCAAGCCAACCAAGCTGCCGCTCAGATCCAGGGCCGGGGCCGAGACACTGACCGTCCCGGGCAATCCAAAGGGGGCGGACGAATCAATGAGGCTGGCGGACTGGAAAAAAAAGTCCGACAAGATCGTAATGTTGCCCCCATTGGCCGAACTGGAGCGGGAAATCAGCGCGCTATTGTTCATGATGAAGAACACCGGATCGATCATGAGATTGCCGCCGTCCCCCAAAGCTTCGGCCGTAAGCGTACTGTTCAACAGATAAATCATCGACGGCGCCATCAGCGTAATGTTGCCGCCGCCGCCCGGTCCGGCCTGGGCGGTGATCTTGCTCTCCATCAGCTGGATTTCCGAGCCGGCCATAAGGCTGATGCTTCCGCCACTGGCACTTGGCGCCTCGGTCGTAATCAAGCTTTGCTCCGTTAAGAGAATGGAATTTCTGACCGTCACATGCACATTGCCGGCCGGGCCGGCGCCCGCATCGAGCGACGACGATGCTGAAGAGATGCTGCCTCTTCGGCTCAAACGCAGGGAGGAACCCGAAATGTCTATTTGTCCGGCGCTGCCCGAGCCCAAAGTCTCCGTGGAGATTTGAGCGCCGTCGGCCACGACTAGATCAAGCGCCCCTTGGGACTTGGGTTGAATGATGATATCGCCGCCATCCCCGTTTCCAACCAGGACCAAACCACCACCCAAGTCTTGTCCACTGGCTGATCGGATGCCCGTGAGGGAACCTGAAACTCCATTGTCACCGGTCAAGCGAATGGAATCGGCCGTCAGATTAATCGATCCTCCGGCGCCGGAGCCGAGGGTGGTCGCCGAGATCTGAGCGCCGTTGCGGAGTTCAATCGAGCCGGCAGTAATGGAAATGTTGCCCCCCTTGGCAGCGTTGAGATCGGTGGAATTAAACCTCGTCACCGCCTGGATGAACGATGCGTCGAGCAGCACGGAGTCGGCGGTCATTTTCACGCTGCCCCCATTCCCAGCGCCGAAAGTGGCAGGCGTAATCACTCCAAAATTGGCCATGTTGACCTTGGAGGCTGTGATATCGATAAGGCCTGCGCTCCCCGAGCCGAAGGTTGCCGCGAGAAGCGAGGCGCCATTGAGCAGGTCCAGCGTGTCCGTGCGGATAACAATATCGCCCGCCCGCCCGCCGCCGGAAGTTCTCCAGGTATTGGCGGAAATCTCCGAGACCAGCGCAGGGAGCCGGGGGTCGAGCAGCACGGAAGAGGCCGTGATCTCGATGCGGCCGGCATTGCCCGCACCAAACGTGGCGGAGGAAATCTGCGCGCTGTTCACCAGTTCGAGACTGCCGGTTTGAATCATGATATCGCCGCCCTTGGCGGCCCCGCCACCCAGAAATGGATCGCCGGAGGTGGTCGCGATTTGCGTTGACGGACTGCCGGTCTCGTCCACCAGCCCCCCGCCATCGAGTCGAATGGACTGGGCCATAAGACTGATGTTTCCGCCCGCCCCGCGGCCGGTGGTCGAAAGGCTCTTTATCTGACCGCCATTGAGCAAGTCGAGATTATCGACGACCGCGATATCAATTCCCTGCCCCGCGGTGGTTCCAGTGCTGTTGGCCTGGATCCTGGAATTATCCACCACGAGTTGGCCTCCACGGATGACAATCCGTCCCCCACCAGTGCCGCTGGCATCGAGCCGGGCGCCGTTCTCCAAAGTAATCTGGCCTTGCACCGGAAATGCCGCGCTGAATTCAGCCACACTTGGTGTTTTCGGATCCACCGGCACTTCTCCGGCGGATCGAACGCTCGCCAGGTTGATTTTCCCTACGGGCGCCAGAAGGGCACCGCCATCGACGGCGATGTCGCCACCGACCAGCGTGATCGCTTGGAGATTCGGCACCCGGAGGGTGCTTTGCTGCACAGTGATGCTGCCCGGCGTCTCGCCCAAAAATCCGAATGCGCTCACCGGAGCCGTGCTCAATCCCGAATCATCGGCGTCCAGCGCCGCCACAAACCGGGCGCCATCGGCCAGTTTCAAATAGTTGGCCGTGCTGGCGGCAAACGAGCCGCTGACATTTACCGCCGCCTTGGGACCAAATATGATGCCATTGGGGTTGATGAAGTAGAAGTTCGCGCCGGCGATGTCGGAACGAATCGTGCCGTTGATGGAAGACGGGCTGCCGCCCGTCACCCGGCTCAGTATATTCTGAATATTGGCTGGGCCGCTAAACGTGGCCACCTCACCTGCCGTCAGGTTGAACCGGGCGAAACTCTGAAAGAGGTTATTCCCCCGCGTGCTGCCCAGGCTGTCCGGGATAGAATAGTTCGGTCCCGCGAGAGGACCGCTGGTGCCGAATTTGCCGTCCAGAACGACTTGGGCACGACAGGTTGCCACTCCCGCCGTCAGCAACAGACCAAGCAATCCGCCAACGACCAAAAGGATCCCCCGCCCAAAGGGTGTTAGCGGTCGGGGGATCATTGGCTTCGGCCTAACAATTGATCAGCGCTGGATTGCTGGTTAACCGTGAGCAGCGATCACTTGAGTTTGATCCACACAAACCGTGTGCTCCCGTCCTGCAACGTTGCGGTGAGCTTGTAGGTGCCTCTCGTGACCCCGCCCGACCCAGTGTCCCAGTTGAAATGCCATTCATTCCCAACCAGCGTGAAGTCGACCGCTGCAACGAGCGTCAGCACGCAATCGGCATCTGCCTTCTCAATCGACAATGTCGGCTTTCCCGCGAGATAAGGCGAGCCACCACATGTCTCGTCGAACTTCACAGGGAGGTTGTTACCCAGGTTGGCGGTCCGCAGGGGTACTTTGCAACTGCCACCGGTGCCACCGATTGGCGAATAGAACCCATTAAAGGTAAGTCCCGTCACGATCACAGTTTGGGACGCGGCGCTGATATTGCCGTTACCGTCGTTGAAAGTCCAAGTTACCACTGTCGTACCTGCCGTGGTGATCGGGAATACCGTCGTCGTGGTCCCCGCCACCGTTCCAGCGCAGTTGTCGGTCGTGGTCGGTATCGGCAAGGTCACACTCGCCCCGCATGACCCGCTCACGGTAGTCAAGGTCGGCACCACTGGCGGAATCGTATCTTTGACGATCACCTTCTGGATGGCCGTGCTGGTGTTGCCGTTGCCGTCGTCGAAGGTCCAGGTGATTTTGTACGTCCCCTGCGTTGTGTAGCTCAACGGATCGCTCGTTGTGCCGGTCACGCTACCCACAACGTTGTCTGTTGCCGTCGGGGCAGTGACTGTCACGGAGCACTGACCCGACGCGTCCGGAATCGTCGGCGCCAACGGAGGCGTCACGTCATCCACGATCACCGTTTGAGGGACCGTGTTAGTGTTGAGGTTGCCGTCGTCGAAGTTCCAGTAAACGGTGTAAGTTCCTTGCTTGGTGTAAGTCAACGAATTGGTCGTCGAAACGTTCACCGTTCCGCCGCAGTTGTCCGTTGCGCCCGAGGGCACGGGCACAGTGACCGAGGATTCGCCGGTCAAAGTCTGCAGTGTTGGAATCACCGGCGGCGTGGTGTCCGTGACCGTTACGGTGAAGGTGCAGTTCGTCTTGTTGCCATCTTTATCGGTGGCTGTCACGGTTACTGGTGTAACACCAACCGGGAACGAACCTGGCGGAAACGTCCCGATGTTTTCTGGGCTGTAGGTGAGCGTCACGTCCCCGCAGCCGGCGAATTGCACCGGCGGATAGACAAACGATTGCTCGCAGCCAACGGAAAAACTCGGAGGACAAGTGATGACGAGCGGCAGGCTCTTGGCCACGCCGTCGGTTGCGAAGTAGAGGTTGGTGGTTCCGGTCTCGATGGTGAAAGGGATCACCAGTGCGTTGCAATTGTTTGTATTAAGGTTAAACGGGCCAAGTAAGATAATGTCCCACTTCAGCGAGCCATTCGCCTTCAAAAATGCAAGTGTCTCATTGACATCCGTGTTGGGATCATCTTCCGGCAATGCTCCCAAGGCCTCGTACCCGCGAACCCGGAGCCCCGTCCCCGCGGTGGCAATGGCCTGCACGGTGATCGTGCCGGACTTGTCATCCGGGGCGATAACCGAAGAGGAAGTCATTTCCAAGGAGGCGCAGTCTGCTGGGTTAATTTGGACCCCCGGGAACTCGGAACTGTCGGTCGAGTCACCATCGCTGCCCACCGTGATTGCATCCCAGATGTATCCCGGAAACCCCTTGACCTTGGCCACGGTGGCCGGGGAGGCGTCCGCCGGCAACGTTGCACCGGCAACATAGCCGCTGGTGGTGGTCATGGCGGCACTGGGATTGAGCATGTTGGTCGTGCCGACGCTTTTCGTTTTGAGCAACGACGTTTCGTAGGCTCTTACATTGACGGTGGTCTGGCCATACCCGGTGCCGTTGATTACCCCGCTCCAGCCCGCGACCGCCCGCTGGCCTTGGCTGATAAGCGCCGCGATTAAGATCGCGCACGCGAATTTGTTACAATTGTGAACTGCTGTGTACATATACGTCTCCCTCCGTCGCTTCTGATTAGTTTGGTTATCCGGCGATCCACCCAGTACTTCGCCCTCGCAGGCAAAACTCCTACTGGGATTCTAAATCACTGCCACCGGGATATGGTGATACTTATCGAAGACCACCAAGTCAAGCCCCGATTTACAATGATCATTACTAAATCTCTTGATGGATCCTCGCCCGGACCGGCTGCCAAGACCCCGTTTTCCATCGCAGGTTGAAGGCCACCACGACGCTATTCATCCGCTCATCGGAGGCGATGCAATCTCGTCGCCCTCATCGTCATCGTTCATCCATCAGCAGCTGAAATAAGTCAGGTTGCGTTTGCTGATCCGGACTTGCGCGCAACTTGTGAACTTTGATATCTATCCGATGGTGAACGCAAATCCCGAACCTATTGCTGATCGAGAACTGCCCTGCTGCAAAGCACACGAAGCCGCAAGGACAGCAGGTGCGCGTCTGACCGTCTTGCTTTCAACCCTTCGCGAAAACTCCGACTGCAATTTCCCGGGCATCAAACTGTCATGACGCTGACGCTCTTCGAAGCGGCTTTAATGCTTCACTTGCTTGCCGATTGGCTGCTCCAAAATGAATGGATGGCCATCAACAAGGTTCGAATCACGCATCCCGCCGCCTGGGTGCACGGCAGCATTCACGGCGTGCTGTTGGGATTGGTCCTGGGCTGGGTCGGAGGCCTGGTTCTGGCTCTGCTTCATATTTTCGTTGATTCCCGGATGCCGATTCGGTGGTGGGTGAAGCACTTCAAGAAGTGTGAGCGGTCACCGGATCTTCCGATCATTTTGATTGGATGCGACCAGGTGCTTCATGTCGGCTGCATCGCAGCCTGGATAGTCATTGCCGGTCGTTGGCTGTGAGCGGCCCGGCATCGGGCCCGCGCCACCCAATCCAAATTCAGAACCGGACGCACGGGGTCTTTCTTAGTCCCGGCCGCGAACCTTGTTGAGCGCGATCATCTGGATCGCCTTCAGGTTTTCACCGCGGGCGACGTCTTTTGCACCCAGAGTTTGAGTTCCGGGGAAAGCGACGTAAACCGGATGCGCGTCTGGCCCGGCGCCCCAACCACGGCGCCGATCACCTTCGCGTAAATCTCGCCGCCGGGATTCGCATCCACCACCGGCGCGAGTTCAATTTTAAGATTAGTGAGGGCCGCGAGAGCCAGTTCGGACGAAATTCCAGCCTCCGTCTCGGATAGCGCCACCAGCCACCCTTGGTGAACCGTTCGCCCAAGGAATTTCTCTTCCAGCACCGTGAACGAGATCCGCAACGGCGGCGTCAGCGGGCAAAGGGCCTCGGATTTCACGGGCAGGGCAAGGTTGAACGGTTCGCCGATGCCGCCGACTTCATGCAACTGCAGGCGGCCCGTTGCCCCTTTGGGCTCAACAGAAAACTGACCATCAATCCGGAGTGGTGACTTGATCGCTTGCCGGGTGGGCTCGGAAATCAGGACCTGACCGCCGGTGGTGAAGGACTCGATCCGACCGGCCAGGTTCACGTTCGAGCCGACCGCGGCGTATTTCGTGCGGCGCACGGAACCGATATTGCCGACAATGACACGGCCCGTATTGATGCCGATGCCCATTTCGAGTTCGGTTCCACCCTTCGCGGTGAGGCGCTGGTTCACATCCTTCATGGCGAGTTGCATAGCCAGCCCGCAGGCGACCGCCTTCGCGGCATGATCCTCACTGGCCAGCGGCGCGCCAAAGATGACCAGGATGGCGTCGCCGATGATCTCATCAATCGTGCCCCCGTAATGACTGATGACGTCCACCATCGTTTCAAGGTAGAGATTGAGAAACGCGATGACATCCTGGGGTGCCAGCCGCGCGACCAGCGCCGTGAAGCCGCGCAAATCGGACATTAGAATCGTGATTTCACGCTCCTCGCCGCCCAGCTCGAGGCCCTCCGGCGATTGCAGAATGCTGTTCGCCACCTCCTCGGACACGTAACGGCCAAACGCGCGCCGGACCAGTTCGTGGGCCCGCCCCAATTCGATCAACCTCAGTCGGTCCAAATCGCGCAGCCGTTTCTTTTCCACCGAGGTCGTGACGCGGGCGCGCAGCAGGGTGGGATTAAAAGGTTTCGGGAGAAAATCCTCCGCGCCCGCCTCAATGCACTTCACCGCATTCTCCATTTGATCGGCGGCGGAGATAACTATGACGGGCAGCTCGCTCACGTTCCGGTTGGCCTTGAGCGCGCCGAGCACTTCCATGCCGTTCATCTCCGGCATTTCCATGTCAAGGAGCATCAGGTCGAAGGGCTTCGTCAGGACCAGTTCGAGCGCTTGCTTCCCGTTGGCCGCTTCGGTGATGTTGTGGAACCCCAGTCCGTTAAGCGCACGGATCAGCGCGAGCCGCATGGTGCGGCTGTCATCCACCACCAGCACGGCGGCTTGCTGCAACGGGGCAGCGTTGGGGGCGGTCGCGGCAACTTCGGGCGACGCCGGATGGACGGCGCGTTTGAAATTCGAGCTTTCTTCGTTCATAGCAGGATCATTGGCGCGGTGGACCGGGCGACATTTGCCTCGCTGCAAACCGGCGGCGTGAGTCCACACGCAAACCCACGAAATCAAGCGAGCCAGCGCTGGCAAGGGGCCGTTCGTCGCGCGGCATCAGATTGATTGTCCAGCGCCAGCGTGCCGCGGGTGGCGACGTTGACCTGGCAGCCCGCGCCCTTCAGCGTGCCCGTCAGCGCCTGGCGGTTGGCCGGCGTGTCGTCCACAACTGGAATGGTGCTGGTCATTCGCAAACAACCCCGCCGGCGCGTTGCCCGGCCCGGTGCGATCCGCCGCTATTGCTTTTCCAGGTGTGATCGCTGGCGCACCGCAAGGTAGCGGTCCAATTCGGCGACGTCCTTGAACACCGCCACGCCGGGAAGCGATTTCATGATTTCAAAGACTTCCTGAATTTGCGGCTGCATGTGGATGAAGGAGGCCTGCCCGCCGCGTTCCTTGAGGGTCTTCCGTGTCGCGGAGAACACCCGCAGACCGGCGCTGCTGATGAATTTTAACTGCGCCAGGTCAAATACGACGTCCTTGACCGCCCCAGCCACCGCCGGTGCAAGTTGGCGTTCTAATTCGGGCGCGGTGGCCGTGTCGAGGCTGCCAGTGAGTTTTACGGTGACCGCGCCCGTGTCCTGGCCGCTGATGCTTTTTTGGATTTGAATTTCGAGTGGCATAATCGTTTTTCGTTTTGTTCCGGTATTGTCTGGTTCGTGGTTTGGAAAATCAACCTCCGACCGCACCTGGAATCAACCGCTTGGTCAGGCGCAGGATATTTTCTCCGGCTTCGCGCCGGTAACGGATCTCATCCACCTGACGGCGGACCAGTTCGATGCCCCAGCCCCCCGGCAGGTCTTCGTCGTCCGCCTGCGTCTTCCGCCCAGCCGCTGCGGTGGGGTCAAATTCCGGCCCACGATCGCGCAGCTCGATGACAAAGGAATCGTCGGTGTGGTGCAGCGCCACCTGGAACTTCCGTTGCGGGTCACGGCCCAGGGCGTGATTGACAATGTTGCTGCCGCACTCCTCCAGCGCCAGCGTCAGACCGAAGATGGTTTTCCCGGTAACGTCATGCGCCTGGGCAAACTGCTGCAAGGCCTCGACGGCGCGCATGACTTCCTCCGGGGTCGCGTGCAGTTCCAGCGTCAGGGAGTCCCCGCTTTTTCCCGACGGTTTGCCTCCGATCCGAAGCGTCAGGATCGCGATGTCATCGGATTGTGGGGCCCCGGCGACAAAGGCGCGCACCCGCTTGAGCAATCCACTGGTGAGGGCGGGCGGGGACTGTCCGGCCAAGTCGCCTGCGTCGGCGAGAAGTCGCTCGTCGCCGTAACATTCGTCCTGGGGATTAAACGCTTCGCTGACACCGTCGGTGTAAAAAATCAAAGTATCGTTGGCTTGCAACGTCAGTTCCGTGCGCTCGAATGCGAGCCCGGGCTCGAAGCCCAGCGCGGTACCCAGGTTTTTCACCGCCCAACGCGGTGGTTCGCCGGCGCGCAGCAGCACCGGGCGGCAATGGCCGGCATTCGCCAGGGTGAGTCGTCCGGAGACCGGATCGAACATCGCGCACAGGAAAGTCACAAACATGCCCGAAGGATTATCGGTCGCGAGTTCGTCGTTCAGCCGCCCAAGGATGCGTTCGGGTTCGGCGATTTCCCGCGCCAGCAGCCGGGCGAGGCTGATCGCCCGGACCATGAACATCGAGGCGGGGATCCCCTTGCCCGAAACGTCGCCGAGAAACAACACCAGCCGCTCCGCGGCCGCGGCGCACACGCCGTAGAGATCGCCGCCCACCTCGCGGGCTGGTTCGAGCACGGCCCCAAACTCGACCCGGAAGGCCTGCTCGAAGGGCTCAAAATCGTGCGGCAGCATGCCCATCTGGATTTGCCGCGCGATTCGCAGATCGCTCGCGATTTGTTCCTTCACCGCGTCGCTGTGCGCCTTGGCCTTGAGCAGCGAGCGCACGCGGGCTTTCACTTCCAGCATGTCGAATGGCTTGGTGAGATAGTCGTTCGCACCGACCTCGAAACCGCGCGTCTTGTTCTGCACCTCCTCGAGCGATGACAAGAACATGATTGGCACTTCCGCCATCTCCGGCCTCTGCCGCAACCGGCGACACACCTCGTAACCATCCAGGCCCGGCATCATGATGTCGAGCAACACGAGATCCGGTGGCGTCTGCGCCGCGAGCTGCAACGCCATTTCGCCGTTGGCCGCCTCGCTGATGTTGCGAAAACCGAGGCCGTTCAGAGCGCGTATCAACCCGAGCCGCATGGTGCGACTGTCGTCCACCACCAGCACGGCCGCATCCTTCGACGGGTCGGCCGCCAGCTCAGGCGCGGAATCGTCGGGCGGCGCCGAGTTGGCGGGCGGTTGCGGATTCACATTTTGCCCGTTCACGGCGGTGTCCCTGAGTCGGCGCGCGGAAGCAAAGGGATAATTCGGCCGACCTTTGCCAGCAATTCCTCCTCGCGAAAGGGTTTGATCACGTAGTCCCGCACCCCCAGGCGGGCAGCGGTGGCGATATATTCCGGGCCCGACTCCGTGGTCAGCATGATGACCGGCGTCCGTCTGAGCGCGGGGTTTTCCCGCATTCTGCGCACCATGGTAATCCCGTCCATAACCGGCATGTTCCAATCCGAGAGGATGAGGTCGGGTTTCTTTTGGAGCGCGGCGGCGAGGCCCTCCTCTCCGTTGACGGCCTCGCGCCACTCGCAGGCAAACCGCGCAAAAAGCCGGGCCAGCGACAACCGGATTGTCTTGCTATCGTCCACGTTGAGGATTCGTGGGGTCATGCGCGAACCGGTTGGGCAAGTGCCTGAAGAATGGCGCGCGGCATTTCCTCAAGCGGGACGACCTGGTCCACAACTCCCAATTTGATGGCGGCCTGGGGCATGCCATACACCACGCAGCTGTCCTCGTGCTCGGCCAGCGTTCGCGCCCCAGCGGCTCGAAGTGCCTGCATACCACGAGCGCCATCGCTCCCCATGCCGGTTAGCAAAGCGGCGACCGCCTGGGCGCCCGCGTGCTCGGCGGCGGATCGGAATAGCACGTCCACCGCGGGTCGGCAGTGATGCACCGGCGGAGATTGCGTCAGCCGGACCCGGTAGCCACCTCCGAAACGGACCAATGCCATATGAAAGTCACCCGGCGCCACCACACACAGGCCGCAACGCAGCTCATCGCCCTCGCGCGCTTCGCGAACCTCAAAGCGACAAAGCTTGTTCAAATGCTCCGCCATACTCCGGGAGAAATTGGGTGGGATATGTTGAACTACGGCGATCGGCGGAAGCTCAGCCGGCAACCGTGGCAGGAGATAGCGCAATGCTTCCACCCCACCCGTCGAAGCCCCGATCAGAATGATGCGCCGCGCGGAGCCTTGTCCGGCAGGCACGGATTCCGACAATGGCGGCGGGGACACGGGGTTGTTTTCCCGGTGGCGCGGCTGGAGTCGAGCCCGGGCGGCAGCTTTGACATGATAGGCCAGCTGATAGGCCACTTCCCCCAGAGCTTGACTGCCATTGGGCTTGGCCAGCACATCCACCGCCCCGGCGGCCAGGGCCTCGATGGCCTTCGCCGAGCCCTGTGGCGTCAGGGCGCTCACCACGACCACCGGCATCGGATGGTGCTCGTTAAGTATCCGAAGAAACGTCAACCCATCCATGCGGGGCATTTCCAAATCGAGCGTAATGACATCCGGCTGAAGCTTGAGAATCTTCTCCCGTGCCACGTACGCATCGGCAGCGACGTCCACCACCTCAATCTCGGAATCCAGAGCCAGCGCATCACGGATGGCCCGGCGAGCGACGGCGGAGTCGTCCACGATCAGAACCCGGATCTTTCGCTTGGCACTCATGGCTTGCGGAACACGCTTTGCCGCACGGATTCCAAATCGTGTCGGATGCCCATCAAACTCTCCGAATGCCCGATCACCAGGAAACCACCCGGGGCCAGCTGCCGCGTGAGTTTATGCACCAAGGTTGCCCGGGATGCGGGATCGAAGTAAATCATCACGTTGCGGCAAAATATGACGTGCTGGTCCTTTGGCAGCGGGTATTCCGCCTGGAACAGGTTGATGCGCTGAAATCGCACGCGTCTTCGCAGATCAGCCTTCACCCGACAGGTGCCGTCCTGGGCGCCAACGCCGCGTTGGAAGTAACGCTTTAACATCTCCGGCGGCAAGGCGTGCCGGGGGTCGAGCGGGTAAACCCCTCGTTCAGCCTCCGCCAGCATGCGATGCGAGATATCCGAGGCCTCCAAGTGCCAGTCCACGAAAGCGTGCTCCCGGAAGAAATCCGCCAGCACGATTGCGAGCGAGTAAGGCTCCTCGCCGGAGGAGGCGGCCGCGGACCAGACCCGAAGGGGTGATCCTTCCGTGGCGAGCTGCGGAAGCAACTCGGGCAATATCCGGTCCGTGAGCAACCTGAAATGCTCCGGTTCGCGGAAAAAGCGCGTGTGGTTTGTGGTGATGAGATCCACCAATTGTTCGATCTCATCCGGGCCTTGCGCCGAGCGGAGCACGGCACAGTAATCGTCATAGGAAACAAGCCCCAGCGCCCGCAAACGCTTGCGGAGACGGTTGGCCAGCATGGGCTCTTTGTCGGGGCCGATGTGGATATGGCTGTGCTGGTAGACCAAGGCCACGAGCGTCCGATAGGCTTCGGCTGACAGCGTGGCCGTGAACGACGCATGCATCCTCGGCCATCCGCCCCGCGCCACGGTCAGTTCAGAAGTTCTTGAAATGTTCGTCATCATCGTCCGCAACCGGATGGGCATCGCCGGGCATGGGGATGGCCTTCCGATGGCCGGCAGCGAGGGATTTGTGTGGCTGGGCGCGAGGCCGCGACCGCGGGACGGGCTGACCGCTGAATACGGTAACCTGCGAGGCGTGGGCCGCGGGCGGAGCTGGAGGATTGACCGACGCCGTGTCCGCACCCCCAACGAGTTGGCGCAGCTTGCCCACCATGTCTTTGAGGGACGCCGCCTGCGCATCAAGTTCCTCGGCAGCACTGGCGCTTTCTTCGGCGCTGGCTGAATTGCTCTGGGTGACCTGGTCCATTTGGGTGATGGCGGTGTTGATCTGTTCGATGCCCTCCGCCTGTTCGCGAGCGGCCGTGGCAATTTCCGCAACCAAGGCGTCGGTGGACGATACCTTGCTGGCGATTTGCGAGAGCGATTCCCCGACCTTGGTGCAACTGACGGAGCCATTGCGACTGCTGGCAATCGCGGCCTCGATCTTATTGGCCGTTTCCTTGGCGGCGGCGGCGCTGCGCTGGGCCAGCGACCGAACTTCGTCCGCGACAACCGCAAAGCCAGCCCCGGCCTCGCCGGCGCGGGCCGCTTCCACGGCCGCGTTCAAGGCCAGAATGTTCGTCTGGAAGGCGATCTCATCAATGTTCTTGACGATCTTGGCCACCTCCGCGCTCGAGCTGTCAATGGCCGCCATCGCCTGGGTCATCTCGACCATGGTGCGGGAACCGGCTTGCGCCACGGTATGGGCCTCGCCCGCCAGCAGCTTGGCTTTTTCAGCGTTGTCGGCGGTTGCGCGGATCATGCTCGAGATCTCCTCGAGCGAGGCACTCGTTTCCTCCACCGACGCCGCTTGTTCACTGGCACCGGACGAAAGAGTCTGACTGGCTGCCGATACCTGCCGAGCCGCAGAAGCGGTCTGCGTGGCGCCCTGGTCGAGGTTGCCCGCGAGGTCGCGCAGGACACGGTTGGTTGAATTGGCGATTTGCCAGCTGAGCAAGCCGGCCAGAACAATGGCACAACCGAGAACAAGGCCAATGAGTCGAACGCCCGATTGGGCATCCGCCTTCCCGATCTTGCCCGCGTCCATACCCAATTTTTCGTTGTACTCAATGGAGGCGCTGACGGCCTTCACGGTGTCTTCGGAGGCGGGGATGACCTCTTCCGCGAGCAGCTTCCTGGACTCCTCCACCTTTCCTTGGCGCACCAGGTCCAGATAGCGGGTGCGGACCGAAACAAAGGCCGCGCGAGTTCGTTTCGCTTCTTCAAAGAGGCGGCGGTCTTCGTTGTCGGAAATGAGCGGATCGTAGAGTTTGATCAGTTCGTCGATGCGGTTGCGATTGGCCGTGATTCGAGCTTCGAGTTCCTTGCGCCGGTCGCCGGGCTCGGCATCCGCGTATTGGAGGATGCAAAAGATGTTGTCCCGCGTGGCTCCGGCGTACTCGCGGAGGATAAGGATGCTGGGCAGAGTGTTATCCGCCAAGTTTGCGACGGACTGGCTGACGCCCGAGAGCCGCCAAAGGGCAATGGCGCCGAGGACAAGCGAAATCAGCAGCATGGCGGTGAAGCCGAAGATGATCCGACGAGAGATGGTCCAGGAGTTCATACGGTTTGGTTTTGAGGATTCGGTTTTTGGGACGGAACCAAAGTGAGGAGGCCTTCCTTGAGGAAAACCTTGTCGAGGTCGAGGAGGGTTTTGACGCCGCCGTGAATGGTGGCCATGCCGAGGATGTAGTCGGTATTGGGCGAACCGCCAAAATCCGGGGTGGGCTCGAGTTCCGCCGCGCCCAGTTGGACCACTTCCTCGACGGCGTCCACGATGGCGCCCATCAGCATGACGGTGGCGGGCGGGGCGCCAACCTGAACGACGATAATGCACGCCCGTTCGCCGTAGCCCTCGGTCGAGAGTTGGAACTTGGCCCGCAAATCTAGAATCGGAATGACTTTTCCCCGGAGATTGATGACGCCCTTTATGTAGTCAGGCATCCGGGGGACCGGCGTGATCGGACAAAGGCGGATAATCTCGCGGACGCCAAGCACCGGCAAACCGTAGGACTCCCGGCCCAGCTTGAAGGTCAAGTAACGTCCCGGCTTCGCGCCGCTGGTTGGCGGGGAGGAGTTTTCCGTTGTCATACGATTTCAAATGGCATTGGCAGCGTAGCTAGTTGTAGGCGCTTTGACATTTCACGAGGGTATCCACATCGAGAATCAGCCCGACCCGGCCATCGCCCAGGATCGCGGCGCCAGCCAACAGGTCCTGCTTCCGGAAGGTTGCGCCAAGGTTTTTGATCACGACCTCCTGCTTGCCGAGCAGTTCATCCACGAGCAGGCCACGAGCGGCATCGCCGGATTCGACGACAACGATGATGCCCTGCGTGGGATCCACCGCCCGGTACGGTGTGCCCAAATGTTGCCCGAGACGCAATAGTGGCGTCAGTCGCCCCCGCACGCTAACCACTTCGCCCCGCTCATGCACGGTGCTGACCATGCCGGGTCGGGGGCGGAAGGATTCGCGCACTGCCAGTGTCGGGATGATGTAGCGGTCCTCGCCCACCCCGACGAGCATCCCGTCAATGATGGCGAGGGTCAGCGGCAGGACGATGGTGAAGGTAGTGCCCTGGCCCGCGACGGATCGGATTTCGATCTTGCCACGCAGCTTCTCGATATTGCGCCGGACAACGTCCATGCCCACTCCCCGACCGGAGACATCGGTGACTTTTTCGGCGGTGGAAAAGCCGGGGGCGAAGATAAGCGCGAAAATTTCCTCCTCGGTCGGAGTGACGCCCGGCTGGATCAAGCCGCGTTCGCGCGCCTTGGCCAGGATGCGATCGCGATCCAGGCCTTTGCCGTCATCCTGGATTTCAATGACAATGCCGCCCCGCTGATGGGAGGCGGAAAGGCGAATCGTCCCAAGGGCCGGCTTCCCCTGCCCCTCACGCACCGTGGGTAATTCAATGCCATGGTCAATCGAATTGCGGATCATGTGGACGAGCGGGTCGCTCAACTCCTCGACGATGTTGCGGTCGAGTTCCGTGTCCTCCCCTTCCGCAACCAATTGCACCTGCTTGTCCTGCTGCGCGGCGAGGTCGCGCACCAGGCGCGCCATCTTTTGAAACGTCCGGCGAATTGGCACCATGCGCAAGGACATGGCGGTGCGTTGCAGCTCCGTGGTGATGCGGCCGAGTTGACGCAAGGTGCGCGCCAGATGACCGCTGGACAACCGTTGCACCTCGGGGTCCTGGACGACCATGGATTGCGCGATGACGAGTTCCCCCACCAGGTCCACAAGGCTGTCCAGTTTCCGAGTATCGAGCTTTACGAACCCCGCGGCGCTTTCCACCCTGGCCGCAGACTCCGCCTGCACTTTTTCGGGAGGCTTGCCCGTTGCCGGGGCCGCAGCCGGCGGTGAGGTTGGCGCCGCGGCCTCCTCGGGTTGTTCGGGAGTGAGCGCGGCGGGGGTGAGTGAGGCAGGGACGTTTGCCGGCGAAGGACCGCCGCGCAAGGCGGCCCGCACGTGCTGCCGGAGCAGCCGGGTGGGCACGATGATCGGATCGCCCGGTTTCACACCCTGAAGTTGTTCGCCGATTTCGCGGGTGAAGTGCTTGAGCGCGTCGCCGCCAGCGAGAATGAGGTTGATGATGTCCGAGTTGATGCTCAGCTCCGAACGCCGCGCGGCATCGAGGAGCGACTCCAGATCGTGCGCCAGTTCCCGCAACGCGTCGAGGTGCAACAGGCCGGCGCCGCCCTTCAACGTGTGGAAAGCGCGAAAGATGGCGTTGATCGTGTCGGCATCAGCGGGGTTCTCCTCCAAGACCAGGACGCCTTGCTCGATGTTCTGCAGCAGCTCTTGCGATTCGCCGTGAAACTCGCGCAGCAGTTCGGCATCGTCGGTCAGGTTCAAACGGATCGCCGGTTCATCCTCGGCTGGCAGCGCGGCCGCCGACTTGGGTGAGACCGGTTTTGCGCCTGCGACCGCAGGCTTGACGCCGCTCCCGGTGGACGCGTGCCACGCATCTGGAACCGCGGGCATCGCTGCACCCATTTCCCACGCCTTCAGGACGGAACTCATCCACGCATGCCACTCGTTCAAGAACCGGATGGATTCGCTGGTGAAGATCCCCGGACCATCCAGGACTTGGTCCAACAGACTCCTCGCTTCCCCAAGCCCCGTTGCGAGGATGGCCGGAGCGTTTTCCCGGGGGAGTTCCTCGAAATCCATGAGCAGGCTGTTGATCGGCAGGAGACCGGCGTCCTTACCCGCCTCGACGAAAGCCAATTCCTCCCCCAACTGCGCCAGAACCTTGGCGGCGCGGACCAAGACGGGGGTGTTATTTTGAGGCGCTGCCACTTGCGTGACTTATCATATTCCAAAAGGCGCTGGCAAGGCCGCGTTTGCGCCTGCTGAGATGACTGCCATAACACATCGGTCAGCGCTTCTTGTCCGAGAGGGAGTCGAATCAATCCCCTGTTGCCGAAATTTCGTTCCGCGGACCGCTGAGCCGGAACACAATCAAGTATGGTGGGGTGATGAATTGCACCAATGGCCAACCAATCTCAGCCTGACCGAAGAAATGCCTTTGATCTGTTGGCGACCCCTCCACCCATATTCACCTCCGGGAGCTACTCCGTCTCGACCCCTTTTAGCGCCGCGCGCTGCCCTGCCCTTTACTGCCGTAATCAACCATGGTCCCTTACAAGCCATTGTGCATCTCGCAATGTGTGCTTGCTAGTCGTTCGACAGGGACCAAGTCGGGTCGGGGTTGTACTCCTTCATCGCGGCCGCGATTTTGCCGGTCGCCGGGCCCAGGTCCTTCTGATAGACGCGGCCTTGCTGATTGACGATAAAGGTCATGACGCCCGTTTCGCCGTATTCGGCGGGCCAGGCCACCAACGCGAAACCACCGATCATGTTGCCATTAATCACGTAACTGTATTTGCCGCCGGGCGCCGCTTTGGCCTGGCGGGTGAGGATCTTGAAGAAATACCCGTGGAACGGTTCGGGTGCGGCGCCCTCCGCCCGGGGCTTTTTTCCGTAACCCTCGAGCTGGGCCTGGGCGACGAGCGGCCCGAGCGGGCTGAGTTCGCCATCGAGCTCGGCTGACCAATAGAGACCGTCCTTTGTTCCCGGCGTGCTGCCGGTCTTCTGCGCGTACTCCAGCACTTCGTCGCCGTCGCGGTCCTTGCTGGCGTACTCGCGCTGGGCCTCGACATAGGCACGCACCACCTGGAGCGTTGCCAGTTCGTTCTTGCCAATGTGACGGTTCAAGATCTCCTCTTTGCCCGCCTCAGTGTCGAAGAACCACTTGCCATTCCGCAGGACGATCGGAATCGGAAACGGCCAGGCGTTGGTGCCAATCTCAAGTACGCAGCGGGTCGCGGACTCGCGAACGATCTGCTTGTGCTGCTGGACGGCGGCGTTGAATGCGCGGAGTTCGTTGGCGGCCTGCACGCGATCGGGGTTTTCAATTTCCACCCCCACCGGACCGAAGATCGCCCGGAAGGCGTTGGTGTCTTCGGCCGTGGTCGCAGCCACGAGCGCCGCTACCGCCGCTTCGGGCGTCGCAAATGTCTGGCCGATGTCCGCGGCGCGGGCGGTCGTTATGGCACCAAGGATCAAACCGACGACTAGACTGGGATGGAGTCTGAATTGCCGTAAGGGATTCAGCGCCGAGGGGAACGAGCGTGCGGAGGTGGTTTTCATATCAGAGGAAAATGGGATTGCGCGTTTTTCTGGTATGCAAGTTTAGCGTCGCCCTCCGCCGCCGCGTCCACCGCCGCCACCGCCGCCACCCGTGCGGCCCCCACTAAAGCTAGTGCTGCTGCGACTGGCAGACCCGCGGTTGCTGTAATCGCGGGCACCGGCCCCGCTGCTCGAACCGCCGAAGGCACTTCCGGACGAGGACGGGCGGCTTGGGGAAACCGTGGGCCGGGAAGGCGAAGCGCTCGGCGCGGTCGGGGTGCGGGCGCCCGACGAGGGTTGCTGCCATGTGGAGGTGGGGCGTGCCCCGGCACCGGCAGTCGGAGGCCGCGCGGTGGCGGTACCGGTCGAGGGCCGGGCCCCGGCGGTGCCGGTCGTTGGTCGGGCGCCGACATTCCCGGTCGATGGTTGCGCCGCGCCAGAACCCCAACCCCGTGCGTTCGCACTCCGGTTGGCGGCGTTGGCCGAACCGCTCTTGTTCAGCCGGCTCTGGTCCGGCTGCCACTTCTGCTGCCCGCCCGCTGTCGTCCGCGCGCTGTTGACGTTTGAATTTCGGTTAATGTTCGAGTTTCGGTTGACGTTTCGGTTGACGTCAATATCCACGTCGCCGTGATAGCACCCTCCGTGGAACCAGTCGCAGTTGTTGGCAATCGCCGCCCCCAGGGCTACGCCAGCGGTGAAGGTGAGCAACGGGTACGGGTTGGCCACATACGCGGGCGGTGGGTAATATACGACATAGGGATTATAGGTCGGCACGTACACGACCGAGGAACTCGCCGGCTGGATCTGGACAATTGTATTGGTCACCACCACCACCTGCTGCTCCACGGTTTTCTCAACGACCACGTTGGTGACCGTCACGATCTGCTGCGGCGTGGTCTGCAGCGTGCCCGCCTTTTTGGCCTTGCCCCGCATCGCCTGGATGGCGTCCATCAGATCTTTGTCCTGGGCGAGAAAGGCCTCCCCGAGTTCCATGGTCCAGGCAAGATCCTCATTCAGCTTTTTGATGACGTCCGGGATGCGGGCCACGGCTTTGACACTGGTGTCCCACGGCTGTGCGTCCAGCTTGGCCAGGTTGTTGGTGTCCGCCACAAAACGGGCGGCCTGGACAATTTCCAAGGGATAGACCGACGCCGGTAGCAGGGTCGCCAGCACCGGATCAGGATACAAAGCAATGGGGGCGACCAGTTTCTCCAGCTCGACCGCGCTCCGTTTGGCGGGCGCGGCTGGGGGCGGTGCGGGTTGGGGGGCGGGCGGGGTCTGCTGGGCCATTGCGCCGCAGCAGGCGGCGAGTGCAAGCCCGCACACCAGCCGATACAAACAAAAAGGGAATTTCATGATTGGCCTTTCGCTTTTGACTTTGAAACCGGCGGGGAACCGCTACCGCGCTCCCGACACCGGTTTGACAACAGACTCTACCAGCCAGCGCGCCGCGGCACCATGCCCGAAGGCAAGGTGCATGACGTTAGTTTCCAAGTCCACGGAGAATTCCGTCGACGTGGAACGGCCCATCAGCGGATCAATCCGTCTTTGCGCAACGCGGCGAGAATTTTCGCCACGATCGGATCCATTTGAGCCACCCGGTCCATGCCATCCTTCAAAACCGTGACCGTGCCGCCCGCCCAGATCCGCTGGCCCGTGTTCAAGTCGTAAAGCATCATTTCCAGATAAACCTGGGTCTTCGAATCGCTCCAGGAAGTGCCCATGTTCACGAACGCCACCGTGTAATAATCAAACCAGTCGTTGGATTCGTAGCCGGTAATGACGGGTGCAAAAATCTGGGCGGTCGCCTGCGTTTCCCTGGTCTGCGTTGCCTGGCTGGCCAGCCGGACCACCAGGACCGAATCCGCCCCCGCTTGACGCACCCGCGCCGTGGCCGCCTGTTTGTCGGCTTTGATCTCCGGCAGGCTCATCAGGTCATACGTCACGATTGCGGCCTGCCCGTGTTCGACCATTTGCCGGGCAAAACGATTCTCAAACCCTTGCCGAACCAACGGCTGGTCTGCCACCGCGACTACGGCCACCTTCTCCACCGCGCCGCCCTGATAGGTCGGGGATTTCAAGTTCCCATCAAGTGAAGTTCCAACACACCCACCCAGACCCAAGGCGAGCGCCACAACCGGCAAAAGGCAAAACTTAGGATTCATGAATGGGCGAGTGCTGAGGCAAAAACGCAGGTCCAACAATTCTATTCATTTCGCAATCCGCAGATTGCTCAAGGCTTCATTCACCGCCTCTTGAATATTGGCGGCCCGGGCATCGGCGGTCGGATTGCGGAGGACCGGACGGGTCGCATAATTGCGGTGGATCACCTTGTAGGATTTGGAATCAATGATGTCCACCAGCAGCGTTCCCGCCTCAAAGTAGTTTGGGTTCTTGCTGTCCATGTAGGCTTCGTGGGCCTTGTCGCTGAGGCCGGAAGCATCGCGCCCCGTGCCAAAATAAGTGGTAATGGCTTCCGTGGCAGCATTGTTACCAACGATAATCAAATAGGCCACCGTCACATCGCCGCCGGCGGCAACTTTTTGCAAGCCTTTACCAGCCAGATCCTGCGTAATGGCATCCTGAATCAACTGATGAACTGCCGCCCGCTTGTCGTCGGCGGCCGAAGTCGTGGCGCTTCGGACAAAACTAAACGTGTGCGCCCTCACCGGGCCGCTGTTCACCCGCTTGGGCGTGGAACTGCAACCGGCGAGCAGCAAAGCCGTCAACACCGCCGGCAGCAAGCAGTTAAGTTTCAGATTCAGTTTCAAGCATTTCATGTCGCGCAGTGTGGCCATTGCGCCGCGCCCGATGCAATAGCGAAAAAGTGAGGCCGCCATTTGGCAAGGTAAAGTTACGCCAACGGTTTCCGGAACCGGCAGTTTCCGGAGGCGGGGCGGGACATCATTGCGGGGGGGGAGGAGTGTCCCTGAACACTTCAAACACTTTGGCTGGTCGATTCTGGGCCGCTTCCACTTTCCCGCATGGGATGCCATCATCCTGGCCTCGATTCTGAATCATCGGCACGTACAGTGACAGCGAGCGGTGGCGACAGCGCATCTCGACTGCGATTCTGCTTTCCTTGGCGGCATGGCACTTCGCTTCGCGCCGCCCGGCAAAAAACCTCTGACCCTGGCTGCGCCTGGCAACACATTCGCGATGAAGTTGCGGCGATCATCTCTGGCGATGGCTGGATGTCCATATCAGGAGTCGAGCCGCGCTAAAATTTTAGATTCCACTCGGCGCGCGAGTATTTGCCAGCGACCAGGGCGTCGATCCGCAGCCGGGGTACATTGCCAAGCGGGGCATTGGCCTGCCAGGCCCGGATGAGAGCGGCCTTGGCCTGGTCGCGGGAAAGGGGTAAGGGCGTGAGAAAGTTCTCATGACTCCGCTGGTCGCGGTAATCGGGTTGAAGCGACGGCATCCGCAGTAGTTCGCCCACCAAGCCGAAATTGAAATCCAGGAGCAGCGTCCCGTGGAAGAGCAGAAAACGTCGCTGCCGACGCTGGGCGTTGCCGGAAAACTTCAACCCATCAAGCGTGAGGTCGGTGTGACCTTGAACCCGGAAGGCGGAAGGCGGAAGGCGAACGGCGGAAGCGGCCTGCGCCAACGCCACGCGGTTGCGCTCCATGATGAACTGGTTCGCGGAACTGATGCTGCGGGTGGGACCGTCGGCCCCGATGCGCAGGACGAGGGCGTAGTTCAAACAGCCCGGGCCTTGCAGCACGGTACCGCCGCCGGAACAGCGGCGCAGAATGGGAATCCCCCGCGCCGCGCAGGCAGCGACATTGACTTCACGGGCGACTTGGTTGGCATAACCGACGACGACAAACGGCTGGGGCGACTCCCAGAAGCGCAGGACTTCTTCCCCGGCTTCCGCCTCGCACCAGTCGAGCAACGCCTCGTCGCCCGCCAGGTTTTCGGCGGGCGAAGCGAAGCTCAGGTCAAGAAGTTTCATTGGCGGCGCATTGTGCTAATTTGCTGGTGTCGGGCGGCGGAGTGAGATTTAATCCAGTTTGCTTGCCGGGGGCGCAACCAGCCCTTCCAAATCCCGGCGATTACCTTTGGAGTGAGTAACATAGTGAAAGCTGAGAAAAAAGAAGTTTACGGTTCACGCCCGCCGGGCCTCACCGACGGTCACCCGAACGGGGCCAAGGGCGACAAACTCGCGGATTCCGTGCAATCGGTCTTCGATCTGGCCATCGCCAGCCAGGGGCCGGAGCGCACCGCCCAATTGCTGGAACAGCTCGCCGACCGGCTGCGGGCCACCCACCACGAGTTGCCTCGCGGCTTTAACACCCCATACGCCAACACCATCCCGGTCGGGCAACAACCGGAGTATCCCGGCGACTGGAAAACCGAAGTCCGCCTGAAAAGCTTGATGCGCTGGAACGCGATGGCGATGGTGGTAAGGGCCAACCACACAACCAACGTTGGCGGACACATCTCGACCTACGCCTCGGCCGCCACGTTGTACGAGGTGGCTTTCAATCATTTTTTCCGGGGCCGAACGGCGGATTTCCCGGGCGATGCGGTTTATTTTCAAGGGCACGCCGCCCCCGGCGTTTATGCCCGGGCGTATCTGGAGGGCCGGCTGACCGAGACACACCTGCAGAATTTTCGCCAGGAACTCGCCACGGGCGGTGGCCTTTCATCGTATCCGCACCCGTATTTGATGCCGGATTTCTGGCAGTTCCCGACGGTCTCG